>JAILDI010000161.1 GCA_024689525.1 Bacteroidales bacterium
ATGTCAGAGTAATCCCAGTTGCGACAGGAAGTGGAGGAAGATGGAGGGGCGGCAGGCGAGGGGGAAGAGGAGGCCGTAGACGGCGCCCCAGAAGTGGGCGGTGTGGCCGATGTTGTCAGCGTTGCGCCGGGCCATGTACCAGCAGTATAGCAGGTAGAGTGGCGCGAAGATGTAGCCCGGGATGGGGATGGGAATCATGAAGATGTAGATTCCCATCTTGGGTTCAAACAGGATCGACGCAAAGAGGATGGCCGATACGGCGCCGGAAGCGCCGACTGCGTTGTAGCCAGCCTGATCGCGATATTTAATCAGGTCGCCGATGGTCGATACGGCAATGGCGCTGATATACAGCAATGTATACAGCGCCATTCCGCCATCGTCCCCGAATTCCGCCGCGAAATATTTCTCAACCACTGGCCCGAAGAACAGCAGCGTGAGCATATTGAAGATCAGATGCCCCCATCCGCCGTGCACCAGCCCGTAGCTGAGCATGCGGTACCACTGCTTCCTATGCCACACCTGATATGCGTTGAACATCAGCGAACTGCTGCTCAACTTCCCCGTGAAGCACAGGATGCTTACGACGGCGGTAATCAGTATGATGAATATCGAGACTATTCCAATGCCATATTAAAGCCCACGCTAAAGGTGGGGAAGAGCACCAGGGGATCCGCGCTGTAACTTATATAAGGTACGAAGGTGGCGGGTAGGCCGATGCCCAGAAACAGGTCGAAGGACGGGTTGAGGTAGTACTCCAGCATAGCGCTGCCCTTGACTGCCATATACGTCTTGTCCACGCCCTCGAGCGCGTACTCGGTTGTGCTGGCTTTCGACACTTCCTTCAGAGTCAGGAATGAAACGCCGCCCTGCAGGCCCAGGGCCAGTTTGAATTGATCCGAGAACATAATGCGCCAGCCCGGGCCGATGAGGATATCGGTGAAGGCGGCGTCGCCCTGGGCAACGTTGGTGTACTGGATGCCGTTTTCGTCGTAGGGGTGCGTGCGGGTGTCAAGCTCCGCCAGCACGAAGAGCCCTTTGTGGATATTGGGTCGATACTCGAGGCTGGCGCGCATATAGAACGCGCCGCCGATACCGTCCCGGGCCGATAATGACACTCCGGCATCGACCGGAAGGAACATATGGCTCAGGAAAGAATCCTGTGCAGCCGCACACAGGGAAATGAGTGCGGCCACACAGGCGATGACTATCTTTTTCATATGGCGCTTAGCTAAGGAGTTGTTTCACGATGCCGGAGATGGTCCTGCCGTCCGACAGGCCTGCGAGGGCCTTGTTGGCGGCGCCCATCACCTTGCCCATATCCTTGATGGATGTGGCGCCGGTCTGGGCGATGATTTCCCGGATCTTCACCTCCACTTCCTCTGGTGAAAGCTGCTTGGGGAGGAACTTCTCCATAACGGCGGCTTCCGCCAGCTCGTTATCGGCCAGTTCCTGACGCCCTGCGGCCACGAACTGCTCCGCGGCCTCCTTGCGCTGCTTAACCAGCTTCTGGATCATCTTGAGGATGTCTCCGTCGGTTACCTCCTTGCTGCCGCCTTCCGCGGTCTTGAACAGGAGGATTTCACCCTTGATGGCGCGGGTTGCATTCATCGCCACCGTATCCTTGGCCTTCATGGCCTCCTTTATGGATTCCTGGATTTGCTGTTCTAATGCCATAGTCTTAAGTTTTAGCAGATGCAAATATACAAAAAAAACCTAGAAAGTAGCAGTGTCCGGATGCGAGCCGAAACGGGATTCAGGCATTTCTGTAATTGCCGACATCTCATCGGCCGACAGTTCAAAGTCGAACAGTTGCAGATTCTCCCGGATGCGCTCAGCGTGCACCGACTTCACCAGGGGCAGAATGCCGTTCTGGATAACCCAGCGCAGCAGAACCTGGGCCGATGACTTCCCGTGCTTGGTGGCAATACCCGCCAGCAGGGGAGAGTCCAGCAGATGGCCGCGGCCCAGCGGGCTCCACGCCTCCACAAGGATGCCGTTCTGGCGGCAAAGCTCCACCGTGGGTTCCTGAAGCAGCCCCGGATGATACTCAATCTGGTCCACTGCCGGGGCGATGTTGGCGGCCGCCAGCACCGGCTTCATATGCTCCGGGTAGAAGTTGCTGAGGCCAATGGTGCGCACCATCTTCTCATCGACCAGTCTTTCCATCGCCCGCCAGGTATCGACATTTATAGCGTCGGCCCTGTCCCCGAACTGGAGCCGGTTGGCCGGCCAGTGGATGAGGTACAGGTCCAGATAGTCCATACCAAGGTCCCGGAGCGTCTTTTCGCAGGCTTTGAGCGTTTTGTCGTAGCCCCGCTCCGAATTCCACACCTTGCTGGTGATGAACAGCTCCCCGCGTGCCTTTCCGCTTTGCCTCACGCCTTCTCCCACCGACACCTCATTGCCATAAACCGCCGCAGTGTCGATATGAGTATATCCAGTGCCGATGGCCTCGCACACACTCTGCACGCACACCTCCCCGGCCGGCGTCTTGAACGTGCCGAAACCCGGAGACGGGATAGTGTAACCGTTTGATAATAGCAGTTCCATTACTTTTGTATTTTTCTCAAAGATAATGCATATTCTGCTCATTAACAAGCGTGGCGGCTAAGTGCCTGATCCATCGGCAGATATAAAAAGTTCCCCTGGTGAAAACGCACCAGGGGAGCGGTAAGTAATGCGTTGGCAGCCAATGAATTGGCCGCCACGGGGTCGATGATTAGCTCACATCGGCACGGGCCATGGAGTCTTTGTAGTACTTCTGGAATACGAAGACATCCGACTTGTACGGGTTGATGTGGCGTTTGCGGGAGATAGCGATAATCCAGCAGAGAGCGGCGATGTTGGTCACGAGGGCCAGGGCGCTGATGAAGATCATCATCGAAGGATTGGCCGCTACGAGTGAAGGATCGACGGTGGTGCCAACAATCTCGGGAGTTACCGTGGTTGCGGTGATGCCTGCAGTTGCGTAAAGCTGGCTGACGGTTTCAGCACCCTGAGGATAGAGGACGGGGAGAGTAGCCCATTTGAACCACTGCTGACCGTTCATGAAGGTTTCCTGGAACAGAGGCCATACCTGGGCGAACATGCACCATATGGCAAGGGTGTTTGCGCGGTTCTGGATCCAGCCGCCGCGGTTCCACAGGAGGGCTGCCACGGTGGGGGCGAGAAGCAGAGCAACGCCGCAGTACCAGCTGTGGGTAGGCAGGCAGTTGTAGGTGTAGGCGAAGTTCCAGATGTCGTAGATGACAATGTAGACCCAGGTCATATCGGCCCAGATCATATCCTTCTTGTCCTTGGAGGGATAGACATTCCACCAGGCGGTCATACAGAAGATGTTGATGATACCGGCCACGCCGTTCATCACATTGTGCCAGCCGCCGTACTGCCATACGCCTTCAGAGGTGAGCCACCACTTGTTCCAGCCCATTGCGGCGCTCTCGAAGTCCGATACGCAGGCGATGAGGATGTTGATTGCCACGATGATGAACGGGAAAGGTTTGAACCAGTGCTTTGCGCCGATACCCCATTTGTACTTGATCATCATAAAGCCGATACACCCGGCCGTGGCGGCATATAGCTTGGCATAGTGGAACCATCCCGCCATATAAACATGGGTCTGGTTCTCCAGCGCCCACTGCTTGCCCGTCCTTGCGCCGATCCAGATGGCGACGAAGTATGCGGTTAGGGCCAGGGGAACGGCCAGGAATGTGACGATACCGCCGAACTTGGTGCGGCGTGCGAACTCATTGAGGAGGATGAGGCCCAGAAGGACCGCAAGCATCATTCCCCACTGAGGGAGGGCGTTAGCCCCATAAACTTGAAAGAACATAATTAAATTTGGTTAAGGTTTATTGTGTTTCGTTAACTATTATTTCCTTGATTTCCACTTCATTGCCCCGAATCAGAATAGTGTCCTCGCTGCCGCAGTACGGGCACTTCTTCCCGTACTCCACAGTAGGATACTCTTTATTGCATCCGTTGCAAAGCGTAACGGCCGGCAGTATATTGCAGCGCAACTCGCATCCCCGCAACACATCCTCCTTGTCGGCAGCCCATCTCCAGCAATCCGTCAAATACTCCGGCACCACTGTAGACACCTCGCCGATATTCATAACCACCGCGTCCACATGCCCCACGCCATTCTCCTCCGCCACCTTTTTAACGTCGCGAATAATATAAAAGACTATCCCTAATTCGTGCATTATTTTTTCTTGAAAAGAATTTTACCGGTGCGTTTAAGCATATACGGGAGGATGCCGTCAAACTTGTCTTCGGAGGTGCGGAGGACACTGGCTTCCGGATGCTCGCGGTGCAGGTGGATGGCGTCGAAGGCGCATTTGGTGGTGCATATGCCGCAGCCGATGCAGCGGTTTTCGTCCACAACGGAGGCGCCGCAGCTCAGGCACCTTGCCGTCTCCTTGCGCACCTGCTCCTCCGTGAGCGTACGGGTGTACTCCTGGAACGGGAGCTTGCCCTCGTCCACGCCCGGCTCCTGGCGGGAGCCGTTGTCGTAGCTGTCCAGCACGATATCCGCCTTGTCCAGCTCGATGAAATCCCGCCTGTTGCGCCCGATCGTCATATGGCCGTTCTGCACGAAGCGGTGCAGGCTTTCTGCCGCCTCCTTGCCCGCCGCAATGGCGTCGATGGCGAACTTGGGCCCTGTGAACACATCGCCACCCACGAAGATATCCGGCTCCGCCGTCTGGTATGTGAGCTTATCGGCCACGGGATAAACGCCGCGGAAGAATTCCACCTTGGTGCCCGCGAGAAGATCCTTGAGCACTACAGTCTGGCCGATGGCGAAAATCACCATATCGGCCTCCAGAGTGATGAGCTCGTTCTCGTCGTATTCCGGAGCGAACTTGTGCTCCGCGTTGAACACCGACGTGCACTTCTTGAAGACGATGCCCTCCACCGCCTTGGCGCCCAGAACTTCCTTCGGGCCCCAGCCGGGATGCAGGACAACTCCGTCTTCACGTGCCTCGCGGCGCTCCTCAAGCGATGCGGGCATTATATCCTCTGTCTCAAGCGACAGCATGTGCACCTCGGAGGCTCCGCTGCGCTTTGCCACACGTGCCGCGTCGATGGCCACGTTGCCGCCGCCCACAACCACAACCTTGCCCTTCACCTTCACCTTGCCGCAGTTGGCATCGTGCAGGAAGTCGATGGCCGTGGTCGTGCCCTTGAGCGTTTCCCCGGGAATGCCGGGCAGGCGTCCGCCCTGGCAGCCGATTGCAACATAGAAGCCCTTGTAGCCTTCCTCGCGCAAGCCTGCGATAGTCACGTCCTTGCCAACCTCCAGGCCGCACCTGATGTCCACGCCGATCTCACGCATTATGTCGATTTCCGCCTTGAGCACGTCTTTGCCCAACTTATATGAAGGAATGCCATAGCGGAGCATCCCGCCGGGCTCCTCGTTGCGCTCGAAAACAGTAGGCTTGTAACCCATCGTCGCAAGATAGTATGCGCAACTGAGGCCTGCAGGGCCGCCGCCGATGATGGCGATCTTCTCCTCCCAGTGATCCTGCACATTGGAGCAGATGTTCACCTCCGGGATGAAACGCGTTTCCGCCTTCAGGTCCTGCTCTGCGATGAATTTCTTAACTGCGTCGATGGCAATTGGCTGGTCCACCGTGCCCCTGGTGCAGGCATCCTCGCAGCGGCGGTTGCACACGCGTCCGCAAACCGCGGGGAAGGGATTCTCCCTCTTGATGAGTTCCAGCGCCTCCGTGTATTTGCCCTCCGCCGCTTTCTTCAGGTAGCCCTGAACGGCGATGTGGGCGGGGCAGGCCGTCTTGCAGGGAGCGGTGCCGGTGGGATAGCAGTTGATGCGGTTCTTGTCCCTGTAGTCCTCGTCCCATTTGTGCGGGCCCCATTTGGCGGCATCCGGAAGTTCCTGCTTGGGATATCTCTGCGGGCCGTTTTTGGTGCACAGTTTCTGGCCCAGCTTTACGGCTCCGGCGGGGCAGTACTCCACGCAGCGGCCGCAGGCGACGCAGTTCTTCGGATCCACCTTGGCCACGAAGGAACTGCGGGACAGATTGGGCGTATTGAACAGCTGAGAGGTGCGCAGGGCGTTGCAGATCTTAACATTGCAGTTGCATATTGCGAAGATCTTGCCCTCTCCGTCTATGTTCGTAATCTGATGAACGAAGCCGTGGTCTTCCGCCTTCTTGAGGATGGCCATCGCTTCGTCGTATGTGATGTCGTGACCGCGGCCGGTTTCACGCAGGTAATCGGCCATGTCGCCCACGCCGATGCACCAGTCACGGTAGTCGTCGGCACAACCCTCGTCCAGTTTCTTGCGTCCATATCTGCATGAGCAGATTCCTACGCCGAGATGGCCCTCATAGCGCTTTAGCCAGTACGAGATGTGCTCGATGTCCACGGTCTGGTTCTCCATCGAGATGGCCTTTTCTACCGGGATTACATGCATGCCGATACCGGAACCGCCCATGGGAATCATCGGCGTTATTTTCTCCAGAGGGAGGAATGTCATGCGCTCGAAGAACATCGCCAGCTCCGGGTGCTTGTCCATCAAGTCGGTGTTCATGTTTGTATATTCGGCGCTGCCGGGGACGAACATCGGCACCCAGTAAATTCTGTCCTCTCTGTTGTATGTGGTTCCGGGTACGGGGCCCTCCTTGGTGTATTTGTCGCCAAAGTCGTACTCCAGCATACCGAAGTAGGACAGTTTGTCCAGAAGCTCGTCCAGCGACTTGTCGTCCGGGGTGTAGTGCTTCTTGGCGTTCATCTCGTGGAGCAGGGCGTACGGGTGATGCTTGCGCACCTTGAACGGGCTGCCGGGAAGCATATCCAGCAGCAGGTCCAGCGCGGCCTCACGGGTGACGGCGTCCATTTCATCCTCGAAGATACAGGCCAGGCCCCAGTACTCCGGGGCGTCGGTGGTCATCTTGATCTTGCCCGGAATACGGTCCGTGACGTGACGGACGAATTTGATGAGCTTGGGATTGGGGTTCTTGTCGCCCATATGCTTGGGGACAAACTTTTTCGACATCTCAGGCATAAGCTATTGTTTTTTCCAGTTGTTCACTTTTTCCTTGAACCAGTCGGCCAGAAGGTCGATACCTTCCCCCGTCTTGGCGCAGATGGGGATGACCTGGGCCGATGGATTGCGCATCGCGATGTATTTGCGGCAGAGCTCCAGGTCGAAGTCGAAGTACGGCATGACATCGACCTTATTGATGATTACAAGCTCGCACACGGAGAACATCAGCGGGTATTTCAGCGGTTTGTCGTGGCCTTCCGGCACGGAGAGGATCATTGCGTTGCACACTGCTCCGGTGTCGAATTCAGCCGGGCATACCAGGTTTCCCACGTTCTCCAGGATGGCAAGGTCGACATTCCCGAGGTCGAGGCCCTCCAGGCCCTGGCGCGTCATTTCAGCATCCAGATGGCACATTCCGCCGGTGTGGAGCTGTATCGACTGGATTCCGGTGGCTTCCTTGATCTTAACGGCATCCACGTCGCTGTCGATATCGGCCTCCATCACAGCGATGTTCATTGAGCCCTTAAGGGCATTTATAAGGCCGATGAGGGTAGTGGTCTTGCCGCTGCCGGGCGCGGACATCAGGTTGAGGAGGAACACTCCTTTGCTTTTCAGTTCCCGGCGGAGTTCGTCGGCATCGGCCTCATTGGAGGCGAAGACGCTTTTCTTGATCTCGATAATCTTGACGGGATTCATCGGTTTCAGTTTGTGGTTATCGGTTAGATATTTCCAAATATAGCAATAATATCGCGAAAATGGACATTTTTGTGCGAAAAATGATTATTTTTGTGGAGGTGAAAATTCTTATGTTATGAAAAAGATAGCTCCTGTCATCGCAGCGCTGGCCGTCCTGGCCCTTATGCTCTGCTCTTGCGAAAAGCACGCTTACTCAGAATCTTATTCGAACTTTTTCACCCTGGAAAAGGGCGATGTCAAGACCATAGGGGAGAAAATCACCATCAATGTGGGCGAGAACGTATTTATCTACGCTTCCGACAATTCCTACAACCCTAAAGCGGGCGGCAAGTATTCAGTAGAGAACAACTCTGAAGGTGTCGTCTCCGCATCGGCCGGCAGCTCGGGAATCAACGTCACCGGCCTCAAGCCCGGTGTCGGCAGCGTGTATGTGCACTGGAACTGGAGGGGCTTCGACTTGCACAAGTCAATTGCGTTTACGGTAAATGAATAATTGAACAATATGGTAAAAGTAGATGTTAAGGGCTGCTTCTCCTTCGTGGATGCGGCCAAGTATGAGAATTCTGTAAAGAAAGCCCTGGACGCCTTCGACGTCCTGGCATCGGAAAAAGGCGCGGGAAACGACTTCCTCGGCTGGAAGCATCTTCCCACTGAAACCCCGGAGCAGCTTATCAAGGACTGCGAGGCCGTACGCGACTGCTGGGCCGCCAAAGGCGTGGACCTGGTGATCGCCATCGGCATCGGCGGAAGCTACCTTGGCGCAAAGTGCGCCATCGAGGCCCTCAGCCACAATTTCGCAAAGCAGCTCGCCCGCAAGGATGCGCCAGAAGTGGTGTTTGCCGGAAACAATCTGTCGGAGGAATATCTGGCGGAACTGATGGACCTTGCCGCTGAGCGCAACGTGGCCTGCATCGTAATCTCCAAGAGCGGCACCACAACCGAGCCCGCCGTGGCTTTCCGCATCGTGAAGCAGTTCATCGAGGACCGTTATGGGAAGGCCGATGCCGCAGAGCGCATCGTCGCTATTACGGACGCCGCCCGCGGAGCCCTCAAGACCCTTTCCACACAGGAAGGATACAAGACATTCGTAGTTCCGGACAATGTGGGCGGCCGTTTCTCGGTGCTCACTCCCGTTGGTATCCTGCCTATCGTGGCCGCAGGTTTCGACATCCGTGCCATCCTGGCCGGTGCAGCGGAAGCGGAGAAAGCCCTCGCCGTCAAGAATGCGGAGAATCCCGCCGTGGTTTACGCAGCGATGCGTAACCTGCTTTATTCAGAATATGGCAAGAAGGTGGAAATCCTGGTGAACTACAATCCCAAGCTCCAGTACTTCGCAGAGTGGTGGAAACAGCTCTACGGCGAATCCGAGGGCAAGGACGGCAAGGGAATCTTCCCTGCCAGCGTGAACAACACGGCCGACCTTCACTCCATGGGTCAGTTCATCCAGGAAGGCGACCGCGTTATGTTCGAGACCGTCCTTCACGTGGAGAAGGCCTTG
>JAILDI010000173.1 GCA_024689525.1 Bacteroidales bacterium
GGCGAACGTTGCATCCGAATACCTGTGCACAAGCGGAATCTATGACGAGTACCTCTACTTCAACTGCGGCAGCGTGAACGATTATGTCTACAGCGAGCCATTCCGCCCGGGCGTGAAGATGAATCCGAACGTGAACGCTTCCTATGAGCTGGGCATCTATCATCCCGTCTCTTCCAACCTTATGGGCTGGAGCCAGGGCGGCAGCGATTTTGCCCAGAGCAGCATCCTGGAGAAGAACACCGACGGCACTCCGAAGAAGGTTCGTCTGGGCCTGCATTATTTCGATATTGCCGGACCCAATCCCGGTTACTGCTATACCCGCCAGGGAAGCGGCCGCACCGACAGTGAACGGATTATCATCACCTTCGGCAGCACAGACAAAGCGGTGGTAAGCCATTACGAGATGCCGCTGAAATCCGCGTTCCACAATCCTGTGGCCACGCTTTCCCTGCCTTCCGGCACTCTGGAAAGGCTGGTGGTGAAGATCACCGGCATCGACCTTTCCATGGTCACCGGCTTAAGGCTGTACCAGGGTGGCTGGATGGATGCCGATTATGTGGCACCCGATGCCGGCGGAGTAGTGACGATGACCTCGTTCACCAATCCCACCGTTTCCGGCGACATCGACCTTAACTTCTGGATTACCGGAAATCCCATCGGCTCCGGAGTTCACTTCACCGTTCTGGAAGCGGTGGTGAGCGGCGTGTCGCTGCCCATCGTCCAGGAAGATGTGGTTCATCTTGGAGGCATTGTGGTGAATACCGGGGGCGACGAAGTGAATGTGCGCGGAAGTGCCGAAACTGTGCAGTCGTTCCGAATCCCGGCACTGGTAACCTCCAACGCAGGTACCCTTATCGCGGCATACGATATCCGCTACGATAACAGTACGGACCTTCAGCGTGATATCGACGTGGGCGTGAAGCGCTCCACCGACGGCGGCAAGACCTGGAGCAACCTTATCCTGGCTATGGACATGGGCACCTACGGCTATGACGATGCCATAGCAGCCGGCACAATGACCTGGAAAGATGCCCAGTTGAACAACGGTATCGGCGATCCCTGCCTGCTTGTGGACGAGAACACCGGACGCCTCTTCTGCTTCGCAGTCTGGGCCCACGGGCACCACTACGACAGCGACAACCGCTGCCTGGCATGGGCGGGAACCGGCTTCGGCATCGATGATACGCCTCAGTTGATGATGGTGTATTCCGATGACGACGGCCTCACCTGGAGCGCTCCCGTTAATCTTACCACCCAGATCAAGAAGTACGACTGGAGAATGACCTTCCAGGGCCCCGGACGCGGTATCACCATGAAGGACGGAACCCTTGTGATTCCCATCCAGCATCAGGAAGGGGCAAGCAGGAGCATGCACGGCCTGTATCCTCTGAATTCAGGCATTGCGTATTCCACGGACCACGGCCTCACTTGGCATGCCCACAACTACGCCCATACCGTTACCAGCGAAAGTGCCGTTGCGGAGATAGAGCCCGGCGTTCTTATGCTGTCCATGCGCGACGAGACGGACTCCCATTACCGCCGCGTCTTCACCACAACGGACCTTGGTTACAGCTGGAATGCCCATTCCTCCAACGGAAAGGTGTATGAGCAGTCGGCCTGCGAGGCATCCCTTATTCACGTGGATGCATCCGACAATGTGCTGGGGCAGGATATCCTCCTGATGTCCAACCCTCAGGGAACGTCGGGCTGGCGCAGCTGCATTACCATCCAGGCCAGTCTGGACAAGGGCGTCACCTGGACTCACAAGCTACTTGTGGACTCCGGCAGTTCCCTTGGCTACTCCTGTCTGACGATGGTGGACAACGCCACTGTGGGTATCCTCTATGAGAGCTCGCGCGGAAACATCTTCTTCCAGGCGGTTCCTCTTGTAGATATTATTAAATAGGTATAAGAGGGACATCCGAAAAAAAAATCTGCAGATTTTTGTCGAAAAAGTTTGCAGATTTAATTTTTTGTCTTACCTTTGCAGTGTACTAATAAACTAATACACCGAAAGGGCAAAAAAGAATATTATGATTACAATTGACAATCTTGCATTCAGCTACGGGCCGGTGAGCGTTTTGGAGAACATCTCCATGCGCATTGAACCCGGCTGCATCTACGGGCTCCTGGGAGAGAACGGGGTGGGGAAGACCACGCTGCTCACCCTCCTGTGCGGCCTCAAGAAGCCCCTCCAGGGCAGCATCGACATCGACGGGTTCAATCCCATAGACCGCAAGCCTTCGCTTCTGGCCGACCTTTACTATCTTCCGGACGAGGTGGCTCCAGTGAACGCATCGGCCTACTCCTTTGCCAAGGAAGCTGGCGTTTTCTGGAAAGGCTTCAGCCTGGAGAAGTTCGTGGAAGTGCTCCACGGCTTCGAGGTGGACGAGAACCAGAAGATGAACGCGATGAGCGCAGGCCAGCTGAAGAAGACCTACATCTCCTTCGCGCTCGCGTGCAATGCGCGTTATTATTTTATGGATGAGCCCACGAATGGTCTGGACATCCCTTCGAAGACCCAGTTCCGCAAGGCTATCACCAAGTACACCTCTGAGGAATCGGCCATCGTCATCAGCACCCATCAGGTGCGCGACCTGGAAAACATCATCGACCCGGTGATTATCCTGGACAAGAGGGATGTGCTGCTGCAGGCCAGCATCGCCGAGATTTCGGAGAAGCTGTACTTCGATTACGGCACTGAGATCCAGCCCGGATCGCTCTATCTGGAGCAGATTCCCGGAGGCACTATCCAGGTGTATCCCAACACCACCGGCGCGGAGTCCAAGGTTAATATGGAGGCACTCTTCAATGCCGTGTACAAGCACAAGGACGTGATTAAAGCAATGTTTAAAAAGTAACTGGCCATGAACGAGACATTTTCATTCAAGCGCTTCGGCACTTATTTCAAATATGACATCACCCGCCTATGGAGAAAGCACTCAAGGGCAGTCCTTCTGATGGGCCTCTCCGGCGTCATCCTCTATGTAGTGTGGGTATTCTTCGGCCTTCTGTTCAACCAGACCTATTGCGGCCCCGCCCTTGGCGCACGCTATGCCGTGTTCGCAATCGTGGCGCTGGTGCTGGAACTCTATATGACACGTTTCTACGGCTTCATCACCGACAAGAAGGATGGCTCCGACTGGATCCTCATCCCTGCGTCGAAGGCGGAGAAATTCGTGTCGATGCTCATTAACACCCTCATTGTGATTCCTGTGGCATTCCTGGTGGTATCCCTTGGAACCGACTGGCTCATCTGCCTCCTGGACAAGACCGTGGGCGATCCGATGATTTCCGGTGTTTCCACTCTTCTTACCAATATGAAATTTGACGAGGAAGATATGGAGATAATGGCGGAAATGATGGTGAGTCCCGCATCCTTTGTGGCCATGACCATAGTGGGAGGATTTGCAAACTACCTGTACTTCCTTCTCTGCGGCATCTGCTTCAAGAAGAACAAGATTTTCTATGCCATCCTCATCCTCTTCGGCATTTCCACTATTCTGAGCACAGTGGGTGCAGTGATTATCCCTGGCCTCGATTTATCGAATATTGACAATATGGATGAAGAGTCCGTCAAGGCCCTGGTCCGCGGCTTTATGATTACAATGTACATTGCGACCACAGTTCTTGCCTGCGGTCTTGGCTGGGGCGTATGGCACCGCATAAGTACCATCAAACACTAGAGTTATGAACTTCAATGCAGAAAAACCGATTTATCTCCAGATTGCCGATGCCGTGTGCGCACGCGTGTTGAGCGGCGAACTGAAGGCCGAGGACCGCATCCAGTCGGTGCGGGAATACGGTGCGGAGCTTGGAGTGAACCCAAATACCATGGCCCGCTCCTACGAGAAACTCACCGCCGACGGCGTAATCTACAACAAGCGCGGCATAGGCTATTTCATAGCCCCCGAAGCCCGCGAGTTGATACTCAAACGTATGAAGGCCGATTTTCTCGAACGCGAAGTTCCGGAAATAAAGTCCAAGCTTAAGTTGCTTGGACTGGACTATACGGTATTGAAATAGCATCTTGAATAATCCCGCAAAAATGATTAAATTTGTGGGATTTATTTGTGACTGTTATGTTCGAAAACCTAAGCGAAAGACTAGAAAGATCCTTCAAGATACTGAGGGGTGAGGGGAAAATTACCGAGATTAACGTAGCGGAGACCGTCAAGGACATCCGGAAAGCCCTTCTGGATGCCGACGTCAGCTATAAGGTTGCAAAGGACTTTTGCAACACCGTAAAGGAGAAGGCCCTGGGCGCCAACGTGATAAACGCCGTGAAGCCGCAGCAGCTGATGATCAAGATCATGCACGACGAGCTGGCGGCGTTCATGGGCAGCAACGCCCAGGACATCAATATCAAGGGGAATCCCGCCGTGGTTCTGGTGGCCGGTCTTAACGGTTCCGGTAAAACCACTTTCTCCGGCAAGCTGGCCCTCCACATCAAGAGCAAGAGGGGCATGAAGGTGCTCCTTGCGGCATGCGACACGTTCCGCCCGGCAGCTATTGAGCAGTTGAAAGTTCTGGGAGAAGGAGTGGGCGTTCCCGTGTACACGGAAGAAGGGGAGAAGGATCCTATCAAGATAGCCCAGGGCGCGATTGCCAAGGCAAAGGCCGATGGCTACAGCGTGGTTATCGTGGATACCGCCGGCCGCCTTGCGGTGGACGACGAGCTGATGGACGAAATCTCCGCCCTGCACCAGGCCGTGAAGCCTACGGAGACCCTGTTCGTGGTCGATGCCATGACCGGCCAGGACGCTGTGGAGACGGCCCGCGTGTTCAACGAGAGGCTGGATTTCGACGGCGTGGTGCTCACCAAGATGGACGGCGACACCCGCGGCGGTGCGGCCCTTTCCATCAAGGCGGTGGTGGGCAAGCCCATCAAATTCGTATCGACAGGTGAAAAGATGGAGGCCCTGGATGTATTCCATCCGGAGCGCATCGCAGACCGTATCCTGGGAATGGGCGACGTTGTCTCCCTCGTGGAGAAGGCCCAGGAGCAGTTCGACGAGAAGCAGTCGCGCGAGCTGCGCAAGAAACTGGCGAAGGACAAATTCACCCTCTGGGACTTCTACGAGCAGATTCAGCAGGTGAAGAAGATGGGCAATATCAAGGACCTGGCGTCGATGATTCCCGGCGTGGGCAAGGCCATCAAGGATATCGATATGGACAATGATTCCTTCAAATACACAGAGGCTATTATCCTGTCGATGACCCCGTACGAGAGGGAGCACCCGGAGGCAATAAACGGCACCAGACGCAAGAGGATTGCCGATGGCTCGGGCACGTCCCTCCCTGAGGTGAACCGCCTGCTGAAGCAGTTCGAGGGCACCCGCAAAGTGATGAAGACGGCGATGACGGGAAATCTGATGCAACAAATGAAAGGAATGAGACGCAGATGAGAAAGGCTCTATTAGTACTTGTCGCCGCTTTGGCGGTTGCCTGCGCCCCGAGGTTCAGGGACGGTGAGTACACCCTCACCGTGCTTTCCACCAACGACATGCACGGCACATTCTTCGACTCCACCTATGCCGGAGGAGGAATCAAGCGCAGCGTGTTCGCCATGAACCATTACATAGACAGCGTACGTGCCGACCAGGGCAAGGACAACGTCCTTCTGGTCGATGCCGGAGACTGCCTCCAGGGCGACGATGCAACGTATTATTTCAATTTCGTCGACACTGTGACCACTCACGTGTTCTCCCGTATCGTGGACTATATGGACTACGACGCGGTGGCGGTGGGCAACCACGACATTGAAACCGGGCACCAGGTGTACGACCGCGTGGCGGACGACCTCCGCAAGGCGGACGCCCCGTTCCTCGCCGGCAACGCCATCCGCAATGACGACGGCAAGACATACTTCCCCCTGTACAAGGTGGTGCGCCGTGCGGGCCTTAAAATCGCCATTCTGGGTTACACCAACGCCAATATCAAGGCCTGGCTGCCGGAAGAACTCTGGAGCGGGATGCACTTCGTGGCCATCAAGGAATTGGTTCAGGCCGATGTGGACGCCGTGAAGGCCAAGGAGCATCCGGACGTGATGGTAGTTACCATGCACTCCGCATGCGGAAAGGGCGACGGCACCATCCTGGAGGCGGAAGCCCTGGACGCGTTCAATAGCGTACAGGGAGTTGACTTCCTGGTGTGCGGCCACGACCATCGGCCCTATGTGGAAACCCGCGACAGCAGCGCTCTGCTGAATTCCGGAAGCCACAGCCGCTATGTCGCGGAGGGCAAGATGCACTTCAAGGTGGAAGGCGGCAAGATTGTGAGCCGTGCTTTCGAGACCCGGCTCATCCCTGTGAAGGCGGAGATGGCGGACCCTGCGATGAAGGAACTCTTCCACGACGACTATCTGGCCGTGAAGGCCTTCACGATGGCGGAAGTGGGCACGCTGGACCAGACCGTCTACACCCGCGACGCCTTTGCCGGAATGTCGTACTACATCGCCCTGATGCACACCCTCAGCCTTGAGACAACCGGGGCCGATATCGCTTTCGCAGCGCCCCTTACATACAATAAGGTAATCGAGGCCGGCCCCATCATCTTCGACGACCTGTTCACGTTCTACCCCTACGAGAATCAGCTTTACATGATTACGATGACGGGGGAGGAGGTGCTCCGCTATCTGGAGTTCTCCTACGATATGTGGATCAATACGGTTAAATCGTCCAAGGAGAACGTGCTCAAGATATTGCATCGCGACGACCCCCGCACCCAGCAGAGGGGCTGGTCCTTCCCGGGACGTACGTACAATTTCTCATCGGCAGGCGGAATCAATTATACCGTGGACGTGACCAAGCCTTACGGCGAGAGGGTGAAGATTTCCTCAATGGCCGATGGCTCCGCGTTCGACCCCGCCCGCACTTATAATGTGGCGGTGACTTCCTATCGCGCAAGCGGAGGCGGCGGACATCTGCAGGCCGCCGGCATCGACACTGGAAAAATTGGTGACAGGGTTGTGGGCCGGTATCCGGAGATTCGCACGATCCTGTATAATTATCTTAAGAAATATGGTTCGATAGAGCAGGCGCGCATCAGCGATCCGGCGGTTATCGGCTCCTGGAGCTTCGTTCCGGAGAATATCGCCAAGCCCGCAATCGACCGGGATATGAAACTGGTTTTTGGTGAAAAATAGCATGAAAAAGATTAGTAGTGTATTGATTGTTGCGGCTATGATGCTGCTGGGCGCACATGCCCAGGCCAAGCCGCTGAAGGGAAAGGTCCTTTTCCTTGACTTCTCAAAGCCCGTGGCCGAGCGGTCCAAGACATCAGTCTCCATCGGCCTCAGTGGCGTGTCCGGCGGCAGGAGCTTCTCGCTCCTTACTCTTGAAGGCGTGCTGGAAACGGCAGCCAACGACAACGACATCGCAATGGTGTTCATGAGGCCCGACAAACTGTCGGCAGGCAGCGCAACCACGGAGGAAATCCGCACCAGCGTGCTGCGTTTCCGCGAGCGCTCCGGCAAGAGGGTGGTGGCCTATTTGAATTCCATCAACGCCCGCAGTCTGTACCTGGCGACGGCGGCCGATATGATCGTGCTCAATCCCGCGGCCAGCGGCCATTTCACGGGAATGGGCTCCACGCAGTACTTTATCAAGGACCTGCTGGATACCCTGGGCGTGAATATGCAGCTCATCCGCCACGGCAAGTATAAGAGCGCCGGCGAGATGTATATTCGCAACGACATCTCCCCGGAGAACCGCGAGCAGTACCAGACCCTTCTGGGCACGATCTGGGACACATATATGAGCGGCATCGCGGAGGCGCGCGGCATCGACAAGTCCAGCCTGAATGCAATGGCTTCCAACCTTGCCCTGGGCGATGCGCCCTCTTGGTACGAGGCCGGCCTGGTGGACACCCTGATGCATCGCGACCAGATCCAGGCCTATCTGTGTGAGCTGATGGGCAAGGAGAAAGTGTCCGACATCGCCAAGATCACGCCCGAGAAGTACAAGCTTCCCAAGGGCAATTCCCGCAACCACATAGCGGTTATCTATGCCGACGGGTCGATAGGCTCCGACATCGTGGGTGACGCTCTGGCGCGCACTATCGAGCAGGTTAAGGCCGATAAGAACGTGAAAGCCGTTGTCTTCCGCGTGAACTCTCCCGGCGGCGCCGTGATGGATTCCGACATTATCCGTCGCGCCATCCTGCAGCTTCAGGAGGAAAAGGTCGTGGTTGCCAGCTACGGCGACTATGCGGCTTCCGGCGGCTACTGGATTTCGGCAGGGTGCTCCAGGATTTTCTGCTCGAACAGCACTATTACCGGCTCCATCGGCGTGTTCGGAATGGTGCCTTCATACGGCGATGCAGTGCGCAGGCACCTGCACGTGAATCCGGTTACGGTGGGAACGCACGAGCATAGCGATATGTTCTCAGGAATGCGTGACCTGGACGCTGCGGAGCTGGAGTGGAACCAGAAGTCGATCGAGACCGTGTACACCAACTTCCTGAACCTTGTGGCGGAAGGCCGCGGGATGACTCCGGAGGCGGTGGACGACATCGCCCAGGGCCGCGTATGGGCCGGCGCAACGGCATTTGAACTCGGCCTGGCCGATGAGAGGGGCACTCTCATCGACGCAATCAAATACGCCGCCAGGGAGGCGGGGCTCAGCGATTTCCGCATCGACAGTTATCCCGAGGTTAAGGATATGAACCTTCGCAGCCTGCTTTCAGGCAAGAGCGAGGATCTTCCCCTGGTGGTTACTCCTTTCAGCGAGTTCCCGTTCCTTATGGATGCTCAGGGCCCGGTTTATATGGCACTTATGGAATCGATAATTACTATTTATTAAATATGAAGAAGTTAGTTCTGGCTGCTTTCGCAGCGCTTTTGAGCATGGGTCTTTATGCCCAGAGTTTTTCCCTTAACGAAGACGGTTCTCCAGTTGAGGATTCAGATGGCTGGAGCATGTGGAACTCGGACAGCTCTTTCGGCTGGGGATATCACGTGATGATCGACGGAGACGCCAATTTCCTTGACAATACGCCTTCTTTCGGCAAGAACAGGGAGATTTTCTTTTCCCTTATCGGCGGAGAGTTCAGGCCCGTCAAGTATGTCGGCATTTCGGGTACAATCGACCTTAACTGGGATACATACAGGACGAAAAAGAAGAGCAGTTACTGGCTTGCCGACGGCAATGGCGGTATTTCTGTTGCCGCTCTGGAGGGCAGTCCTTACAGCAAGATCCGCAAGTCGGTCCTGCGCAGCTTCGGCTTCGACATTCCCGTTCAGCTGAAGCTTCACTTCGG
>JAILDI010000029.1 GCA_024689525.1 Bacteroidales bacterium
AGTTGGTTAGAGCGCTACACTGATAATGTAGAGGTCGGCAGTTCAACTCTGCCAGGGCCTACCAGAGGGGGTATAGCTCAGCTGGTAGAGCACATGCTTTGCAAGCATGGGGTCGCCGGTTCGAATCCGACTACCTCCACCAAGTAGATTGATTTTCAGTCACTTATGTTAAATATACACAATTTCGTACACACAAATCGAAGTTGTGTATATTTTCTTTTAATACACTACTTCCTACCCCACATAGCCATCGCTGAAAAAAGTCTCAGTGTAATTCGTTTCTTTTGGTTAACTTTGTTCTGTTAACACATTACACTATGTCCGCCAAAGATAATAGAAACATATCCCGCAACGACAAGCACTATCTAAAACTCTTGCGGACCTATAAGCTCATAGTTTATATGGTCCTGGCTGCTTTGTTTGTGCTGGCCGTCGGTTTGCTCTTTATATGGATATACGATAAACTGGGAGGCAGCTTCATGAGCCGGGGCTGGCAGATATTCTTCATGATTGTCTTTGCACTCCTCGCTGCCGGGCTGCAACTCCCGGAATACATCATGGATATCCGGAAGATTGAGCTTGACAATCCTACCCCTGCTACTGTGAAGAAGCCTGAGCTTTACGCCGCCGCTCTGGAACATGCTCGTAAAGAAGGTTTGATAGACGATGATAACCAACTTTTGGTTTCCAGGGCCGAGTTCGTCCGTTTCTGCCGGAACAACAACTACTTCTCTCCCCATGGAAGGGAAAGCTGGAAATCCATCGAGGGTATCCTCAAAGGCCCAGGTGGTAATATAATAACCGCAGAGCAGTTAGCCCAAACCAATCAAGACATCCAGTTGCGCGAAGGCATCTGATAATCAATACTATAATTTCTATATAGCATCTATATTGGTCTATAATCGGTCATTATAGATGCTCTTTTCGTATAGAGTGATTTCCTTTGTCCCAGCGATCCTTCAGGGAGGACGGAAGCCGAACTGATGGGGAGAGCAAGATGTGCCCGCAGAGACTTATCTTCCGAAGACCCGGCGAGCATTCATCAAAACCCAATAAATACCATGAATGGTTTTGATTCTGCCAAACCCCTCTACACCCTTACCGTAGGGGAATTCTTCCAGATGATGGAAGACTTCGTACAAAGAGCCGCCGATGGCGCAAAGGACAACAATACAGCCGAGGCCGATAAGCCTACCGGTCGCCTGGTCTATGGCCTTGCAGGCATAGAAGAACTCTTCCATGTCTCCCACAAAACTGCCCAGTACTACAAGGACCACGTCATCCAGGAGGCTGTCCGTCAGAACGGCCGCAAGATTGTCACCGACGTAGATCTTGCCCTCAAACTTTTCAACGAAAGGAGGGCCGATAAATGATGACCTGGCTCACCAACCCCGAGAAAGCCGTCGAGCGTTTAGCCTTCTCGCCCCACATCTCCTTCTTCAAGCGCCCGGTGAGCAACACCGTCCCCTTCAAGGACATCACCCTCATTGAGGTGTACAGCTACCTCCGCAGCGACTACGCCAAAGAGCAGACCGAGCACCTCCGTTCCCTCACAGACAAGTCCCAGGCCGCCCGTTACAAGGCCGATAACTTCGACTACGTCACCTTCGGCGGCACCTTCACCCGCCGCCGGAATACCGACATCAAGTTCCCCTCGGACCTCCTCTGCCTGGACTTCGACCACGTCCCCAACGTGCCGATGCTCAGGGAAATGTTCCTCCGGGACACACAGCTCACCACCGCCCTCCTATTTACCAGCCCCTCCGGCCACGGCGTCAAATGGGTAGTTCCCATCCGCACCGATCACCTCCACTACGAGGAAGTCTTCCGTGCCATCAACAACTACGTCCAGGCCACCTACGGCCTCCTTCCGGACCAGAAGTGCAAGGACATCGCCCGCGCCTGCTTCCTGCCCCACGACCCGGAGGCCTACATCAATCCCCAATACGTCCCGTACTATGCAGAACGATAACTTCTATGAAAAATGGCTTGACCCCAAGCCCACCGTCCAGTCAGTGCCCGCCCAGGGCACTGGCTCCATGGACGATATCGAACTGGTTACTCAGCGTATTGAGGCCGCCGGGATTGACCTTACGGCCGATTATGCCGATTGGCTCAAGCTAGGCTTTGCCCTTTCCGACGCCCTGCAGGAGGCTGGCCGCAGCTATTTCCATCGCCTAAGCCGCTTCTATCCCGGCTACAACGCCACAGAATGCGACAAGCAGTACGACCACTGCCTCCATGCCCGGGGCACCGGCGTCACCATCCGCAGTTTCTTCCAGCTGGCCAAAGATCACGGTATCTCCGTCTCCTTACCATCACAACCATCATTACCATCACTTCCATCACGGGCCATCTCACAGGCTGCCACCAAGGCTACATCTCCGGAGACACCCCTTGATGCTAATGATGGAATTGATGGAAACGATGGAAAACTCACGATGCCCACCTTCTACGCCAAGGTCAAAGGCCGCCTGCCCTTCTTCCTGGAGCGCATCGCCCAGGTCAACGACTCGGATGCCGATGCCGACATGCTCATCCTCGGCTCCCTCGCCCTCCTATCGGCCTGCCTCCCAAACATCTCCGGAATCTACGCCAAAATGGTCATCTACCCCAACCTCTACCTCTTCGTCACCGCCCGAGCCGGCAGCGGCAAAGGCCGACTCTGCCTCTGCAGAAGCCTCGTAGAGCCCATCCACGACGAACTCCGGGACCTCAGCGCCCAGGAAGAAGAAAAGTACCGGCTGGAGAAAGAAGCCTACAAGCGCCAGAAGAAGACCGACTGCATCCCGGAGCCCACGCCACCGCCCATCCGCCTCCTCTTCCTTCCGGCCAACAGCAGCTCCACCGCCATCTACCAGGCCCTCTATGAGAACAACGAGCAAGGCCTGATGTTCGAGACCGAGGGTGACACCCTCGCCACCACCTTCGGACAAGACTTCGGCGACTTCTCCGACGGCCTCCGCAAGGCCTTTCATCACGAATCCATCTCCTACCTCCGCCGCAGCCAGCGGGAATATGTCCAGGTGAAAAAGCCCCGCCTGTCAACAGTCCTCTCCGGCACCCCGCAGCAGGTGGTCAACCTCATGTCCAACGTGGAGAACGGCCTGTTCAGCCGCTTCCTCTTCTACTACCTGGACAAGAAAACCGAATGGATCGACGTCTTTGACGAAGGCTCCGGAGAGCCCCTGAACGAATACTTCGATGCCCTGGGAAAGCAGTTCCTGGCCTTCTACCACACCCTCCAGAACACCCCGCCCATCAAGTTCACCCTCTCCCCGGACCAGCAGCAGGCCTTCAACAACCACTTCCGCCTCCTCCAGGACGAGTACGAAGGTCTCTTTGGGGAAGACACCATCGCCTCCGTCCGCCGCCTTGCCACCAGCACCTTCCGTATGGCTATGATCTTGACCGCCCTCCGCATCATGGACGATGGCAACACCGCCAGCCCACGCGTCTGCAGCGATGCCGATTATGAAGTGGCCATGTCCATCAGCGAAGTCCTCCAGCAGCACATGCTCCGCGTCATCAACGAGATCCCGGCCACTCCCACTAGGATGGTCGTCGGCAAAGCCAAAGAGCCCCTCCTCCTCCAAACCTTCTGGGACAATCTCCCCGACGAGTTTGAGGCCAAGGACTTCAAAGCCATCGCCCAATCCATCGGTCTCACCATCCCCACTGCCGAGCGATATATCCGGGCCTGGACTGGAACCCGGCTGGAGAAATTGGCAAGAGGGCATTATCGGAGAATCGCCCGAGTCAAGTACTAAAGGGCTTGAAGTAGTTGTATTTTGTTTATTGGAAAGGTTTGAGTATTTTTGTGAGTAATACTTATTTGTTATGTCGCCGAATCGCATCATAAAGGTTGAGAATACAGAAATAACGATCTTCAACACGAGTGAAGGTCAGGATTTCTTTTCAATAACGGATATGCTTAAAGCCAAGGACGGGGATTTTTTCGTAACGGATTGGCTTAGAAATCGTAACACTCTTGAGTTCCTTGGCGCTTGGGAGAGTCTACATAATAAAAATTTTAATTATGGCGAATTCGCCATAATTAGAAACCAAGCAGGTCTTAACAACTTCAAAATCAGCGTAAAGGAATGGGTTGAGAGGACTAACGCTATTGGAATTGTCGCCAAAACTGGCCGTTATGGGGGAACGTTTGCGCATAAAGATATTGCCATGCAATTCTGTATGTGGATTAGCCCGGTTTTCCAGTTATACGTTATTAAGGAGTATGAGCGACTCAAGGAAATCGAGTTTAATCAGTACAATATTGAATGGAACATTAGACGAGTCTTGGCCAAATCAAATTACCGTATCCATACCGATGCGATTGATAAATATGTGATACCCACCCTTACAATTGGACAGAAGCGCGAATGGATCTATGCGGACGAAGCCGATGTCCTAAATATTGCATTGTTTGGTTGTACCGCAAAACAGTGGAGGGTTGCCAATCCTGAAAGAGCCGCAAAGAATGAGAATATTCGTGATATAGCAAGTATTAATGAACTTCTCATCCTCACGAATCTGGAGAATCTAAATGCCGATCTCATTAAGCGAGGAGTTGAAAAGAAGGATAGAATTAGGATATTATCTCAAACGGCCAGCGAGCAGCGCAATCTTTTGGATCAGGTCGATGTGATAAAGTCGTTAAAGAAGTTGGATGACAAAACACTCCCTGATGCGCATAAGCAAATCGAAGATAAGCAGTAATGTTGCAATAAATTGGCCTCCGGAGAGATCCGGAGGCTTTTTTTATAAACCAAAGAAGATCCTTACGCCAATCCCGATGGCGTTCAAACAGGTTTAAAAAGGAAGCGTGACCTGAATCGTTTGGATCCCTTCAGAGAAAGGAATGACACGAACCCATTCAGCGGCGAAAGTGTTGGCATCGGGCTTTCTGATGTCTCCGTTGTTGCACAGGAACCTAATCCTGACCTTACTGCCAAGAAACGGAGAACTTACGGAAATGCTTTCCTTTTCTACAAAGGATGAGCCCTTTGCCTCAAAGGTTCTCCATTTGCCGTCTTGGTAAACGAGCTTTCCATCCACCGTATTCAGAGGCATCCTCATTTCGTCCTGGTATATCTCTATGCCCAGAATGATTACATCACCATCTTCCCATGTAATGTCCGCCCCGGTTTCCGAGTGGCCGTTGAGGATGGCTTTAGTCTCAAGCTCGTCCGAAACTTCGAACTTGAGTTGTGCGTTATACCCTAATTTATTGCAGGCACCTAACAACAGTACCATTACAGCTGCGATAGAAAGATACAAATGAGTCGTTTTCATAATACAGAAGCCTATTAAATAATCTTTAATTCTATAAGGTAATGCCAGCGTGCATCCCAATGGTGGGGCCGATGCTTAAGCCAATGAAGAAGTTGGACTTGCCCCACATACTGAATGCAATGCCAGGCTGCCAGGATCCCCAGAACCTCCAGTCTCCCGGAAGAACCGGATATCTGGGCTCTGCTCCGGGGGAGTCTATAACTCCGTTTTCCATATACCAGTCGCTCATCTTATAAATAACGCGCGCACCCAACATGATATCGCTGTACAGGGAGAAATTCTTTCTGTGGCCCAGAGGAATATAATGCCGATGATATGCAACCATATTAACACGTTGTCCAGACGGGTGTGATTGAGGGCCAAAAATAAAGAAGGAATAGCCCCAACCAACACCCAGTCCGAAGACCTTGTTCTGGCTGGTACGGATACCACCTGTCAAGATACCGGAGCAGTCAAACAACTCCGCATTGGCGCGTAGTGTGAATTCTGGCTTCCAACCCTTGCGGCCCTCAGCAGACAAATGAGCTTTCACGCTGCTGAAATAATCTGAAACCAAGAAACGCGGCTGCTCAAAATTGAGTTTCTCGCCCGTCACGGTAGCCGTGGTGTCTGCTTCCTGTGCGGCGGCCGAAATAGCAATCAGGATGGATAATATAGTGATTGTCAAGTGCTTCATGGGGTTATTGCTTTTCAAACATGGAACGTAAATCATCAAGGGTGGCGCTACCCTCAAGATAAAGGATCGTAATGATCCAGGCAGCTCCGACAGGTCTGGCCTGATAGCAAAGATAGCGGCGCACCCGTGCGAACGGAGTGGGCTGTATTAAGGCGTATGTCAAGAACTCGCCAGTCATTTCGGTCTGGGCCGATTGTGCATCGGTCGCATCTGCCCGAATCAATTCGGCCACCTTCTTGGCAGTCTCCTCATCGACCTGGAATTGAACGCTGTGGTAGTAATCCAATTTATATGTAGCCATGCTTTCTCCTCGTGCTTCCGTGACTATCATCCGCTTTGCCGGGACAATCTTTCCCCGGAAGACGGGATAGCAGTTCAGCCCTCGCTGGGCAAATGCTGCTCCAGAAAACAAGAGCAAGGCCATTATGCATATTAATAACCTCTTCATCGCTCAAACATTTCAAATAAATTCGCTTCTACAGGAGAACTTCCTCCAAAGAAATCGGCAAGGGAAGACTCGACAGACGCCATTACCTGTTGGTTGTCGGTCATCTTCTCCCCATACGAGTAACAGATATATAGTTCATCATCTGCTTTGGCCCCGCTGTACCTGAGGCTGAAGCCGATAGCAATAACGGCGGCGATACTGGCGGCAACGGCAACCAGAGGGAATAGATGGACGGTTCTGACTTTCCGAACCTTTTTCTCTTTGCCGATGGACAGATAACCCAAAACGCCCCGCAGTTCCTCGAACTCAGGGTCGTCCACCCTTGCAACATACCTGGCCAGATCCCGCTCCTCCTCAGGAGTGGTCTCCGCATCCCAGTAGCGCTGCATCAGGTTCATATATTTCTCTTTATCTGTCATCCTTCAAAGCATTTCTAAGTGTTTTGCGGGCTCGGGACAATTGCATTCTCACTGCCGTGGGCTCCATCCCTAATTCTGCCGCTATATCTTCTAAGGTTCTTCCTCCGTATTCTTTCTCCTCCAGAATGTATCGTTGTGTGTCTGTTAACTCCTTTTGAATCTTCTCCTGCATTTGGGTGAATGCCCGCTCTTTTTCTTTCGTGTCAGGACTTTCATCGGCATAGTCCCTTTCCAGGGGTACCGACCGGGCTCGTCGTCGTTCATTCAGGCTGGCATTCCGGACGGTTCGGGTAAGTAGCACCTCAGCTTCCTTTTCTGACTGCAGCGGATATTGTCGGCTCCAGAGCCTCACGAAACTGTCCTGCAGGATGTCCTCCGCGCCATCGGCATCCGGCAGAATCCTGCCGGAAACCCATTTAAGCCTCTGCCGAAGCCGTATGAACGCATTTGTCAAATAGTCAGCCATCGCTGCCGTTATTACACTTTTTCCCGTGTCGTCTACTTATATAACACATGACATCCGGAAACGTAACACAAAAATATGCATTTTTTTCAAAGTGGTTCGGGCAGATGTAGACAAGTGAGCCGATAGAGCCCTGCTCAAGAGGCAGTGCCGATGCTAAAGTCTATAAGGAAAGCGGTCACGGTCAGCAGTCAGTTGTTCCGCTCGCTTCGCTTGCTGCACAACTGCCAGCTCACCGTGCCAGCTCATCCCCTCCCGACCTCCCCAGGGAGGAGAATAACGCCCGGGCGCATCCCTCCGAGCCACCGCAAGTGCCTGAAAATCCGCGGCATAACATAATTTAAATTGTGTAAGCAAGCCGCCCTGCGGCTCGTTACACAATTTCGCTGACAATTATTAAGCAGCTCCGGCAGTCCTTCGAACCACCGTCATCCCTGCCCGGGCGGCGTTGCGGCAGGAAAGGAGTTTTGCTCCAGGGCCATCCCCGGCCCTGGCCCGTCGCAAAACTCCGCACTTTCGGGGACCCCCGCCCCCAAAGTGCACGCCCCGTTCAACCTTAAAGGAAAGAGAACCGTCATCTCTCGCCCCACCGTAGCTTCCTGCCGCCACGTGCAGCACAGCTGCGGGTCGCCCAGCCGTCAAAGGTCGTGTGTCAGTAAAAACTGCCACACCACCTTCGCCGTCCGTTCTCCAAGGTAAGCCTTCGGCTTGTCCATCTCTGGGCGCATTTCCTCCACACCTTGCGGCCTTTCCGCCTCCGTGCGGTCCTCGCTTTCGCTGCGGTCCGTACTCGGCTCCAAGACCACAAAGTGCTCCGGGCACCCAGAGTGTTGGGCCGTCCCGGCCCAGGCCCCGGAGGCCGTCTGCCCACCCACACTGTCGGTCTTTGCCGGGGTCTGGGAGCCTAAGGTCTCCCAGCCCTTGCGCCGTCAAAGCCAGCCATTCTCCCACACCAGACCGCCTCCGTGGCCAACGCTCCACTTCGTTCCGCGCCCTTGGTCATTTAGAGACTCAAAGGCTGATTCCCGCATCACGGGCTGTGCCAACCTCAACGACATCACCCCGCACCTGTTGTCAGCCTTTGAGACTCTAAACAACCAAGGCCCTTCTTTTGACATACGCTTCAGCCAAAATGCCATCTCGACCGCTGTACCCCGCCCGAGCGCCGGTACCTGGGGTAGATATATATAAAGGAAGCAGCGGCATCCGCCGCTGCGGGTGCAATCGGCCTTGATTAAGTCGCTGATTTTGATTATCTTTGTTATACCTGAGAAGGTCCCTATGAGCTATTGCCCTGCCCAAAAGTACAAACGTAAGATATGCCCTTGTATAGACCCTCAATACTCCTCTCTGATGCCTACGGTTCCGCGGGTAGCGTTACCTTTTACCATCGGAATGGACGGTGTTATACGAGAAGGAGGGTCAAGGCGTCATATCCTGGTACCCCAGCTCAATTGGAGCATCTGGCCATACATCGGAGGGCAATGGCAGCTTGGGCATCCCTGGATCGCGATACACAGTTGAAGTGGATAGAATATGAGACCACAGCAGAGCCGCATCGGCCGCCTTTTGACCACAAGGCGCATATCTCGGGGAATAATCTGTTTGTATCGGCATATCACGGCTTTGCCCTGATGGGTAATGAACATACCCCTGCACCTCAACCTTTCCGGATGCCGCCGCCATTTCAGGTTTCTTTTGAAGCAGCTATTGTTGAGGATGGCGATCTGCTCCTGACTGTCGATGCCCACGTATCCCAGAATGCCCATCCCGAGCGTTACCGCCTGTATTCCCGTCTCCGGCTCACGTATCCCGGCAAGGGATATGGCGTCAGAGGAATGAAGGGATACCTGGCAGCTGGCGACTGCTCCGGGCGATTGACCATTGCCATCCCAGGATATACGGAAATCTGGAACCTCCCCGAAGAAAGATTCCAGATCCAGGCGATGTCTATATTGTTGGATTCTGAGACCGGATTCCGGAGCCAGTATCAGCGGACAATCTGCATACTGTCTATTTCTTGAGTTCCATTTCGAAGAGACTCATAGCATTCGCCTTTGTCTTCTCGGCAATGTCAATGTAGGGCTTCATGGCTGAATAGTCTGAGTGGCCGGTCCATTTCATTACTACCTGCGGGGGAATGCCGCTGGAGAGGGCAAAGCAGATAAAGGTGCGCCTGCCGGCGTGTGTTCCCAATACTGAATATTTTGGGTAAATCTCTTCAACACGTTTGCCGCCGCGGAAGCAAACTCGTTTGATAGGTTCCCGGAATCCGCAGAGTTCGCCCAGATCCTTCAGGTACTTGTTCATCTTCTGGTTGCTGATGACCGGCAGGGCAAGGTTATCCTCAAAGTTTTCATCGGCATACTTATCCAGAATCTCTTTGGCAAAGGCGTTGAGGTCGATCGGAATGCGGTCATTCGTCTTCTGGGTGGTGATGTACAGGATGCCGTCCTTAATATCGTTCCGTCGGAGATTGGCCATATCCGAATACCGGAGAGAGGTGAAGGCACAGAAGCAGAACAGATCCCGAGTCTTTGCCAGGCCGCTTGCATCGTGGATTTGCTTCTCGTACTCATTCCCGTTATCATCCGTCAACTTGACTTTCTTTCCATTTGCCGGGATTTCATAACGGTATAGCTTCAGCAGCTCTTCTTTGGTCAGGAAGATGACCGGTTTCTCCAAGACCTTGAACTTGGCTTTGTAACGGTTGATGAAATCCTGGGAAGTGTATCCTTTCCGGATGGCCCAGTTGAGGAACCACTTCAAGTTGGAATACTGCTTCTGAACGGTCTTCTCTTCCATATTCAGGGTGCCACGTAGATAGACAATGAATTTGGTTATGCCGTCCTCGTCGAAGTCCTCAAAGGTGATGTTTTTGTTGAATTCCTCAATATGATTCCCGAAGGTCTTCCAGCATTGCATGGTGCCATACGCCCATGTGTGGGCAAGACCTTGTTCGTTTTTGAACTCTTCCAGATATTCAAAGAAGGTGGGCCGCTTGGTGTCAGATTGCGCTTCATCTGCGTCATTCTTTTTGCCGATGGCCTTGAGGAATTCATCTTTCAGCTCGGCTTCGGTAGGCTTCCCTTTCTTCTGCAACTCATATTCGGAGAAGTGCGCCTTAATTTGGGCGAGCCGATTGTTGATTACCTTGCCGGAGACACCTTTATTATTTATATATCGGCTAATCACCTCCGTCTTTTCCTTCTCCCTTCGCTTGTCTTCCTTGGGAAGATTTGCAACCCAGGCATCCCATGCTACCTTATATTCAGCGGTAGTGAGATAACGGGTTCCGTTAACTGAAATGGAGACTCTGATGGGGAACTCTCCTGCTTTATTCGCCTGCGGCGAGAGATAGAACTTGACCGGCATAACCCATACACATAGTTTTCTGTGCACAAAGTTATACACACTTTTCGGTAAATCCAAATAAATCGTAGGAAATCAAACAAGCACTTATTTATATGATTATAAGGTGTTTATCTATCTGTGTATATCTAATCATACTGTGATTATAATCCGACTACCTCCACCTAATTGAAAATCAAGCACTTGCATAAATGTAGGTGCTTGTTTTTTTGTGCAAAGGACTAACAAAAGGACTAATAATCATATCCCAAATCGTATCCCAAAAATAACTAATTGCAGGCGTTGTATAGTTGTTTGGATATATATGAATCTATACAGCTATTCTCCTTTTACTTGTTCGGCGTTCTGCTCACATCTGTATACCGGCCTAAATTTATCAATCCTTGATGTTTTTAGCCCATTATCCGATATATTTGATTATTTTTACAGTTAGTATTAAGACGCCATGACAAGACATCTGTTCAGCGCTTTGTTTCTCACTTTTCTGCTTTGGGGTTGCACAACTGAAGTGTATTCCCCAAAGACTGGGTTGTCGGAGGCTCAAAGCCACGCTATGGCAATCAATGCGGTAAACGAACATATTGTTGACCTTCTGACGGATGTTTTCTTTCTGGATCGTTGCATAATTGATTATGAGACCAATACCTTAGATAATGAACTGATTTCTGTTTACTTCCCTGAAACCGATATCTCTTGTAACCAGTCATCCATATGCATAGACCGTAAAAGAGGGACACGGCTGACGGTTGCAACAAACGGTACATCATTGGGGGATTACGATTCTGTATGGGAGATAGAAGGCAAGGTTTCCAAACTGTGGGGAGATTACGCCGAAGAAGGGTTCCTTTTCACTGTCAGTAATCTTTCAGGCTCCTTCTTGGTGGATGGAGAAATCCTGACTAACCGTCTGTACGAAAAAGGCTATTTCTATAGTGATGTATCCCTCTCCTTTTCTAGATCGTCTGTCCCCATTCAGTTCACAGACCTTTCCAGGCCGGAAACCCACCTCGAAAGAGAAACTCCCGTGTTTGTATTTGATGGCAGCATCGCATCTTTCTTTGGGGACAATGGCGTGCAGGATTCAAACGAGCCCCGATATGACGTTGAGGTCATATCATTGAAAGGCTATGACCACAAAGAGTACATCGGCAGCGACCCCATATATGACGGGACGTCCTATTTCCAGTCTGGAAATCTAACCTGCGTGATTAGTAAAAAGGACAAGCCCGGTTCTCACCTTACAATCCGTATCAAGAACGAAACCAACTGGCAGTTGGAGTATAACGGAAACACAGAGTCATTCAAGCCCAATACTTCTCCTATAAGATTCTGATTTGGGGCACAATGCCGGCGATAAACGAGCCGGACGTAACTATTCCAGATATAATGTAATATCCGCCTGGTCTTGCCGCTGCCAGCCAGGATATAACGCCTTCAGGGCCTTAAGGTCTTTGCCGGCGACATGTCCTATCAACGTCGGATATAAAAACTGGACTTTTTTGTCCTTCAGGCAAATATACAGATCACCTCCTTCAAAGTATATATTGCCAGCCTTCCACTCTGCTCCTGTAGCGTCCTGATTCACCGGGACTGTTTGCGCTATCTGCACGGGGAAATCCCAAGGGGATATGGTTATGAATGTCTCTATGGTAACAGGAACGCTAATCTGTCCCAGACTAGACATAATACGTTTAAAGGCAATGCCTGATCCGGAGTCTTCGATGTCGAAAGAGAATGTCTTGCCGCTAATCTCCATTTTGAGTTTTGCATCCTCCAGCCCGGCGAACCTGGGAGATTCAGACTCCGGCAGGCTTTCCTGCGTACCCTGATACAGCTGATGCCAGGAGTCCCATGATGAAGGATAGTCAGAATAATCCATGGCCTTTGCCCCTTCCACCACTATAGTGGCCGGAGTATGCGTATCGTTTGCCATGATGGGAATGGATACTTTCTGGTTTTCTGTCCACACAACACCGGAACTGTATTCCCAATCATTTACAAGAACATGGTACCGATAAACGCGGAACTCATATCCCGGCTCGAACTTAGTATAATAATCATATTCATAAGTAACGTCCAGAGAGAGAGTTGTCCCCTCCTGCGGTATGACTTCACCAACACCTTCTGGAGTATATATCTCGTCGGTATCAACGTCATAGTACACTGTCCCGCAAGAGAGACAGAGTAATAATGGAAGTATGAGGTGGTAACGTCTCAAAATTAAAACATAACACTTGTATAAACAAAAGCCCTTTGCACCACAGGCTCATGCTCAGGATAGAACTGGTCAAAGGCCGTACCGTTTACCTCCAGAAGCCTTGCCGTGGAATAGGCGTCGTAATTTGAAATCCCATAACCGACACCAAGGGAAAGCCTCCTGAACGAGGCCCTGAGGCCGATGCTTCCCTCCCAGGCAATCCATTGCCCGCCATCGGCAGACACCGTTCCCCTGTC
>JAILDI010000180.1 GCA_024689525.1 Bacteroidales bacterium
AGGAAGAGCTCGATCCCATCTCCGCCGCTGTCAAGGATGGTGTAGAGCAGGTCGAAGGTGCCGTTACCGACAAGGTTGTCGAGGGTGTAGGTGCTGCTGCCGATGCAGCCGCCGGCGCTATCAAGAAGTAATCTCCGCAAGAAGATTAAAAGTAATTGCCCGACCTCCTGGAGGCCGGGCAATTTGTTTACTGAAGGGTGAACGACGCCTCGTTCTCCGTGGTGGAATCTCCGCCGATATAGACTTTGAATTCGCCCGGCTCGGCTGCGTACACCATATCCTGATTGTAGAAGGACAGGGCCTCTGGGCCTATTCCGAAGGATACCGTCTTTGTCTCGCCGGGCTGCAGGAGCACTTTTTCGAAGCCCTTGAGCTCGCGCACGGGGCGTGAGGCCGATGCCATAACATCCTTGATGTACATCTGCACCACTTCCTTACCCGCGACGTCGCCGGTATTAGTGACCTCCACGCTGGCCACAAGAGTCTCTCCGGCCTTCACGCTGTCCTTGGAAAGCGTAACGGGGCCATAGCTGAATGTGGTGTAGCTGAGGCCGTAGCCGAAAGGATAAACCGGATCGTTGTCCACGTCCAGATAGTTGGAGCGGAACTTTACGAACCACTTGTCGTCTCCCAGGGGACGGCCCGTATTCTTGTGGGCATAGTAAAGGGGAATCTGGCCGACGTTCTTGGGGAAGGTCATGGCGAGTTTTCCGGAAGGATTCACGTCGCCGAAGAGGACATCGGCAATCGAGAATGCCGCCTCAGTGCCGCCGAACCAGACATTGAGTATGGCAGGGACGTTCTCGCTTTCCCACGGGATGGTGAGCGGGCGGCCGTCGAAGAGCACCAGCACCACGGGCTTGCCGGTAGCGAGGAGCGCCTTCAGAAGGTCCTTCTGGACGTCGGGAATGTCAAGGTCGGAGCGGGAAGAGGATTCGCCGGACATCTCCGAGGATTCGCCAAGGGCTGCAATAATCACATCGGAACGCCTTGCCACCGAGAGGGCCTCGGAGAGAAGCTGGGCGTCCGTGCGGGAATCGCGGCCGAGTTCGCGGCCGAACATGGTGGAGCGCATCTCCAGGTCATAGTCGGCGCAGAGGTTGCTGCCTTTTGCGTAAAGCACGTTAACTCCTTCTCTCGCAACGGCCTTGATGCCATCGACAAGAGTCGTTGTCCTGCTATGCTGAGCGGCTACGCTCCAGGTTCCGGGCATATTCGCAGCTGTATTGGCAAGAGGGCCGATAACGGCAAGCGTTCCCTTCCTCGCCAGAGGAAGCAGCTTGCCTTCATTGCGGAGGAGCACATAGGAATCCGCCGAAATGCGACGGGCAATAGCGCGATTTTCATCGCTGTAAACCACTTTGGCAGCTTCTTCCTCGCGGCAGAACTTGTACGGGTCGTCGAACAGTCCCAGTTTGTATTTTGCCTCCAGGATGCGGCGGCAGGCGCGGTCCAGAGTCTTCATCGACACTTCGTCTTTCTCGATTCCTTCCTTGGTCTGAGTGAGGAAAGCCTCGGCCACCATATCCATATCAAGACCGGCATTGAGGGCGCGCACGCCAACTTCGTGATAGTCGCCAACACCGTGAGCGATGCACTCTGAGATACCCGTGTAGTCGGAGACCACAAAGCCGTCCCACCCCCACTGGTTGCGCAGGACATCGGTCAGGAGCCACTTGTTCACCGATGCGGGAACATCGTCCACAACGTTGAACGAGGCCATAAAGCTGCCCGCGCCGGCATCGGCCGCAGCCTTGTAACCGGTCATATAATCGTTGAACATCCTCTGGTGGGACATATCCACAGTATTATAGTCACGTCCGGCCTCAGCCCCGCCATAGAGGGCGAAATGCTTCACGCAGGCCATAATCTGATCCGCAGAGGTGAACTGCTCGCCAGGCATACCCTGATAGCCATACACCATAGCCTCCGCGATGCGGGCATTGAGGAACGGATCCTCGCCGCTTCCCTCGCTCACACGGCCCCAGCGGGGATCGCGCGCAAGGTCCACCATAGGGCTGAACGTCCAGGCAATACCGTCGGCCGATGCCTCAACGGCGGCAATATGTGCCGATTCCATCACCGCATCCATATCCCAGCTGCAGGCAAGGCCCAGAGGAATGGGGAAGGTGGTTTCATAGCCGTGGATAACGTCCATACCGAAGATAAGCGGAATGCCAAGACGGGATTTCTCCACGGCAATCTGCTGATACCGGCGAATCTCAGCGGCGCCTTTCACGTTGAAAAGCCCGCCCACTTCTCCATTGGCAATGCGGTCTTCCACACCCACGCTCACCCCTTCTCCGGTGACGATGGCTCCGGCAACGGGCAGATTTAGCTGGCCGATTTTCTCTTCGAGGGTCATCTTGGACATAAGGGAGGAAACGAAACGGTCCATCCCGGGGTCCGAAGCGTTTTTAGAGGTACAGGCCAGGGCGAGAAGCGCCGCAGCGGCAAGGTAGAATACTTTTTTCATATTATATATAATAGGTATGCTTAATTCCAGGTAAATCCGAGTTTTGTGAGGCCTGCCTGCACGTCGGTATCCTGCATGAAGCAGTTCCACAGGAGGCCGGTGCGGTAATTTTCCATCATAACCACGATAGGGCCTTCGTCGATGGCGATATAGGACGATGCGAACCATAACCTCTTCAAGGCGAAGGAATCATAGAAACCATACTCGCCCCAGAGTCTGTCTCCGAGCACGTAGTAGAAGTACTTCATTGCGGCCATAGCCTCCTCGGGAGCGTATGGGAACGAAGCGAGTGCCGCCGTAGGGGCTATGGTTCCGGTGTCGTTATTCGGCGCGGAGGCTATATAGCCATTGTAGTAGTCCGATGCCGTGATTCCCCAGCATTCGGCGCTATAGCCGTAGCCGGCGGTGGAGTTCACACAGTATTCGTAGTTGGTGCGTACGTGGCGGCAGTTCTGTTCCCAGTAATTGGCGTAATCGTCCTTCAGATTGCGGGGATCCAGACCCATGAACGAGTAGTGGACGAAGAACAGGGGATCCTTGTAATTATATGAATTGGTTCCCTTCCAGCCCTTGTCGTAAACTTCTTTGGTTATGGGATAAGTCGGCGAAGATGCCGCCAGGACATAAACGATCAGGCACTCATTCCAACTCTTTATCTTCATATTCATATCCCATCCGTAATTGGGTGACCAGTGCCAGTACAGCGCATTTTGCCCACCCTGCTGGAACCAGGTCCATTCCACTTCTTCCCAAAGGGTTTGGATAATGGAACGGATTTCAGTCTCAACCGCATCGGAGCCCGTGAAATAATGCTTCACGGCAAGAAGACCCTCAATCATAAACGCGGTTTCAACCAGATCGGCCCCATCGTCCTTCGTGCCGAAGGGGCTTGCCTTGCCGGTTTTGCCGTTGATCCAGTGAGACCAGGCTCCGTGGAAACGGTCGGCACTTTGGAGAAACTTCACGATCTTGAGTATGCGCTGCGCGCCCTCTTCCCGGGTAATCCAGCCGCGCTCGATGCCCACGGGAATGGCCATAATCCCGAATCCGCTTCCGCCGGTAGTTACGATGTCGCCGGAGCCCAGGCGCTCACGCGCCAGCCCGCTGTCCGGGTGGCCATAGTCCCAGAAATAGCCGAACGCCGCCTTCTGCACCTTCTCGAAAAGCTCTTCGTCTGATATGCGGGGAAATTTATCGGACTTATCAAAGCAGGTGGAGAAAGAGAATGTGAATCCCTGTATCAGATCCACCCCGAAAGACTCTCCCGAGGTGATTCCGAAACGATAATTCGTTAAGGGAGACAGAGTCGCGGCCGGGGTGAGCACCAGCACCTCCGGTTTGGCTGGGTCGATGTTTCCGGAGAGGGATCCGCCGGAAAAAGCCAGGCTTGCAAGCGACACCCTGTCCATCTTAATCTCCCGGGAAAACTCCAGGACAATCTCCGGAGTGAGAGAAATATCACTCACGGTTGTGCCTTCGGGAACAGGCTTTCCGTCGATATACACGGAAAGAACAATAGCCTTGGGTAAATCCTCCTGCTGTTTTTTACCGCAGGAAACAAGCGCAACCAGCGCCGTGGCAAGAAGAATAAACCGTTTCATATTGGCAACGGCAGGGAGATCCCTCCCCCTGCCGCCGTAAAAAGCAATTAGGAAAGTGCGATTGCAAGTTCCTCCTTGCGGAGAGCACCGATTTCCTGCTCGCTGAGAGCCTTGTTGAAAATACGGATCTCGTCGATGCTGCCGGAGAAGTAGTTCTGCCAGTCTGCAGCGCCGGTATAGCTCTCGATCCAGGAAGACCAGCCGCCCACATACAGAGCGTTGGCATCTGCGGGAATGCAGCCGCCGAAAGGCATCTTGTCGCCGTATGTGGCATCCTTGATCTTAACGCCGTCAACATACAGTGCCCAAGCGCCGGTAGAGGCCTCATAGGTGAATGCAATCTGTGTCCAGGTACCGTACTTTGCGAAAGCGGGATCCCAGGTGTCAAGCCACATATTGGTCTCTGCGCCGGCGTTGTCCTTGAACATAAAACGACCGTTGATCTGCTGGTTCTTGGTACCGGTTTCAGCATCCACGCTCTTGTTGTCGAACAGAACAACCATTGAAGGCCAGTCCTGACCGGAGAAGTGTTTTCCGTTGACGGAAATGACGCCGCCCTTCTGGAACTCTTCCACGTTGTTCAGCCACATAGTGATGGTCACATCCGTCAGAGAGGCAAGAGGATTGCCGCTTTCAAGTTTGAACTTGAGATAGGCCTCACTTGTGTTATTGCCTGCCTTGTTCACATAACCGTTGCCGATCTCGCCCTTGGCGAAGTCGCCCTGGCCGACCTTCTTTTCGAAGGAGATGCCCTGTGCAACGACGGCGTTGGTGGCACTCTCAAGTGGGAAATATGCGACGAGATTCTCGGCGCAGGTCTTTACCTCGGGAAGTTTGTTCTCAGGTTCGTCGGTTTTTTCGGTGCAGGCTACGAAAGCAATTAATGCTGCAGCTGCGAAAAAGAAGAATTTCTTCATGATTTGTGTGTTGTTAAAAAGATAATAGATTGTGATTAATAAGTATATCCGGGTGTAGCAGGAAGGTTGGGATTGAGCTGTCTCTGGGGTCCCGGTATGGGGAACAGCTCGTTCTTGCCTGCGGTAAATCCAAGAGGTCCGAGCACGGCCTCCGCCTTGCCCCAGCGAACCAGATCGAAGAAGCGGTTCTCTTCGAGGGCAAGTTCAGCGCGGCGCTCGTCGTATATGTTATCCAAAGTTGCAAGGGCAGGATTAAGTCCGGCGCGGCTGCGAACCTCGTTAAATGCCGTGGTAGCCGTGTATCCGGAGGTGGGAATGATGGACGGATTATGGGCCATTGCCTCCGCGAACATCAGCAGGACATCGGCATAACGGATAATCCGCATATTGTGGTCCAGGCCGTATGCATTGTAGGAACGGGTATTCGTGCTGGTGGGAACATAGACTTTTCCGTTGTAATAAGGGTTGGTGCAGTTGTCGCTCACCAGGTCGCCTTCGGGAGTAGTCTCGCCGCGGACCAGCAGGGTGACGCTCTTGCGAATCACGTCGCCACGGGCGTCAAAGAAGTCGATAAGTTTCTGGCTGGGCACCTTGTAGCCCCATCCTTGGAACGGCTCCTTGTTGCCTCGGGGCCCCTGGATGAAGGCATAGTAGCACAGCGGCATCACATCGCCGTTGGTCTGGCCAAGGTCAGAACTGCCGATTTCCATAATTGACTCCGAGCCGTATTCGTTCTCCACATTGAAGGCATCCTTGAACCTGTTCATCAGCGAATATTTTCCGCTGGCGATGATTAGGTCTGTGAGACGGGCGGCCTCTTTCCAGTCTTCGCAATAGAGCGCCACCTTGGCCTTGAGGGCCATTGCAGTGTACTTGTTATATCGACCCTTATAATCCGTGAAGGCATAAGGGACCACTTCGATGGCGTCGTCCAGATCCTTATAAATAAAGGAATAGATGTCATCGACCGAAGAAACCTGCATAGATGCCAACTCGGAGGAAGACATTGTTCGGTCGATGATGGGGACGCGGCCGAACAGGCGTACGAGATTGAAATATGCGTATGCGCGGATGATCTTGGCCTCGCCGCGGCATTCCTTCACGGTCTGGAGGCCCTGCTCGGAAGTGATGGCTTCAGCAAAGGACTCCATCGACTCGATTGCATAGTTCGCGGCGGAAGAGATGTTGTAGAAGTAATTCCACATCGCCTCCACGTTATTGTTGTCCGGCCCGTACGTGAAGTTGTCCAGCTGGGCCACGGTTGGTCCGTCGGCCTCGGTGGAACCCTTGTCGGCATCGTCGGAAACGATTTCCATAACGCCCACATAGTTCTGAGCCCATCCCTCACTGAGGCGCATGCTGGCATAGGCCGCGCTCACAGGAAGGAAAACGTTCTCCGTCTTTGTATAGTCCATACCCGAGGAAGGCAGGGTGGCCTCCTGGCGGATATCAAGGAAATCTGAGCAGGAAACAGTCGCTGCAACTGCAGCTGCCAAAAATATGATTCTTGCTTTCATAATCCTAGAAATTTGCGTTAATGCCGAAGGTGTATATCGACTGCATCGGGTAAACGGAAGAACCGTCGATGCCGTTTGCAATCGGGGAACCGCCGATTTCGGTGGTGAAACCGTTGTAGCGGAACAGGGAAAGAGGCCTCTGGGCGCTCAGGTACAGTCTCATACTACCTCCGCCGAATACGTTGCGGAGAGTGTATCCCAACTGGATATTCTGGATACGGAGCATCGAGCCGTCCTCCACGAAGAAGCTGTTGCTCTGGGACATCAGCTGTGAAGTGAGCACCTTGGGCGTAGGATAAGTCTTCGAAGGTTTGTCCTCGCGCCAGGCGTTCTTGTAGAAATCGTAGTCGTAGTTACCATCGGCAAAGACCTGCTTGTTCAGGCGCTTGGCGTTGAAAATCTTGTTGCCGACGTTGGCATTGAGCACAGCGGAGAAATCCCAGTTCTTCCAATTGAGGCCGACGTTGAAGCCCATCATCAGCCAGGGAAGAGGAGAACCGAGATAAACGCGGTCCGCTTCGGTGATCTTGCCGTCGGGAGTGCCATCCTCATTGCCTGCATAATCGTGGTAGATGAAATAGCCGGCGCCGGTATCGAGCTGGGCCACATCGGCCAGGAGGGCTTCGGCTTCAGTCTGGAAGATGCCATCGACCTTATAGCCCCAGAATGCGCCGATGGGATATCCCACCTGCGTCATCGTTGCATATGCGCCGTTGGTGAGGGCTCCGGGGATGTTGTCGCGGCCTTCGATGGCGAGCACTTCATTGTGGTTCACCGTGGCATTGAATCCCAGATTGTAGGAGAGGTCGGTGCCGATTTTTTCGGACCACCTGAGCGAGAGTTCAACGCCGGCGTTCAGCACCTTGCCGTTGTTGGCAAGGAGGGTTGCCACACCGCCGCCGGTGGCGATGGGGGCGTGGAACACTACGCGGTCGGTTACCCTGTGGTAGAAGTCGATGTCGCCGGAGAGGCGGTTGTCCAGCATGGCGAAGTCGGCACCGAAGTTGGTTTCGGTCACCACCTCCCAGCGGAGATAGTTCTGATAAACGGTCTGTGCGCCCACGCCATCCACGAGAGTATCTCCGAACACGGCGGAGGATCCTACTCCTGATGTGCCTGCGATGTTGATGTCGTTCGCCGGGACGTTGTCGTTACCGAGCATACCCCAGGAGGCGCGGAGTTTCAGGTAGTCGAACACCTTCTGATTCTTCATAAAGTCTTCATCGGAGATATTCCAGCCAAGGCCGACGGAGGGGAATACACCCCATTTCTCCTGATACTTGGACGAGCCGTCGGCGCGGAGTGTGACCGTGGCGAGGTATTTCTCCTTGTAGTTGTAGGTGCCGCGGGCGAAGAAGGAAAGTCCGTTGTAGCGGCCTGCGCCGTCGGTGGCGGTCTGGTTGCGGTAGGAGCCGTTAACCAGGTAGCGCGCAGCATCGTCGAAGTTGGGCACGCTCACTGCCCTGCCGGTCATCCACGCGTTGTACTGCATACGGGTGGACTGGCCGAGCATTGCGGTGAAGCCGTGAAGGCCGATCTGGTCGGTGTATGTGAGGGTGTTGTCCAGAATCTGATACGTGCCGTAGGAGTAGGTCTTGGAGAGGCTGGAAACGGAAGTTCCCTGAGAGCCGCCCACGAAATGCTCCGGCGTGTAGGACTGGGAATCGGCAAAAGTGAAGTCCAGATTGTAGGAGGTCTTGAATTTGAGTTTATCCGTGATGGTTGCCTCTGCGTATGCGGAGAATACCGTCTTGAATCCTTTGCTGGTGCTGTTGGTGTAGTATGCGGATGCGGCCGGATTACCGTAAGAATTGCTGTACCCGTAGCGCTGGGGGGAATCGAAGTGTTCAGGATAGGCATCCACATTGGCATCGCTGTACACGCCGTACACCGGCGGGTTCACAAATGCCTGGTAGTAAACCCCGGAATTGGGGTTGTGGGAGTTGTTTCGGGAAATAACGGTATTGAATCCCATCTTGAGCCAGGAGGTCATTTTCTGGTCTAGACGGGCGCGCATGTTGAAACGGTTATAGTCGTTCGTGCAGTAATTCATGATACCGTCCTGGTAGAAGTAGCTCAGACCCACCGAGTAGTTGGTGGCTTCAGTGCCGCCGGCCAGGTCGATGGAATGGCTGTGTGTGAGAGCGGGATGAACCAGCTCGCTGTACCAGTCGGTGCTCACGCCGTTGTAATCCGCAACGTTCTTGGGGCTGGTCGGATACACGAGGTTGTACATTTCCACATACTGCTCCGTGTTGGCGAGCTTCATAATGTTGGTGGGAATCTGCACTCCCGCATAGCCGTCATAAGCCACGCGCACCTTGCCGCTCGCACCCTTCTTGGTGGTGACGATGATAACGCCGTTGGCCGCGCGCACACCGTAGATGGCGGCGGCGGAAGCGTCCTTGAGCACCGTCAGGGACTCGATATCGTTCGATGACAGGAAGTCGATGTTGTCCATAAATGCGCCGTCAACCACATACAGGGGATTGGCATAATCGCCGATGGAGCCCACGCCGCGGATCTTCACGGAAGGGCCTGCACCGGGGGCGCCGCTCTGGGTGATCTGAACGCCGCTCACCATACCCTGCAGGGCACTCATAGGGTTGGCGGCAACCTGCCTGGAGAGTTCCTCGCCCTTCACGTTCACGATGGGTGCGGTGAGGTCCTTGGACTTCTGGGTGCCGTAACCCACCACCACGACTTCGTCCAGGAAGGTGGAGTCGTCGGTGAGGAGGATTCTGGCGGGGACTTCCGAGGCCTTGAAGGTCTGGGTGGCGTAGCCGATGCAGCTCACCTCAACCCGGGCGCCCGCGGAGGAGACGCGAAGGGTGAAATTGCCGTCGAAGTCGGTGGAGACACCGTTGCTTGTACCCGCCTCGACGACGGTGGCACCGATTACGGGGCCGATTTCGTCGACGATTGTTCCCTGCACCAGATAGCCCTGCGCATATGCTGCGAAGGCCGCCGTGAGGGCAATCATTAAGGTTAACAGTTTCTTCATATGGTTATTGGTTTTCGTATCTGAATCCGAGTTTCTCAAGTCCGGGCATTATTTCCGGGCTGCTCATGAACAGCTTCCAGAGAAGGCCGCTGCGATAGTTTTCAATCATCACCGCTTCCGGGCCCTGGTCGATGGCCAGGTAATGCTCCAGGATTGCGGGATCGTGTCCGGGATTATATGCATCGTAGAAGCCATAGGGGCCGAACATACCCTCTATGCTCCAGAGTTTCCGTATTACCTTCATCGACTCCTCCGGAGTGTAAACTATCGACGAAATGGCCGCCGTGGGGCTCACGGTGCCGTTCTCATCGGCAGTTCCGGGATGATGGGAGCAATATCCCACATAGGGGTCGTCCGACGAAGTGAAGCCCCAAAGGTCTTCGCCATAGCCCTTGTGATTCTTGGGATTGTCGATGGCGTATGCCCTGTGGATAAGCGTGTGGGCGCGATTGCGCTCGAAATAGTCGGTCTTGTCGTCCTTCAGGCCGCGGGGATCCAGGCCCAGATAGGAGTAGTGGCAGAAGAACAGCGGCCCGCCGAAATTGTCCATTCCAAGCGGCAGCGTAATTCCGTAATACTCCTTCCCGTTATAATAATAGGTCGATGTCTTGTACGACGCTTCGTAGCATTCGCGGCTGATGGGATGGGTGGGCGACGAGCCGGCCAGGATGTAGGTGATGAGCGTTTCGTCATAGCCGCTGATGCGGTGGTTCATCTTCCATTCCCAGTTCTTGGACCAGTGCCAGTACAGTGAATCCGTTCCGCGGGTGTACCAGTCCCATTCCACGTCTTTCCAGAGGCGGTCGCATCGACCCGCAAGGTCTTCGTCCTTATCCAGGAGCCACTGGCGGGCAGTAAGCAGGCCCTGAACCATAAAAGCCGTTTCCACAAGGTCTCCCCCGTCGTCATACAGGCTGAAGCTGAATGGCTCCATAGTATCGGCATCGTACCAGTGGGCCCAGGCGCCGTGGAAGCGTTCCAGCTTTTCCAGGGCCGATACCATCTTGCCGATGAGCTCGATTCCGTCCTGCCTGGGGTAATATTCCCTTTCAGCTCCGGCGATGACGGCCATCATTCCGAAGCCGGAACCTCCGATTGTGACGATATTGCCGTTCTGGTCATTATTGCGTTCGCGGGCAAGGCCCGTCCCAGGATCGGCAAAATCGGTGAAGTACTTGATTGTAGCGCACTCTACGGTGTCCAGAAGGGCGTCGTCAGTTATCGTCTTAGGGGCGCAGGCGAGCACAAGCAGCCCGGCCAGGATGCATAGCAGTTTATGTGGCATAATGCAAAGATAACTCTTTTTCGCGAATCCGAAACACGCCGAAACCGTTTTACAGGGAATTCACCACCGATGCCTTGACATCGAAGAAATTGTTGCTGGACGACAGCAGGCGGTATTCGCTGTGATTGCTCCAGGATGCAGGTTTGTCCTCGATCTTCATATCTTCGCCGGTGTCGTTGGATACATACTGCTGTATCCG
>JAILDI010000187.1 GCA_024689525.1 Bacteroidales bacterium
GGTTATGTGTTTGGATTCAAGGCCGATATCTCCAATCCGGCGTCTGTGGAAGAGGCATACAAAGCCACAAAGGCGGCCTGCGGAGACGTAGACATCCTTATTAACAATGCCGGAATCATTACCAACAATAAGGTATTTGCCGAGCAGACAGACGCCGACATCAACCGCACCTTCGATATCAACACCAAAGGCGCTATGTTTGTGACACTCCGGTTTTTGAAGGACATGAGAACCCGGGGATGCGGCCACATCTGCAATGTTACTTCATCGGCTGGTATGCTGGCCCTTCCCAAGATGAGCCTTTACGCGTCGTCCAAGTGGGCGGCCATTGGCTGGAGCGAGAGCCTGTGTATAGAGCTGGAACGGGAGAAGAGTCCGGTGAAGGTAACTACCATATGCCCCTATTTCATCAATACCGGTATGTTTGACGGCATCCGTTCCTTCTTCAAGATACAGGATCCGGAAGTGGTAGCCCGCAAAACCATTGCGGCTATCGAGCGCAACCGGCGCTACCGTGGCATCCCGTTCTCAGAGCACTTCATCCGGCTGATGCAGGGCATTTTCCCGTACCGCATCTTTAACTTCATATTTGGTGACGTGTGCGGGCTTTACACCGTAATGGATCATTTTACCGGAAGAAGAAAAGCATAAACCTTGATACCCAAACGCAGGTTACAGTTTGGGTCGCCGGATGTATGAATAAGTGTTTTCTCTATACGCTGGTTCTCGTATCGTTCGTCTGTTTGTTTTCCTGCAATAAAGACAAACCAGCTCCGGATGCCGATTGGGCCGACTACACTGTTATCGTCTACGGAGCCGTCGGCGGGGCTATGGATTATTCTATGGAGGATGTCTGGAAGGAAATACAGACAAAAGTTCCCGACAAGAAGGTCCGTGTGCTCGTCGTCTATAAATACGGCGCCGAAGGCGAACGTTTCTCCGGCAAATACGGGGCTCCGGGCGAGGTGGTGGCATTCGAACTGGACAAGGATACCGACTTCGAGAAGATTCATACCGAAGGTGCGGATACGAGACAGTTCAAACTCTATGACCCGGAAAACATTACGGCCATCCTGAACAGGGCGAAAGAGGAGTTGCCTGCCCGGGAATACGTGCTGGCGCTGTACGGTCATGGCGGCGGCTTCAATGCCAAGGAAGACTACCCGAAGCAATACTATGAGCCCACGCGTGGAATCATCCCTGATGAACTGCTGAACCGTGTAACCATCAACATGTACGAGCTCTGCACGGGCATCGTCCAATCGGAAATCCCGCACCTGAAGGCCATCCTGTTCCACAACTGCCTGATGGGAGGGATGGAGTCCCTGATGCAAGTGACGCCCTATGCCGATTACCTGTTCGCGACACCCTTCATGCTCACCAGCGAGAATAATCCGCTGATTCCCACCCTGGTGGAAAAGCTTCGCGAGGGAGCTGATTTTGAGACAGCTGCACGAAGGACGCTCATCGATTCGGAGGAACGGCTTTATGACGGATACGTGAAGGAAGGTGTGCCGTATAACGGTTGTATGGAATTGCTGAAAAGCGCGGAACTGGAGTCGGCGTGCACTGCCGCCAATGAATTGGCCATCCGTTTGTGTGAATTGTATCCAACGAAGAAGAATGCCATCGACAAGGCCACTTGTGCCGTTTATCAGTTTTATAACGTCTATCCCTATTTCGACCTGCTGGATTACGCCCGGAAACTGGCTGATGAAACGGGAGACGGAAAGCTAGCCTCTATCCGTGGACGGCTGGAAGAAGCTTTCGGACGCACCATCCTGCAGCAGGTTATCATCGACCTGGGAGTCCTTCCGGTCCTTCCGGCCTTCTCGCTCTCCGTCGTCCTTGTAGACCATGACAAATATCAAGTCCAATCGGCTAAGGGAGACTTCACCTACCGGACATCCTATGAGTTCACCGCTTTCCACAAACTGACCGGATGGGGGAATTGGCTGGATACCAACACTTGCCTTCCTATCGGGAATCCTTTTGGCCAGGGAGAAAAAGAAAAACCGCAGTAGAATTGCTTCTATTGCGGTTTTCGTGACTCCAACAGGACTCAAAATCTACTTTAATCGCCTGGAGATTACTATAAATTACAAGTTGCCGCGCTTTCTCGTAACTAATTGTGTATTAGCATATTATTTCGCATATTTCGGCCACTAATTACTGTTATTTACAGT
>JAILDI010000059.1 GCA_024689525.1 Bacteroidales bacterium
CGAGTACTCCGCCCAGAACTATGATGCGATGAAGCTTTTCAAGGACAAGGTGGAGCAGCTGCCCTTTGTGACAAAAGCGGGTGTGGGCCGCGGCCTCCCGGGGTTGATCAATATGACCATGGGCATCAAGGTGGACGAGGAGCATCACGTAGATATGCCTGTCATTCTTTGTGACTCCACCTATTTCAAGTTGCTGGGACTGGAGGTTGAAGAAGACTTCGGTCATCCGCTCACGCATTCGCTTTGGATGAGCCGCAGTGCCTTTAACGCCGCCGCAGTGTCGGATACATCGACCGTATTCCCCCGGAGAATCAATATGAACGGTGCCCAGCCGGAGTTCATCGGTGGCGTGGTGACGGATTTCCCCGCCCGGCCGGCCTCGGAGAGCAGTCAGAATCCCAATGGCGGCGTCATCGTAACGCGGGCCGAAGAACTCCGGTATACCAACTGCATGCTTATCGGCACCACAGGAGAGGACGATTCTTACGACAAAGCCATCCGGCAGGCATACAGGGAATATCGGCTGGAGACCTCCGGCGTGGAGGAACCCGCCTGGCGGTACGGCTTTGTCAAAGACATCAACCGCAAGCAACTGGCTCCCGTAAAGCGGACCCTGCGCCTGGTGGAACTGTTTGCGGTGCTTTCAGTGATCATCGCCTTGCTGGGGCTGCTGGCTATGAGCACCTACTTTGCCGATGAGAATACCAAGCAGATCGCCGTGAGAAAGGTCTTCGGCAGCGATGTGAGCAGTGAAACGTGGCGGAATGTCCGCAGCTATATGCTTCTGACGGGCATCGCCTGCATCATAGGAATTCCGTTTGCAGTATGGGCCGCAAGAGTGTATCTGGAGCGGTTCGCTTATCGGATTGAAGGCTACGGATGGGTGTTCGTGGTGGCCGCCCTGATTTCGCTGACCATCGCCTTTGGAACCGTCCTCTGGCAGACGCTGAAGGCTGCGAAGACCAATCCGGCAACCGAATTGAAGAAAGAATAATACTCACTTCCCGGATCGGCCAGAATACCGTACCTGGTTCCGATAGTGGCGGGGTGACAGCCCGGTGGCTTTCTTGAAGAATTTACCGAATACCGACTGGGAGGGGAAATGGAGTTCATCTGATATCTGCTGGATATTGAGATCTGTCCCAAGAAGCATTGTACGGGCCTGCAGGGCGACGTAGTTAAGAATGATTTCCTTAGCCGTCCGCCCTGTTTTTTCTTTGACAAGTCTGGATAGATACTTGGGGGTCAGGCATAGTTTGCCGGCATAAAAGCGCGTTTCACGCTGCTCACTGGCGTGCTTTTCGGCCAAAGAAAAGAATCGCGTCAGCATAGAGTCTTCTTTTGAGGCGAGCCCACGGAAGAAGTAATTGCCTGCACCATAATAGAAAGCCTTGGTAAGATGCAAAAGGCTTTCCCATTTGTGGGGATTATCTTCAAGGGCTATTATTCGCACAGCCATTCGGCGATACTCTTCTACAGCAGTCATTGCCTGACTGTCCAGCAAGATGGTCGGGGAGAGGTTGAAATGCAGTTTCAGAGAGAGAAACTCGCTGATTCCAAGTTCGTTCTGGAATTTTTCCGAAAGGACAAAGACGTCTGCCCTGAAGTCCTCCGACACTTCCAGCACCTCGGTGATTTTGCCGCCGCCCAGGACACTGAAAGACGAAGCCGGGATATTGACGGTGACAATGTCAGAAGCAATCCTCACAAAACCGCACTTTACCACCAGCCACAGATCATAGTCAAGGCGGACCGGCTGAGCCACAATCAGGTCCTGAAGTGAGACTTCCTTCACCGTCATATATTCTGGCGACAAGCCTGGCAGACGTAGTATATTCTTTGTTTTAGAAGCCATTTATACCAATATACGCTCTCTTTTGACCAATTATAATGGGTTTATTAGAGTAACTTTGCTCAAAGTTATTAAAGAAGTGACAAATATGAAAACTAGAATCATCAACTCGTTTTTTGGTATTCTTGCAACAATTGTTGTTGCTGTTTCTCTTGCGGGATGCTCCAAGCTAAAAGCCGGGGATAAGTTTATCGTATCGACCGACGGCGTTGAATTCCAGTATGAGGTCATAGTTTCACGAATGAATTATGTGCGCGTGATTCCCGTTTCAGGGGCGATTCCTTCTTCCATCACAATCCCGTCTAAAGTGAATTATGACGGTGATACATTTCTTGTTACGCAGATAGGAGAGGGGGCCTTCAGAGATTGTTTGACGCTGACCTCCGTCACTCTTCCGAAGACTGTTTCCAATATTGAAGCATCGGCATTTGCAGGCTGCGCCGCCCTTAAGACCATCAATACGCCGCAGCCGCTTTCGGAGATTGGCGATTATGCATTCGAAGGGTGCATTTCGCTGCGCGAGTTCAGTCTGGATGCATCTATATCCAAACTCGGGAAAGGATGCTTCCGGGGATGCCGGTCGCTTGAGGAAGTAGAGTTTCCTACCTCTTTTACCGCAATTCCCGATGAGGCTTTTTACGGCTGCAGCTCTCTGGAAGATATTCATTGCCCTTCTACAGTGATGCAGATAGGGGAAGATGCCTTTGGCGACTGCATAAATGTAAGGGATATCTATCTTGACAGTTCTGTCCAGAGCATTGGCGCACGGGCTTTTGCAGGATGCATCAGCGTGGAAGCTATAACCTGCCTCACACCAACTCCGCCAGTTTGCGCGGCAGACACTTTTGATGGGATCGACCCCGATATCCCCATTACCGTGATGATGGCCAGCGTGGATAACTACCTCAACGCCCCCTGTTGGGATAGATTTTTCAATTATCATGGGACTTATTAATTAGATTTTTCACATTTGCGGCCATTTTTGCGATATTTTGTTATATTTTTGTGGCCGCAAATGAAAAAGTACCTTTTTATAGCCATTCTGGCCACGCTGAGCGCATCGCCGCTTTTTTCGCAGCAAGTGTATAATATGTCCTTCGACACCTGGTCCAAGAGTTCCGGGGCCTGGAATCTTTATGCGAAGGATGCCAAATCTTCCCAGAAGATATGGGACACAGCCAATAAAGGGCTCAGTCTGCTGGGCATCAACGGCACCACGCC
>JAILDI010000042.1 GCA_024689525.1 Bacteroidales bacterium
GAGCTCAAATCGACGGAGCGGTTTGGCACCTCGATGTCGGCTCGTCACATCCTGGGGCTGGAGCAGGTTCCAAGGGTTCGGCTGTTCGCCGATTAAAGTGGCACGCGAGCTGGGTTCAGAACGTCGTGAGACAGTTCGGTCTCTATCTGTTGTGGGCGTTGGAACATTGAGAAGACCTGACCTTAGTACGAGAGGACCGGGTCGGACCAACCTCTGGCCTACCGGTTGTGGCGCCAGCTGCACCGCCGGGTATCCACGTTGGGTGATGATAAGCGCTGAAAGCATCTAAGCGCGAAGCACTCTTCGAGATGAATGTTCCCTTGAGGGTCGTGGGAGACTACCACGTTGATAGGCAGGATGTGTACGGTCGGTGACGGCCTCAGCAGACCTGTACTAATTGCCCGAAAGACTTTCGCTGAAAGAAGCATACGCCGATGAATGATCAAAACTCTATCGAAAGCAAGAGCCAAAGATCTTTTCTCTCAAGCACTATATTGCGGTGGCTATAGCGGTGAGGAACCACCTCTTCCCATTCCGAACAGAGAAGTTAAGCTCACCATCGCCGATGGTACTGACCCACCAGTTGGGAGAGTAGGTAGCTGCCGTTTTTTGAGAAGCCCGGATCTGATTGCTCAGATTCGGGCTTCTTTCTTTTACCTGGAGAACGACACCATTACGTTGTTCTTGTTTAGAAGCACGTTGCAGGTGACTCCCGTCGCGGATTTGGCAGTATATGCCATTATGCCGCCGAAAGTAGTGTTCTCGGGCTCGATGACAAAGCCGTGGGCTTTCACCAGGGCCACCATAGCTGTGTATCCGACCTGCTTGCGGTCCACAAGGAATACGGATACCTCGCCTTTTTCCACAGTGACCATATCATCCGGCTGACGGCCTCCATCGAACACCCAACTGTACTCGGCGGGGACATCGGCATTCTTGATGGCCTCCAGTTCAGCCATTTCCCTGTCCCATTCGGCTCTTTCCGCGGGAGGCATAGAATCCCAGAAGTTACGGATCTCGAGTCCTTCGCCAAAGTCACCATCCTGGAAGGTGCCGGAGACCTCCAGGTTGGCGAACTTCTTTTCCTTTTCCCGAGCGTTCTGTATGGCCGCCTTCTCTTCTTCGGTATATGTTTTATTTTTGGGCTCTATGTCGAACCTCTGGGCAAATGCCGCCGTGGAAAACAATAATGCCACGGCAATTACAACTGTCTTTTTCATTACTTGAAGGGGGTATTTTTAGCGACCATTGCGCCTATCTTTATCTTATATCCGTTCCTCAGTTCCTTGAAGAGGTCGCGGTCGGTCATAATGATGGTGTTGTCTTCCTGAACGATATTGCTCTTGAACTGCTGGCCCAGCCAGGTTACGCCGGAATTGGTAAACGTAATAAAATCGGTCTTGTTGGGGTCATATATTATCACCTGGAGATTGCGGAGATTGGACTCTGTGCCCTGCTTGAATTTGAGGCAGAAGTTGGCTTCGCTGTGAACCAGGCCGGGCATATCCACAATGCCTTCGTGAACTGGGCCCACTTCGGGCTTCAGGTCCACTACGTGGTCTATCTTTACATAGGTTTTGTCGGGCAGGCCGCCAAGGCTGTAATTGTGCTCGTAGCCGCCCAGGCGGGAATTGTTCTTTCCGGTAAGGAGCAGCTCATAGCGTTTTGTGGAAAGCTCCTTGTATACTTCGGCCTCCTCGCCAATTGAGTCTTCGACCAGGAAAAATCCGGAGCTGGCCAGCCTTTTGAAGGGGAGCACGTCTCCGTTCAGGACAACCTTTTCCTTGAACTCCTTGTCGAAATAGTACATCCCGTGGGAGAGCATTAGCTTGAACTCGCCCCTGTACAGTCCCTGCCAGTCGCGTACGTCCTTGGTGGGGCCGGTGCGCTGGATGCATTCCATATTAATCACCAGATGTGCAGTCTGGGGAGCCATACAGCCGAAGAGGGTCTTGGAGAGGTCGTTGTCGAAGGCGTCGAACACCAGCTTCCATGTCTTGCCCTTGCCTTTTTCCTGAATCATCTGGTACAGGCGCTTGTTTATGCGCCAGTAGAAGTCCTCGATCTTCATCTGGTTCTTGAGGCACTGGGTGACGGGATCGTCGTCGCGAAGGTAGCCCTTGCGGTCGAAATAATCCATAAGCGCCTTACCGGAGTTGTAGGCGTTCAGGACGTTGTTTGCGTAGTTGATTTTGCCAAGGATGGAGCCTGCCATCTTGCCCATACCCACGCTTGTGGGGCCGAACAGGCCGAAGGCTTCGGTGCCCAGTGCAGAGTTGGCTGCATTTACACCTTGGGCCGAGAAGAAGTCGCCCATGGTGGTTGTGCCGGATGAAACATTGATAATATCGGCCGCAATACCGGCAGCGGTTCCCACGCCACCAGGGACGACGGTTGCCATCTGGCAGATGTTCGATATAACGAAGGGCCAGTTTATGTCCGGGCTCAGGTCGAACTGGGAGGCGTAGTGCTTGGCATATCCCAGGAAGCCGGGGCCGAATCCGCCGTCATCGGCATAGTCGCGGTCCATCTGGGCCCATACGTCCTTGATTACTTTCACGATCTCCTTGTCGGAGAGAGTGACGCCTTCCAGCTGCAACATACCGTCGAACTGGTAGCGGCCGATGGTGATGAGCACCGGAACTTCGTTGTCGGTATTTGTGAGCACGCGGTTGAAATCGACATCCTGGTAGGCCAGGCGCTCCATATCGGTCCTGGGCATCTGTGCGAGGGCTGTGGCTCCCACAAGAAGGAGCGACAGCAGAATAAAGATCCTTTTCATTCTACTTTAATTCAGGCTGAGGGTGAGATTTCAGACCCAGGGCAATGCCGAAGGCATAGAGCAGGGGAGCGAAAGGAGTTTCCTCACGCAGAGCATATTCCGTGTGCTGGTTAATGGCATATCCCAGGTCGAAGAGGGCTGCCAAATCCAGATAAAGCGGCACCAGCTGGCTCTGGCATACGGCTATGGCGTTTGCGCTGGCCTCGCGGAAGAGACCAATGGATTCTTCCTTCTCGGCTTCCCTGAATTTGGGCATAATCTTGTTCTCGATTACTGTATTTATTTCCATCCTCTTCTGCGCAATACTCAGGTCGATGTATTTGAGTGAGTTGGTGCGAATGGTCTTTTCGTTCATCTCGTCGAGGGCCTCCATTGTTATGTCCTCTCTGCCTTCCATATTGGAGTTCATATACTTCTGGAGTTCCTCCATATTGATTCCGCCGTACTGGGCCTCCATTATCTTTCCGGCAAGGGCCATTGCCTCTTCCTCGGTCATACCCTCGTGCAGGTCGCTCAAGCTGAGGCCTAATTCGCCAAGGCGGGCCTCTGCGGCCTTATTGCCCCAGGCGTTCAGCTCGGCGTCGCTCATACCTGCGACCTCACCGATGGTGAAGGAGAAATCGGGGCCGATGTTCATCTGGTCGGACTTGAATGTGGAGCGGGGCTCGATGAGCGTTTTCTTTGCATTCTCTTGAGCCGCTTCCACACGGTCGAGGTACTTGCCCCATACGTCGTTGGGATCTCCGTTCCTGTAGAGGGAAATCATGGTCTGGGCCGACAGGAGAGCCGGAATCATGGGGAAGCCTCTAAGGACGGCCTGTTCCCTCTGTGCCCTCACCACTGGGGCTTGTGCATAGACCGGGATTGTGGCGGGATCCATCACTTCGGGTTTCTCGATCAGGGAGCCGAGTTCCAGCATATAGCCAGTGATGTCCTGAGATTGGGCGGCGTTGCACACTAGGAGCAGCAGCGCCAGAATCAGTGTTTTTTTCATATAGTGGTTATTAAATTATTCCTTCTTCGGTAACCCTTCGGATGAGTTCGGCGGCGTTTGACGCCTCGAACTTGGCGAAAAGTTTCCTGCGGTACCATTTCACGGTTTCGGCGCTCAGGCAGATCTCATCGGCAATCTGGGCGGTGGTTTTGCCTTGGGCAATAAGGCGGATGATCTCCAGTTCGCGGTCGTTGAGTTTCACTCCATCGGCCTTTGAGGGCTCTTCGCCCGAGTCGTCCCTTCTTTTGCGTCTGAGGCCGATGACGACACCTGCGACAACCAGGGCGGCAGCAAAGATGGCGCCCAATAGCCAGAAACTGCGTTTCTTCTGGGCCTCCATCACGCGCGAGATGGATTCCAGGTTCTCCTGGTGGAAGACTTCTTCTTCTCCCACGTGGGTGGAGTAGTACGCCTCGGCCTTCTTGAGGGAGCGCATTGCGCGACCATATCGACCCGTTTCCAGATAGACCCGGCCCATTCCTTTCCAGACGTTGGCCATCAGGAGCGAGTCGCTGGCTGCCTGGGCATATTCCAGGGACTTGCGGTAGCCATCCATCGCCTTGCCGTAGTCCGCCGCTTCCACCCAGGTCTCACCTATATTATAATATAGTATCGAATTGCTCTCGTTCCAGCCCCATTTCTCGAAGATCTCCGCGGCCTTGGCATAGTAGTCCATCGCCAGGTCCAGGGAATCCTGCATATTGTAAATATTGCCGATGGTGCCATACAGGGCCGATTTCTGATCGTCAATCTGTCTCTCCGGATAGCCCTCAGGCGCGGTGGGGGAAGTTGCCCCCGCCTCCATTTTGTACAGGGCCTCCAGGGCCAGATTGTAGTAGAAATGTGCGCTGTCCCACTGCTCCTTCCCATAAAAACGCATGCCGATGTAGCGGTATGCATCGCACTTTGCAAATTCCCACCCACGCGGGACACTGATAGTGAGGGACTTACGCGCGTAGAATTCGCATTTGTCGCTGTTGAGATTGCTGAAAGCGATCATCAGTTCGCGGTATGCATTATCAAGGTCGATGAGCTCTTGAGTCGATGCCTTAGCCACCCTGTCCGGCGTCCATGTGGACACCGCCAGCTCCAGCGAGTCGATATTATGGTTGCGGTGGTCGTTGTATGCGAAGGCCGATTGAAGGCCCGCCGCCACCAGGCAGATGCATATTCCTGCGAAACGTTTCATAAAACAAATATAGTCATTTTTGATTCTTAGATTATGGTTTTAACCCTTTTGATTGTCTGGCCCCGTGGTAATTCCCCCCTTTTGGGGGGTGCTTTTAGCTTTGCTAATAGGTAATTTTGTATTTCGTATAAGACCACGGAATTAAGAAACAATAAATACTAATTGCTTATGGAAAAAGTTAAAAGCTACCTCGCCCCCGAGTGCGAGGAAATCCGGGTGAGACTTGAAAACAGTTTCGCAACGTATACCGGAGGTGGATCCTCTAATGGTACACAGCAATCAACTGAAGCAGAAGAAATGGAGTGGTAGTATGAAAAAGATTCTTTATTTTGCGGCATTCGCTGCCGTACTGTTCTCCTGCCAGAGGGAGGTAGAACCGATTGAGAAAAACAACCCCGAAGAGACTGTTTCTTCTGATGTCAGGTCCTTTACCGCCACTTTTGAAGAGGCTGAGACAAAGGCCGGTTTCACATATAATTCCAGCGCAAAGACATATTCACATTTCTGGGAGACAACAGATCAAATAGCTGTTTTCCCGATGGATAATGTTTACGACAGGTATAGATGTGCGAATATTGAAAACGGAACTTTCGTTCTTGACATCGAGGCTGCGGGGACTGCCTCCATTACTTATCCTTATAATTATGCGGTTTATCCGTATGAAGCTCTTTGGAATATTGCTACAGACGATTATCCTACTATCATTGATGCCGATGGAAAGATCGTGGTGGATACATATTCCTCCGCCCGCTTGACCGAGCCATACGGCTATGGAAACGTGATGGTGGCAAGGGCCGATGGTAACCAACTCAGTTTCAAGAATCTTGTGGGATGGATTAAAATTAGTATTCAGGGAGATTTGGCAATAAGGAGTCTGTCTCTTTGGGATGAAGAAGATTATCATAATTTCATCGGACCCGTGTATGTTGAATTCGATAGCTCTGGTGAACCTGTTATTACTCCCGGGAGTGTTGGAATGTCTCCTTGCTATGAAATAGATTTTATCAATGCAGGATTAGATCCAGTCCGTCTTTCAATGGACAGGCCAACGGATTTCTATTTTCCTTCACTTCCAGGAACCTTCGAACATGGTTTTACGGTTCATGTCAGAACGACCACTCAAGGAACGATTGATTTCACAACAACCAAATCGATTACTGTCGAACGTAACAAGGTTATTCCTATGGCCGTGAAGACCATCACCGGTCCCTCGGCAACCCTCAAAGACGGAGGCAGCTTCAATGCTGCCATCAAGAATCTGGCTGCCAGTACGACAGGACTGTACGCGACGGCATACAATAGTAATGTTAAGCGTATCGTACTGGATACGGAAAGTAACGTAAATACAGGTACGGTGGTCAGTACTACCGGGTCAGAGAAGCCTGTATATGCAAACTTCGATTCCGTCACCGGAGTAGTGACCCTGTCCTCAGAGGCCTCCACTATTTATGCAAATGCCAGTTGTTATGATATGTTCTATCGTTTCCAGGGATTGGAGAGCACCCCTGCGATAGGGCTGAACACATCGAATGTGACGGATATGTCATCTATGTTTGCAGATTGCACAGCATTGACGAGTATCGACCTGAGCGCATACAATACGTCCAATGTTACAAATATGGGGAATATGTTTTCCAATAGCGGCTTGACAAGCATCGATCTCACCGGCTTCAATACGAGTAAGGTTACGAATATGTCCGGAATGTTCGATCGTTGCGGTGGCCTTACCAGCCTGGATGTCAGCGGACTTGACACGCGTGAAGTTACCAATATGAGTTATATGTTCTATAATTGCGGCAACTTGACAAGTCTCACGTTGACCGGCCTGAATACTGCCAAAGTCACCAATATGAATTCAATGTTCCTTAGCTGCTCTAAGTTGTCAAGTCTCGATTTCAGCAGTTTCAACACCTCCGAGGTTACGGATATGGCTTCAATGTTCTATTTGTGCAGTGGCCTCACGGGTCTTGATCTCAGTGGCTTCAATACGGCAAAGGTGACCAATATGTCCAATATGTTCTATTATTGCTACAACCTTGCCTCTTTGACTCTCGGCAGCAGTTTCGTTACCCCTGAAGTGACAACTATGTCCCATATGTTTTACAATTGCAACAAGTTGACAAGTTTGGCTATCAGCGGTTTCGATTTCACGAAAGTCACAACTACGGAACAGATGTTTTACGATTGCTTGAGACTATCCGGCACTATCGATCTTTCAAGCAAGAGTGCACCGGTCCTGGCCAATATGAGTAGTATGTTCCAGAATTGTTCAGCACTGACCCTGATCAAACTGCCTCAAACTACGACGGTCCTCACCAATGTGACCGGCCTGTTCCTGAATTGCTCCAGCCTTACCGGTATCGGCACTACGAACTTTAACGGAAGGCCCACATCTGTTGAGAAAATGTTCAAGGGTTGTTCAAGTCTTGTCGCCCTGACTCTGTATCCCGGCTTCAACACTACCGACAGCAATAGCTATGTATCCATCTTCTCCGGATGTACAAAGCTTAAAACCGTTGATTTCCAGGGATTGGTGATTAAGGGAAGCGGAAGCCCCGGACTTGGCGGCGGCACGGAGTTCTATGCGAAATTCAACAATGCCTTTGCCGGCGTGAGCGGCTGTAAGGTCCATAGCCTGGGTTATGTGTCAACACTTCTAAACACGGCCCCTTACAGCGCTTTTGGTACAAGCCATTCCACATATAACGAAGGTACTAAACCTACTTTTGCGGAGACTACTTCCCACAGCGGATCGGCTCCTTCAGGATATGTGTATTTCTGCACCCAGCATAGCGATTATCTTAATGCACTTTAGTATGCAGGTTTAGCATTAGCCCTTTCGCCCCCGGACCGCACACCATCGGCCCGGGGGTGTTTTTTGTGCGCATCGGCCCAAAAATGTTTGGCAATATTTTGTATTTATTGCCAAAATGCGTATATTTGCAGAAGTATGGTTCATAAGGTGGAAATATCGCCAAAGATGCTGGCTGTCGCAGAGTTGCTGATATCGGAATGCGAGGGTGTGAATAACTGTATATATACGTTGGCCAGGAACATCATAGTGGAAGTGGGGAAGACGGAGATAGACAGGGTTGTTTGGGCACTAAAGACAAAATACGAAGACGTTGCACCGTATTCCAAGGCAGTAGAGATGCTTCCGTACCTTCACGACTTTATTCTCGTGGGTTCCCTTATTAGCGAGTCCCCGCTGGAAAGGAGGGACATCATTACCACTCCATCAATTGAAAAACTGCTTGTAGACCGGGCCTCTGAGAAGAGTCTGGATATGACTACCGAACAATTGAGGCGCCTATTTCAGCAATCATTCGAAAAGTATTCAATTAACAGTTCGCGACTTGTGCGGTATGCGGCAAGAAGGGGTAAAAAGACAGAGGTAAAGGCAATAGTGGACGGGTTGGACTATGACAGAATCAATATGGTTCACGCGTTGCAGAATAGTTTGGAAGCCTTTCCTGTGGAAAAAGCGTGGTTGTTTGGTTCTTTTTCAAGAATGGAGGAGAGGCAGGACAGCGATATCGATATTCTGATACGCTTGCGTAAGCCCGTAACAATGGGTTTGGTAGAGTTCTCAAATATAATTCTTTCGCTGGAGGCTGCTACTGGAAGACAAATAGATCTTGTGGTAGACAGTACCGTGAAGGATTTTGCCAAAGAATCTATCAATAAAGATAAAGTGCTGATTTATGAGAGAGCCGTCTAGAGACAAGGGCCGATTACAAGATATAGTCACAGCCGCAGAATACCTGAACGAATTCACTAAAAGTGTTTCTTACGAAAACTTTTTGACGGATAAGTTACGTTTTTTTGCAATACTTAAAAATGTTGAGATAATCGGAGAAGCGGCGTATATGCTTTCTCTTGATTTCAAAAAGACTTATGATACTATCCCTTGGGACTCGATAATCAAAATGAGACACGTCCTTGTTCATGGTTATGCGAACGTTCTACCGGAAATCCTTTGGAATGCGGCCACGATTGAGGTCCCATTGCTGAAATTAAAGGTTGATGAGATAATGAAGACTATATAAGTACACTATGAAAGGCATTTCAATCCACAATGAGATGCCTTTTCTTATTGGTATGATAATTGCCCTTAATGGGCGGCCCTGGGGGAGGGAGTTTTGTGGTTTCCCCACTTTCGGGGTATTGCTTTTTTATTGACGAAACACTATTTTTGTCCCAAATAACACTTTTACTATGAAGAGAATCTTTGTATTTGCCATTGCCGTGACGGTTTCCGCTGCGGCGGCGTTCGCACAGGATCTGGCTGTCACTTATGCCAAAACCGACTTTGTCCCCGGTGATGAAATCTTTTTCGACGACCCCGTAGAGAATGAACGGATGGGCGAGTTCCCGCACTACTGGGATTTCCTTTCCGGCGAAGGATGCGAGATAGTATCCCTTAACGGTGAGCAGGTGATTAAGCTTCCTGGCTGGTTCACCGATATTGCTCCTCTTATGAATGAGGCGGACTATCTGCCGGAGGAGTTTACAATTGAGTTCGATGTATGGTCTCCCGCTACCGGCGGCTCCAGCCTCAACGACCACTTGGACCTGGTTCTTTATTCGGAAGAATTCGGTGACTTCTGCTTATATGTTGCTCTCAACCCCGCCTGGAATGAAGAGAAGGAGAATTATGATAACGCTGACATTAATTTTGCCTTCTACACCCCTGCCGGTGATTACAGGGATGGTTCAACAAAAGGATCCCTTCTTGAACCTTTGATCAAGGCCAATACTTGGCTTCACGTGGCGGCTTCTTTCAACAAGCGCGCGTTCAAGTACTATGTAAACGGCGTTCGTATGGTGAACCTGCCCAACGTGGCTCGTCCGACCCGCTTCCTTCTGCGCTCGGTGTCCAATTGCGACGAGCAGGATCGCTTCTATATCAAGAACATCCGCATTGCCAAGGGTGCAGTGCCTCTGTATGACAGGCTGCTGAACGACGGCAAGATCACTTCCTACGGTATCACGTTCGCCAGCGGCAAGGCTGATCTTAAGCCCGAGTCGATGGTGGAAATCGTGCGTATCGCCAACCTGATGAAGGAACACGCCGATCTGAACTTCGAGGTTCAGGGCCACTGCGATTCCACCGGCAGCACCGCCGTGAACGACAAGCTTAGCCAGCAGAGGGCAGAGGCCGTTGTGGCCGCGCTCGTGGCCCAGGGCATCGACGGCTCACGCCTCAGCGCAGTGGGCAAGGGCTCCCACGAGCCCATCGCCGACAACAGCACCGACGAGGGCCGTGCCCGCAACCGCCGCGTGGAATTCGTGAAGAAGTAGGTGGCCAAAGACACTGAAATATGGGACCCGCTGAGGAAGAAGTCGCTTGCACGGACTCCGGAGGAGGAGGTGCGGCAGTGGTTCATCAGCGCGGTGCTGCACGAGGGGATGGGAGTGCCGGAGCATATGATGATGAGCGAGGTGTCGCTTACCTATAATAATATGCAAAGGAGGGCCGATATCGTGGTGTACGGGCGCAGCGGTAATCCCGTGATGATCGTAGAGTGCAAGCGCCCGGATGTGGAGTTGGGGCAGGAAACGGTGGACCAGGCGCTAAGGTACAATAAGGTGCTGGACGTGAAGTACATCACCATAACAAACGGGCGGAAGACCTTTATGTTCCGCCGCGGGGACGAGGGGTACGTTATTATGGAAAAAGTTCCCACCTGGGACGAACTGAATGACAATAATTGAAAATGCTTTAAGCAACCCCGTATTCGCCCTGATCGGCGATACGGCGGACCAGTTGGGCCTGAAGGCCTATGTAATCGGAGGATACGTGAGGGACTGCTTTCTTGGCAGGCCCAACAAGGACATCGACGTGGTGGTGGAGGGGAGCGGAATCGCCCTGGCCGAAGCCATAGCCGCGAAAACCGGTGCCAAGGTAAGCGTATACAGCAATTTCGGAACGGCTATGCTGCACCACAAGGGCATCGAACTGGAGTTCGTGGGCGCTCGCAGGGAGTCGTACCACCGGGAATCCCGTAAGCCGATAGTGGAAGACGGCACCCTGGAGGAAGACCAGCTCCGCCGTGATTTCACCATCAACGCAATGGCCTTCAGCCTGAACAAGGCCGATTTCGGCGCGCTTGTCGACCCCTTCGGGGGCATAAAGGATCTGGCCGATGGCGTCATCCGCACGCCCCTTGAGCCGCAGCAAACCTATAGTGACGACCCCCTGCGTATGCTCCGCGCCATCCGCTTCTGCGTGCAGCTGAGCACGCCGGAGCATCCCTTCCACATTGTCCCGGAGTCGCTCCAGGCTATGTATGAGATGCGCGAAAGGCTGAAGATCCTCTCATCGGAGCGCATCGTGGAGGAGGTGAACAAGATGCTCTTAACGGACAAGCCCTCCGTGGCCTTCCGCCTTATGGATGAGACAGGCCTACTGGAGCAGTTCCTGCCGGAACTCACGAACCTGAAAGGAGTGGAAACTGTCGATGGAAAAGGGCACAAGGATAACTTTTCGCACTCGCTCCAAGTGCTCGACAATGTGGCGGATGCCGATGGCGAGGAACCGAACCTGTGGCTCTGCTGGGCAGCGCTGCTGCACGACATCGGCAAGGCTCCAACCAAACGTTTTATCCCCGGGATGGGCTGGACATTCCACGGCCACGAGGTGGTGGGCGCCCGCATGGTCCCGAAGATTTTCCAGCGTCTGCACATGCCCCTTAACGAGAAGATGAAGTACGTGCAGAAGCTGGTAAGCCTGCACCTGAGGCCCATCGCCCTGGTGGACGACGAGGTGACGGACAGCGCGGTGCGCCGCCTCCTGTTCGATGCCGGCGACGACATCGACGACCTCATGCTCCTCTCCAATGCGGATATCACCTCGAAGAACCCCGCAAAGGTGGCGCGCCTCCGCCGCAACTTCGAACTTGTGAAGAAGAAAATGGCGGAGGTGGAGGAAAAGGACGCCATCCGCAACTTCAAGAACCCCGTCACCGGCGATATGGTGATGGAGATCTACGGCATCGGCCCTTGCAATCTCATCGGCGAGATTAAGGAATACGTGAAGGAAGCCATCCTGGACGGGGTAATCCCCAACGAGCAGGAAGCCGCTGAGCGCCTTATGCGCGAAAAAGCCGCAGAACTTGGCCTTAAACCAGTGAAATGACCATCCAGTACCTTAAATATATAGCCGACATCAAGCGCTATTCGCCCCGGACGCAGGAGATCTACAAGGATGTCCTGGGTCGATATGGGGAGTTCGTGGGCGCCGCTCCGGAAGATGCGCTTACGCCCCAGCTGGTGCGCTCGTACGAGGCCGACCTGATGGGGAAGGGGATGAAGCCATCCACCGTGCATCAGCACCTTAGCGTGCTCAGCGGCTTCGCGAAGTTCCTTGTGAAGAAGGGCCGGCTGGAGTCCAATCCCGTCCGCATCGTGCACAAGCCCAAGGCCGCAAAGCGGCTGCCGGTGCATTATCGGCAGGAGGAGATGAACGCATATCTGGAGGAATCGGCCTGGCAGGCATCGGCAGAGAATCTGGACCTGCTTCTCAGCTACGGGTCGATAAAGGACCCCGCAGCCAAGGACCTGTATGAGCAGCGCCTGCATCGGCTCATAGTGGCTGTTCTCTACGGCACGGGGGTCAGGCGGGCGGAACTCATCGGCCTTCAGATACAGGCATTCGATGCATCACGGGGAATTCTGCACGTCCTGGGCAAGGGCGATAAAATGAGAGATATTCCGATTATTTCTTCGCTATGTGAGGAAATTTCATTATATTTGAAAGCCGCAAAGATGGTTTGCGCGGACAGGACACCCTCGTCGCCGCTCCTGGTTACGCAAAGTGGTGCAAAGTTGTACCCGGAGTATGTGGACAGGGCGGTAAAGGCGGAGCTCGGCAAGGCCGGCATCCAGGGCCGAAAGTCTCCACACGCGCTGAGGCACAGCCTGGCAACCTCCCTCCTGGAGGACGGGGCGGGCCTCACATCAATTAAGGAGGTGCTTGGCCACTCGTCGCTCGCCGCAACGCAGGTGTACACCCACGCAACCGTCGAAAGGCTGAAGACTGTGTATGTTAACGCCCACCCACGGGCAAAAAACTCAAACAAAAATGATTAACGTTCAATCACTTAAGTTCGACGCGGACCAGAAGCTTCTCGAGTTTGTGGAGAAGAAGGTTGGCAAGGTGGAAAAGTTCTTCGACAATCTGGGCGACATCGACGTAACCCTGTCGCTGACGCCGGATGCCGACAACAAGCATGTGAAAATCCAAACCCGTTTTCCCGGAGAGGACCTGGTGATAGAGCGCAGTTCCCGCACCTTCGAGGAAGCCGTAACTGAGGCGGCCGACGCAATGAAGGAGCGCATCGTAAGGGCCAAAGAGAAGAAATTCAGATAGTCCTTGGCCTCAAAATCCTACATAGAGACTCAACGTCAGGTCGATTCCATACTTGAAGATGTCAGAAATGGCATCTTCAAGTATGTGTATTTGCTGATGGGCGAGGAACCGTACTATCCGGACCTGGTCTGTGACGCAATAATCAAGAACTGTCTCCAGGACTGGGAAAAGGATTTCAACGAGACAATCTGTTACGGGGCCGATGTTGACTCGGACACCGTAATAACCGCCGCCAGGCGCTATCCGATGATGGCGGACCGCCAGCTGGTAGTGCTCAAGGAGGCGCAGAATATGAAGTCTCTGGAGGAACTGGCGCTGTACTGCCAGAACCCCCTGGACTCCACCGTGTTCGTGATTCTGATGCACGGGGCCAGTGCCGACAAACGCAGGGCCCTGTACAAGAGCGTGCTCAAATACGGTGTTGTGGTGGAGTCGATACCCCTGCGGGACTATGAGGTGGCCCCGTGGATAAGTTCGCATTTCCAGGAGAGGGGAATGACGATAGATCCGGACGCGGCGCAGCTGTTTGCAGAGGCCGCGGGAACGGATCTGGGCAAGATTGTGGTGGAAAGCGACAAAATGCTGAAGAACCTCCCGGAAGGCTGCAAACGCGTTACGGCGGAGGATGTGGAGAAGAACGTGGGCATAAGCCGTCAGTTCAGCGTGTTCGAGCTCACCAAGGCGCTGTCGTACAGGGATGCACGCAAGGCCCTGCACATAGCGGCAAGGGTGGGGGAGGCTCCCCGTTTCGCCCTTCCTATGGCGGTGGCGCCGCTGTTCACCCACTTCAACCGCATCCTCAAACTGGACGCGCTCATCGCCGCAGGCAAGGCCGATCAGGCCACGAAAATCAAGGTCCTTGGCGTGAACCCCTATTTTATGGGCGAGTACGATGCCGCGGCCCGCAACTACCCCGTGGACCGATGCTCCCGCGTGATTTCCCTCCTGAGCGAATATGACTATAAGGGCAAAGGTGGCGACAACGGCGAAGCTACCCCCGCGGAGTTGTTAATCGAGCTAGTTTCGAAAATTATCAATATTTAATTGTTGTATTTCAATAATTATTTCTATATTTGCAGAAAATTTGCGATATGAGCATTATAGAAATCAAAAATGTAAGCAAGACGTTCGGGCCTAAAGTGGCCCTGGACGACGTGTCGCTGGAGATTCCGGAAGGGAAGATCTTCGGTTTGCTGGGGCCTAACGGCGCGGGCAAATCGACCCTTATCAGGATCATCAACAGGATCACCATTGCATCGGCCGGTACGGTCTATTTCCAGGGCCATCCCATCAACGACGAGGATGTCTCCAAGATCGGCTACCTGCCGGAAGAGCGCGGCCTTTACCGCAAGATGAAAGTGGGCGACCAGGCGATGTACCTGGCCCAGCTCAAGGGAATGAGCGCACGGGATGCCGCCAGCGAACTCAAGAAATGGTTCTACAAATTCGAGATCCAGGACTGGTGGAACAAGAAGGTGGAGGAGCTTTCCAAGGGTATGGCCCAGAAGCTCCAGTTCATTACCACCGTGGTTCATAAACCCAAGCTGATGATACTGGACGAGCCTTTCTCCGGCTTCGATCCGGTGAACGCGGAGCTCATCCGCGGTGAAATTCTCAGGCTCAAGGAGGAGGGCGCTACCGTCATCCTGTCGACCCATAATATGGAGTCGGTGGAGGCGCTGTGCGACGAAATCGCCCTCATCAACAAGGCCAAACTGGTTGTTACGGGCGGGACTGACGAAATCCGTCACCGCTACGGCGAAGACAATGTGGAAATCGAATACTCGGAAGGGGTCGAGCGCCGCAAGATCGTCGTCGGGAGGGACCAGGTCAACGCGAAGCTCTCCGAACTTATCGCTTCCGGAGTCACTATCAATTCGTTCAAGGAGATTATCCCCAGGATGAACGACATCTTCATTAAACTTGTACAGGAGTAGAGCGCTATGATGAACTTCAAGAAATTAGGGATTATCATCCAAAGGGAGTACCTGAACAAGGTAAAGAAGAAGAGCTTCCTGCTGATTACTTTCCTCGCCCCCATACTGTTTGCGGCCGTCGCTATCCTGCCGACCGTGATTATGCTGGGAACCAAGGAAGAGGCCAAGAAAGTGGGCGTGGTTGACCGTTCCGGCATCGTCCTTCCTTTCCTGGAGAGCAATGAGACGGTGGAATACATCGACCTTGGAGCTGGAGCGCCGGTCGACTCGATCAAGACCAATCTCGAGGCATGGGGGGTCGATGTGCTCCTGAGCATCTCGGAGCTGGATGAATCGACCAAAAATGTGATGGCCGATACATACTCGGTGAAGCCCCTTGGCATGGACACCGGGGAAAATATCGAAAACCGCATAAACGACGCTGTGGAGGCCTACAGGATCGATTCCTATGGCATCGAGAACCTGGAATCCATAATGAAGGAGGTGAGGTCCAACGTGCATCTGCACAGCTATACTGTGGATGAATCCGGCAATGAGAAGATCTCCGAATCGGGCGTGTATATGGCAGTTTCCATGATACTTGGAATGATGCTGTACATGTTCATCGCACTGTTCTCCGGAATGGTGATGAGCTCGGTCATTGAGGAGAAGAGTTCGCGTGTAGTTGAGGTCCTGGTATCCTCGGTGAAAGCCACCGAACTGCTCTTCGGCAAGATCATCGGCGTTGCGCTGGTTGCGCTTACCCAGTTCCTGCTCTGGATTGTGCTCACGGGCGCCATCGTTGGCGTTGCCGGAGGCATCATCGGCATGGACAAGATTATGTCGATGGGCTCCCAGGCCACCGAGGTGCCGGGTGTCGATATGAGCGAGATGGGAATCCATCCGGACTTCGGCTTAGGCGAACTCGCTGCTGAGGAAGTGCCGGTCGACAGTCTGGTAGCTACTGCCGATACGCTGGCAGTTGCAGAGCCCACGGGCATGAATGCGATTATGAGCACCATCGGCAATCTGAATCTGGGGCTCATCCTGTTCGCATTCCTTATCTTCTTCGTGTTCGGATATCTGCTGTATGCGTCGCTGTTTGCGGCCATCGGCTCGGGCGTGGAGAATGAGGGCGACAGCACTCAGCTTCAGCTTCCGGTGACCATTCCGCTGATGATCGGCTTCTTCGTGGCGCTGTATGCGTTCAAGGCTCCGGACAGCCAGCTGGTGTTCTGGTTCTCGATGATTCCGTTCACGTCGCCCATCGTGATGCTGGCCAGGATTCCGTTCGGCGTGGCAACGTGGGAGCTGGTGCTGTCCATCGTCCTGCTTATCGGCACGTTCGTGGCTTGCGCGTGGGCATCGGCCAAGATTTACAAGGTTGGAATTCTGATGTATGGCAAGAAATCCACCTTCAAGGACCTCTGGAAATGGTTAAAACAGAAGTAATATGAGAAAGTATTTCTTTTACTTCCTTGCGGCGGCTTTCATCACGGCGTTATTCCTGATGATCTACTTCTCGGTGCCTCCCAGGCCCCAGTCGGCGGAAAGGAATATCGTGTGGCACAGGGTGCAGATGGACGGCAGCCGCGCCGGAAGGGAGTATTCCGACAGCGGCGCCACCGCGGCGGCAGTGCAGATTTTGAAAGACTGCGAGCCGGGCCTGGCCAAGTACAAGGAGGTAATCGGCCATAGTGCAGGGGAGTATACGAACCTTCGCGATCAGGCCGACCTTCCTCTGGGCAACCTGGTGGCCGATGCGATGCGCGAGCGCGGCACCAGGGAGTTCGGCGTACGTATGGATGTGGCGGTAACCAATTACGGCGGTATCCGCATCCCTATGCCGGCAGGTCCTATCACCGTGGGCGACATCCAGTCGATGTTCCCCTTCGACAACAAACTGGTGTACGTAAAGATCAGCGGAGCGGAACTGCAGCGCCTTATGGAACAGCTTGCCAAGACTCAGGCCTTCCAGCCCGTGAGCGGTGTGAAAGTTAGAGTTAAGGATCACGTGCTCAAGGAGTTTACGGTAGGCGGCAAGGCGGTGAATCCCAAGAAGACGTACAATCTGTCAACCGTGGACTTCCTGCTTCAGGGAGGCGACCAGCTTTACATCGGCGCAATGGCCAGTGACATCGTTATGTCCGACCTTACCATCCGCGACGTGATGATGGATTACGTCAAGGGCTGCGAAGCCAGGCACAAGAAGGTTACTGCATATTCCGACGGACGAATCATATTGGACAACAAAGATGAAGACTAGTGACAAGATAATTTTGGCGGTGCTGTCCCTGGCGGGGGTGGCGACGCTGGCCTACGGGGTTGTGAAGTACTCCCGCAAGCCGGAGGTGATCGAGCCTGTTCATCTTACCATATTGCACCTGAACGATACCCATAGCCACCTGGAGGCTATCCGTGGCGGTTCCAATGACGGCCGTGGCGGTTTGATCGAGCGTGCGCAGTATATCGATTCCGTCCGTGCGGCCGATGGCGCCGACAGCGTGCTCCTTCTGCACGCCGGCGACTTTGTGCAGGGCACAGTGTATTTCTCCGAGTTCGACGGCGCGGCTGAAATCGCCGCCCTGAACGGCCTGGGCTACGATGCCATCACCCTGGGCAATCACGAGTTCGACCGCGGCATCGAATGGCTGGACACTATGCTGGTCAAGCTGAATATGCCCGTTGTGGTTTGCAACTACGATTTCTCTCCGTTCCCCTGCGGGAAAGTTATCCAGCCGTACACGATCGTGGAGAAGTCCGGCAAGAAAATCGGCATAATCGGCGTGCTGTGCAACCTGAAGAGTATGGTCGCAGGAAATATCGCCGACCGTATCCCGGAATACGACGTGTTCCCCACGGTGCAGCGCTATGCGGATGAACTCCGCCGCCAGAAATGCGACCTCATCATCGCCCTTACCCACATCGGCTACGAGGAACACAGCCCCGGCGAACTCACCGACGTTGTTCTGTGCCGCAACACCCGCAACATCGACATCTTCGTGGGCGGTCACTCGCACACCTTCCTCAAGGAGATGATGATGCATCCCAACAAGGATGGCAAACTTATCCCCGTCGTCCAGGACGGCTGCTGGGGCGCCTACGTCGGCCAGCTCGACGTGACCTTCTAGGGCTTTCGCCCGTAAAATGCAACTCGCTGTGTATCAGCGATTTATTGTTTTTAAATGCGGCATTTTGCCGCATTTACTTTTCGTATCTCGTTGATTATCAATCACATCCATTTTACGCTATGGTTCAAACAGTTACGCCAGGGCTTATGATCCTGAGGCCTGACGTCGAAAAATGGCCCCAACCCGTTCGCTTGACGTCGAACTCATCCTTTTAGCCACGCCTCCGGCGCGTCTAACGTCTTCAAACAAGCTCCGTCATGCTGCTGCGCAGCACCGCTCACTGCACAAACCTCCCCGCATGCCATTTTTCGCCTATGGCACTCAGGACCATAAGCCCTGCCTGTGTAACTGTTCGAACACGTGCGGGAGGGGAGCCCCGGAGGGGCTGATTTCCGAATATGGTGAAAAATGCGTATATTTGCAGGCTAAAGTGAAAACGATGAGGCTTTTTATTTCGGCAGTGATTGTGATGGCGCTGTGTTTAGTAGGCACGGCGCAGGAGGTGTTCGCTCAGAGCGTGGTGCACCCTACAGTGGGGGCAGGATTCCGCACAGACAGCATCGAGGTGCGGTTTATCGGACGTAAGCAGCACTTCAACAGCAGGGAGACGCGCACGCTGGACAGACTCATCAAGAGCCCCAAGTCGGTGAACATACATCCTTCCGGAAGCAAGTTTTACGTGAATTCGCTGGAGGGCGGTACTACGCTGGTGTACGACTTCAACACGCGTGAGAGGATTGCTTACATCGAACACAGTTTTGCTGCTAAGGACAGTGCCCTGTGGGCTCCGGACAGCGGTTTGTTCCCGTGGAGCTGGAATCCCAAGGAGAAGAATACGTTCTGGGGCAAGCCGGTGGAGAGCACTTTCTCCCACGGGGGCCGTTACCTTTGGATTCCGTACTACAGGCGCAGCTATGATTTGAATGCGCAGGATCCGTCGGCCGTGGCCGTCATCGATACAAGGGCGGATACCATCGTAAGGATGTTCGAGACGGGCGTGCTGCCCAAGATGGTTGCTACGTCGCCGGACGGAAAGCTCATTGCGATTTCGCACTGGGGCGAGAATACGGTGGGCATTATGGACATTTCGTCGGACAATATGGAGGACTGGCACTATGTGGCCTGCCATATTGTGGACTACAGGCTTAAGCTCAAGCTCAGCCGCACTACGGCGGTGGACCGCGATGCAAACAGCGGGTATTGCCTCAGAGGTACGGTGTTTACGCCGGACAATCATTACCTGCTGGTTGGCTGCATGGGCGGAGGCGGCGGAATCGCCGTCATCGACCTGGAGAATGAGAAATACCTGGGCCGGGTTATGGGTGCCAAGCCCAATTTGAGGCATCTGGTCATTCAGGACGGATGGCTGTATCTGAGCATCAACGCTGCCGGGTACATCCAGAGGACGAGGCTGGACGATTTCCTTGCCGTGGCTACTACGCTCACGGGGGAGGGAACGGTGAAGTACGACAAGTGGGAAAGCACTAAAGTGCCCGCAGGGGCCCGTACGCTGGTGCTTTCGCCGGATGGCCGATATGCTTTTGCGGCGTGCAACTATGCCAGCTGCCTGTCTGTGGTGGACACCAGGACGATGAAGCTCGTGGGCACGGTGCCCGCGGATTCTTATCCCGTGGGCCTGGACATATCGGCCGACGGAAAATACCTCATCATGACCTCTCAGGGCCGCAGCGGCCACGGAGGAAATGCTGTGGATTTGTTTGAAGTAACATACAAGTAGATATGAGAAGAAAATTATTGGTTCTGCTTACTCTCTGCCTTTTTGCGGTGCCCGTGATGGCGCAGCAGGCGGACAGCATTACCGTAACTCCCAATGAACTGGCGGAGAGAATCATCCAGGAGGCCAAGAAGCACATCGGCACACCCTACAGGTGGGCGGCAAACGGCCCTTCAGCATTCGACTGCTCCGGTTTTACAAGATACGTTTACAAGCAGTTCGGATACAATATTCCCCGCACATCCCGCGGTCAGGCCGAGACTCTCCGTCCCGTGCTGGGCGATATGAGCTCCCTGCAGAAGGGCGACCTGATCCTGTTCGGCAATCACTGGCACAACAGGACCATCGGCCACGTGGGCATCTTCATCGAGCTCACTGAGGACGGCCGCGATTTCACATTCATCCACAGCGCACACGGCGGCGTGCAGATATCCCGCCTGAGCGAGCAGTACTATCTGGAGCGCTTTAAGGGTGCGGTGAGGGTTATTCCCGACTTCATCGACACTGAGGAAGAGGAGAATCCCCAGCCCGTGAGGGTCGATGCCCTCGACGGCGTCACCGCGCCTCAGCTGGATACTCTCCAACTTGGCGAGAATGACCACCGCATCATTATGTTCGGCGACGGCAAATGGGTGTACGTGGAGGCCGACGGCAGAATCACCACTCCCGAGCAGAGCGACCGCATCGTCCTTGGAAGCGACGGCAGCTGGTTCATCCTGCGCGGCACAGGCGTCCGCATTCCGTCGATCGTTGAGTCCAATGATGCGGCGCACGCTTACGAATCCGGCGCCAGTTCAAGCTCCGGCTCCGGCGACAGCGGCCCCGTGTACTACACCGTGAAGAGCGGCGACTCCCTTGGGAAGATTGCAAATAAGTACCACACAACGGTGAACGCCCTGTGCAGGCTTAACAATATGAGATCCACCGACATCCTGAGAGTGGGACGCCGGCTTAGAGTGAAATAGTTATGAAAGCATTCTATGCAGCCCTTGCGGCTCTGACAGTCCTGGCTTGCGGCAACCGCCGCGGCGGAGCGCAGGAACCCGTCATCGAGGAACCCGCAGAAAAGCCCGTTGAGCGATTGGCCGATACAACCTTCGCTTCCGTGAACAACCTCAAGTGGGAACTCGTGGTTGTGGACAGCCTTGGAAACGGCTCCCTCCAGTATCTGGACGACCCTTATGACAAGGTGGACGGCACATACACTTTCCGCGGCAACCAGAAGCGCGAAATGCCCGTGAGGGGCAAGGTGAGCGGCAATCCCACCGAAATCGTGAAGGTGTGGGAGTTCGAGACCGACAGCGACCTTACCCAAACGTCGATGGGCGTATGGCACGGCGGCACCGGCTGGACCGGTCAGCCGATGTACGTGCACTGGCCGGACTCGATGGTGGCCGCCTTCCGCGAGAAATCGCCGGGCCTCACCTCCGAGTTCAACGGCAGGGAAGTGATCTTCGGTTCGCTGTGCCGCAGGGTGTACTTCATCAATTTCGACACCGGAAAGCCCGGCCGCAAGAGCGTGGATTCCGGAAATACCATCAAGGGGTCGGTATCGGTCGATCCCGAACTGGCCCAGGTCTATGTCGGCCACGGCGTCCCGGCGCGCGAGCCTTTCGGCGCCGTCCTCATCGACCTTTTCCAGCATAAGATTACTCATAGCTTCGGGCGCGATTCCAAGGCCTGGAGGAACTGGCAGGCTTATGACGGCTGCCCCATCGTTGCCGGCGGCTACCTGATCCGTCCCGGCGAGAATGGCACGATATACAAGTTCGCCCGCGAGCAGGGGAACCTGAAACTCGTGGCCCTGCTGCGCTTCCGCGAAAACAACCAGGCAAAGGCCGCAGGAATGGAATCGTCGATGGCGGTTTACCGCAACTACGGCTATGTGGGCGACAACCGCGGAAATATCCTCTGCGTGAACCTGGACACGATGAAGCCGGTGTGGCACTATGACAACCACGATGACACCGACGGGTCGATAATCGTAGAGGAAATCGACGGAGTGCCCTACCTGTACACCTGCTCCGAAATGGAGAAGCAGGGCGAGAAGGGGAGTGCATTCTTCGTGAAACTGAACGGCCTCACTGGTGAGAAACTCTGGGAGACCACCTTCCCCTGCAAGATGGCGCACGTGGGCACCAAGCACTTCGACGGCGGAATGTATTCCACTCCGCTTATGGGGCACGGCGACTGCGAGGGAATGATCATCACCAACATCTGCGACAATATCCCCGCTTTCCACGGAAAGACGGTGGCGCTGAGCAGGGAGACGGGCGAAGTCCTGTGGGAGCACGAGCTCATCCGCTACGCCTGGTCGTCGCCTGCAGGATTCTACAACGAAGAGGGCAGACTCTTCGTGTTCGTGGCCGACTGCTACGGCAACGTTTATCTGCTTGACGGCAAGACCGGCAAGCGCATCTTCACCACCAAGGTGGGCAATAACTTTGAATCTTCCCCGGTCGTAGTGGACGACTGCCTTGTGATGGGCTCAAGGGGAAGCATGATTTACAAACTTAGAATACAATAGTGAGAAAAATAGTTTTAATATTATCCCTGTTCCTCGCCTCTGCAGTTATGTACGGGCAGGAGTTCATCGCATACAGGGACTCGGTTGCCAACGGCTACAATTTCTGGCTGTCGGTGCCCGAGAATTATGATTCGCTTGAGGTCGATGTGCCAGTGGTGATTTTCCTCCACGGCAAGAGCCTCTGCGGAAACAACCTTTACCAGCTGAACCGTTACGGTACCCTGGACGCAATCAAGCGCGGACGTCAGATTCCCGCCCTTGTGATTGCGCCGCAGAATCCCGGCAACTGGTGGAATCCCCAGAGGGTGGACAACGTCCTGGAATGGGTTATGGCCCGATATAACGGGGACCGCAACCGCGTCTACGTCCTGGGAATGAGCCTGGGCGGATACGGCACCATCGACTATGTGGGAACTTATCCCGACAAGGTGGCCGCAGCCATCGGCCTTTGTGGAGGAACTACGCTCAAGGATTACGACAAACTGCGTGAGCTGCCCCTGTGGATTGTGCACGGCACTGCCGACAGGAAGGTTGGAATCGGCTGTTCCAAGAAAATTGTGGAAGGAATGCAGCAGTTGGGCGATACGCCGCTGCTCCGCTATGACTGGATGCAGGGCTACAACCACTCCGACCTGGCCCGTTTCTTCTATATGCCCGAAACCTACGAATGGCTGTTCGCCCACAGGGCCGATGTCCGTCAGATCCAGGAGCCTTTTGCGCTTACCAATGAACTGATGAACGACGCCTATCGCGGCTGGAACAATCATAACGACGTACACGTGAGCGATCCGCCCCGCAAGGACCACCATCCCGTGAGGACGCGCCGTCACGTGCATCCGCTGGACAGCCTTATGCTGCCCGCAGTGGACACGCTCAAGCTTCTTCCGGAGGATCTGCGTATCGTTATGTTCGGCGACGGCTGCTGGGCCTGCGTGGACAGCAACGGACTGCTTTCCGTTACGGATTCTTCTTCTGTGACTAAGGTTTTGAACGGCGACGGCACATGGGTGGCCCTCGTCCCCCGTGAGGAGCAGAGCGAGCCCGTTCCGGAGGAGACTCCCACGGAAAACGCCCAGCCCGCGGCAATAGAGACCGAGAAGGAAAAGGAGGAGGAGCCGGAAGTGCAGTACCACACGGTGCAGTCCGGCGACACGCTGTATAAGCTGTCCCGCAAGTACGGCACCACCGTGGCGGAGCTTTGCAGGCTCAACGGCATCAAGGAGGATTCGGTGATCAAAATCGGCCAGAAACTCAGAGTAAAGTAATTATGATAAAGTCAATGACAGGTTATGGGAAGGCCACTGCGGAAGTCTCCGGCGGGAGGCTCACCGTGGAAATCCGTTCCCTGAATTCCAAGACGGCCGACATCAACCTCAAGTCGCAGCTTCTTCCCCGTGACCGCGAAATCGAGATCCGGAGGATGCTGGCCGATGAACTCGTCCGCGGCACCATCGACGTATTCCTCACTTTCGAGGCATCGGCCGACAGCAGCCCGCACGCCATCAATGCCGATGTGTTCCACGCCTACTGGCGCAGCGCCGTCAAGGCCCTGGACGCGGAAACCATCCTCACGAAGACGATGCTCAAGGACCCAGGCGTGGGAACCCTCCTCGCCAACGCGATTTTGAGAATGCCGGATGTGGTGGAGGTGAAGAAGACCGACATCATCGCCCCGGAGGACTGGCCCCGTGTGGCTTCAGCATTTGCCGATGCCGTAGCGGAATTGAACGCCTATCGCGTCCGCGAAGGCGCCGCCCTCTACCGCGACGTCACATCACGCGTGCAGAACATCCTTGATCTATATAAGGAAGTTGAGGCGCTGGAAGGGGAGAGGATCACCGCTGTGCGCGAAAAGCTTCAGAAGAACCTGGAAGACCTGTCGCAGAAACCGGACCCCGCCCGCTTCGAACAGGAGCTTATCTTCTACCTGGAGAAGTACGACATCAACGAGGAAAAAGTCCGCCTCCGCCAGCACTGCAAGTACTTCATGGAAACCATCGACACGGAACCCTGCCCCGGCAAGAAGCTTGGCTTCATCATCCAGGAAATGGGCCGCGAGATCAACACCACGGGCTCCAAAGCCAACCACGCCGGCATCCAGCAACTGGTGGTCCGCATGAAGGATGAACTGGAAAAGATCCGCGAACAATCGATGAATATTCTTTGATTGTAATTTCAAAATAATTAACTACCTTTGCAATCCCAATCAACCAAGGAAGGATGGCCGAGTGGTTGAAGGCGCCGGTCTCGAAAACCGGTATACTCCTAAAGAGTATCGGGGGTTCGAATCCCCCTTCTTCCGCAATAAGGTAGCGAAAAACTGCGCCAAGCTTGCTTGAGCGCAGTTTTTTGATAGCTTAGTGCATAGCCCGCCGCAGGCGGGCGGGGATGCCGTAGGGCCCTCCGGGCCCGAACGAAATCCCCAATGGAAGAAGGGGGATTGTGCGCCGATTTCCCGTGGCGACTAACCCGTTATCTATCAAGCATTTCCCACACCTTCCCCTGGTTAAAACTCACCAGGGGAGCGCTACGGAAAACGCTAGTAATCAGGCAATTAGCCGCCACAAAAAATTACGAAATCCCCGAGTAATCCTTGACGGTGTATTTGTCGCGGCGGAGTTCGGCGGCGAGGGGGGCGTTCACGGGGAACGAGAGGGTGGGATCGGCCTCCAGAACCTTGGTGGCGAAGGCACGGGCCTCGTTGAGGATGAGACCGTCCTTGGCCAGGGAGGCGATGTTCAGTTCGATGGGGAGGCCGCTCTGCTGGGTGCCTTCAAGGTCGCCGGGGCCGCGGAGCTTCATATCTTCCTCGGCAATCTCGAAGCCGTTTTCCGTGGCGCACATCAAGTCCAGCCGCTTTTGGGAATCTTTGGAAACTTTGGTTCCGCGCATCAGGATGCAGAACGAGCGTTCCGCGCCACGGCCAACGCGGCCGCGGAGCTGGTGCAACTGGCTCAGGCCGAAGCGTTCCGCGCTTTCTATCACCATTACCGACGCATTGGGCACATCGACCCCCACCTCGATTACGGTGGTGGAAACCAGGATGTTGGCCCGGCCGGCAGCGAAGGCGCTCATATTGAACTCCTTCTCCTGAGGCGTCTGTTTGCCGTGAACTATCGCTACCTTGTACTGCGGCAGCGGGAAGGCCTTCACAATCTCCTCGTATCCCAGCTCCAGGTTCTTGTAGTCCATCTTTTCGTTCTCGAAAATCATCGGATACACGATGAATGCCTGGCGACCTTTGTCCACTTCTTCCCGAATGAAATTGTGCATCGCGTGGCGCTTGTTTTCGCCCACGCATATAGTCTGCACCGGTTTGCGGCCCGGGGGCATTTCGTCGATGACCGACACTTCCAAATCCCCGTACAGAGTCATTGCCAGGGTGCGCGGGATGGGCGTTGCCGTCATCACCAGCACGTGCGGCGGCCGGCCATCGGCCCCCTTGGACCATAGCCGGGCGCGCTGTTCAACGCCAAAGCGGTGCTGCTCGTCAATCACCGCCAGACCCAGCGCCTTGAAATTAACCGTGTCTTCAATCAGCGCGTGTGTGCCGATAATTATGCCGATGCTGCCGTCCTGAAGGCCGGCGTGTATCTTCCTGCGCGCCGCCACACCCGTAGTGCCGGTGAGAAGCGCAACCTGCACGCCCGTTGGCGCCAGATACTTTTGCACATTTGCATAGTGCTGCTGGGCAAGCACTTCCGTGGGGGCCATGATGCAGGTCTGATACCCGTTGCCGTAAGCAATTAGCGCCGACAGCACCGCCACCATAGTCTTGCCGCTACCCACATCGCCCTGGAGCAGACGGTTCATCTGGCTGCCGCTCTTAAGGTCTTTGTGTATTTCCTTAATCACGCGCTTCTGCGCGTTCGTGAGATCATAGGGCAGGGAGTGGTAGCACTTGTTGAACGCTTCTCCCACCCCCGGCATAGGGATACCATTGGCGGCGCGGCTGCGCACGTATTTCTGCTTCAGAAGAGATAGCTGCAGCAGGAACAGTTCCTCGAACTTGAGCCTGTACGTTGCCTTGGCAAGGTTCTCCTGCGAAGTGGGATAGTGCATCTGCCTTAGCGCAAAGCTCAGCGGCACAAGCCCCTTTTCCTTGAGCACATAATCCGGCAGAGTATCCTGTAGCACGGGCAGCACTTCATTCAGCGCTGTGGACACCATCTTCAGCATCACCTTGCCTGTGATTCCGCCATTCTTGAGTTTTTCCGTAGACGGATAAATCCCCGTGAGACTGCCGCCCGCTTCCCCTTCAGGAGGGTCAACTTCCGGATGAACCATATTCATCCTGCCGTTGAACACGGAGGGCTTGCCGAAGAAAATCCAGGTGCTGTCCGGCTTGAGTTTGGCGTGCATCCACTTGATGCCCTTGAAGAACACCACTTCCATCTCCCCGGTTGCATCGGCTACTATCACGGACAGCCTGCTGGCCATATTGTACTTCAGATGATCGGCAGGGAGCTCTACTCCATTCTTGGCATAAATGTGCACACGAAGCACTGTGGCGCGTATTTGCACATAGGCCTGGTCCGGCAGCAGATCGGCGATGTACTGGAGGGAACTGCGGTCGATGTAGCGGAAAGGATACACGTGCAGAAGGTCTCCCACCGTGGCAATGCCAAGCTCGCTGCCAAGGAGCGCGGCCCTCTTCGGCCCCACTCCCGGGAGGTACTGTATGGCGGTGTCCATCGTCATCGGCACAAATAATCCAATAGAACACAATAATACGAAAAATTCGGGAATAATCATTAAATTTGTGCCCGATATGGAAAAATGGGTAGTCAGCAACGACCTTTTCTTTGCCGATGTCGTAGCGTCCCTCCAGGAAGGCCGCACCGTGACGATACCGGTGAAGGGCTATAGTATGCTCCCCTTCATCCGCGGCGGCAAGGACCTGGTGGAGCTGGAAATCCCGTCGATGCCCCTGAAACCCTACGACATCGTCCTATTCCACGTGGGCACGGAAGCCGATGGCAAGTGGATAATGCACCGCATCCTGAAGGTCGATGGCGACAATCTCACCATCCAGGGCGACGGTGTCACCCGCGGCCGCGAACACGTGAAAGTGACGCAGGTGAAGGCCCGCGCCAAGACCATCCTCCGCGCCGGCAAAACCCCCGTCGACCCGTATACGAAGAAGCAACTCACACTGGTGAAGATCTGGAACTTCTTCCGCCCCCTCCGCCCGTTCATCCTCAAGGCCTACAGGATGCTTCCCTGGAATCAGGGCTGGCTGAAAGAAAACCGGTAGTTTTCTTGTGGCGGCCAAGTGTCTGATTACTAGTATTTTACGTAGAGCTCCCCTGGTGAGTTTTAACCAGGGGAAGGTATGGGAACTACTTGATAGCCAACGAGTTACCCGCCACGGGGACAAGCATTTTTTTCTTCCATAAAAAATTCGTATCTTGCGGGGTTAAAACGAAACACACAATGAAACTCAAGGAAGGATTTGTGCTCAGGACTATCTGCGGGGAGAACGTAATCTCCGGAGAAGGAACGGCTAATATCAATTTCTCCAAGCTCATCAGCTTGAACGACACTGCTGCATACCTTTACAAGAAGGCGAAGGACATCGAGTTCACCCCGGAGACCCTTGCGGGTTTCCTCACCGAGGAATACGAGGTGGACGATGAAACCGCGCTCAAGGATGCAAAGGTGCTCTGCCAGCAGTGGATCGACGCCGGAATAGCTGAGTAATGCTCAAGGCAGCCTGGAAATATCTGCGGTGGCTGCACCAGCACTCGGAAGGGGTGCGGGGACGCCTGGTGGCCAATGTGCTGCTGGGCATCTTGAACGTGGCGCTGAACCTGGCGTTCATCTTCGTTTGCAAGCGCATCGTGGATATTGCAACGGGCGTCGTGCCGGGCGACATCATTACCTATACGATAGTCGTTCTGGTACTCATCGCGTGCAGGCTGGGGGTATCGGCCCTCAATGTGCGCATCGAGGCTCTGGCATCGTCCAAACTCAATTT
>JAILDI010000043.1 GCA_024689525.1 Bacteroidales bacterium
TCTTTTCTCTCAAGCACTATATTGCGGTGGCTATAGCGGTGAGGAACCACCTCTTCCCATTCCGAACAGAGAAGTTAAGCTCACCATCGCCGATGGTACTGACCCACCAGTTGGGAGAGTAGGTAGCTGCCGTTTTTCGAGAACCCCGAGTCTTTTCGAAGACCCGGGGTTCTTTCGTTTATTGTGCCTGAGCTTTATCGCGCAAGTCGGTCGAGGAGTTCGTTGCCGAGGGCTTCCTTCACGCGGATGTGGTCTACGACGGCGGTGACGAAGGAATTGGAGTCGAAATTGCCGCGAACTTCGGAGAAGTCCTGCTCCTTGTCCTCCTTGGTGCCGTCGGCGCCGAAGCCGGTCATCGAGGCAAGGTTGAATTCCTTGCGGGCATCGTCATAGAGCTCGTGGTCCAGGCCGATGACGGCTTCCTTCCACTTGCGCACGATGTCGACCACCTGTGCGGAGGTAATGGTCTCCAGAGGGCATCCGAAGAAATCGGCATACTTGTCATAGGCCCAGGTCCATTCGTACTCGTAGTAGTGCGAGTGCATGTCGTGGAAGGCCGATGAGAACTCGGCCAGGCCGATCTTGCCCTGCTCCAGGCAGTCCAGCACGGCGTCCACCGCCTCTTTAGGGGCGATGAGGCCGCTCAGGTCCACCCACAGGCCCTTGCCGAACTTCGCGGTGGGCAGAAGCTCGCTGCGGATTTCTTCGTCGGAAGCGCCGGGGCGGATGTTCTCCAGCTTCTTGATGATGGAGTTGCCAAGGAACTTGGTGATTGCCGTGCGATAGTAGCCGATGCCCTTGCGCAGCGATGAGTTGCGGATCTTGGTGCTGTGGTAGGAGTAGACGTCGGACAGTTCTCCGGAAGAATACTGCAGGTTTTTCAGCAGCTGGATGCCCTTGAACATCTTCTGGATGGTGTACGGGCTCAGCAGGTTGTAGTTGATGCAGTCCAGGCGGTCCGGATCCTTGCGGGCGTCGCGCTTGGGCCACTTCTGGGCGTCGCGGACGGTGCCCACGCTGCGGAGGTTCACGCCAGGCACCAGATAGGTAGTATTCTGCTGCTCAATAAGATAGGAGAACGGCAGATTGGAAGTATCAGAGTGTGTAACGTGCCTTCCCATAACCAGCGAGAAGGCGCCCACGCGTGACGGCCACAGGATGTAGGAGTCCGATGCGGTCTTGGAGCCGCGCTCCATAACGCCCTGATGGATGGGCCCCAGCTTGTACATATGGTTGCTCTGGTTGGAGCCGCTGCCGGCGTTCATAAAGGAGAACATTCCGGCGATGAGCAGGGTGCTCTTGTGGTGGGTTACGGTGAAGGGGCCGGCGAAGATTGCGCAGGCCTCACCGTTCTCGCCCTGGCAGTTGGAGAAAAACAGCGAATCGGATGCGCTGTAGCCGTGGCCCAGGCGGCAGCACTGGCCCACGAAGCACCGTTCAACCGTGCTGTTGTCCTCCACCTTGGAGCCGCTGCAGATGATGAAGTCGTCGGCAATGACTCCGTGGCCGATGCACACCGGCGCCACCTCATTGCTGAGGATGCTGCCGTTGCGAAGGCGGTTCACGCCGCTGATCACGGCCGCATCGCCAATGCGAACCCCGTGGATGTACCGGGTATTGCGGATGTGAGCGTTATTGCCGATGAAGCCACGCTCCGAAGTCTGTTCCTTAGCATACTGGCCGATAAGCGCGTTCAGCCTCTCCGACAGCCCGTGGCGATGCCTGTACATTGCCAGCACATAGGCCACCTGAGCGCTCAGGCGGTCGAAAATCTTAACCTCGCGGCCGCCGGTCTCGTTCAGCACGGACACTTCCACGCCGTTGCCGAAAGAGCAGGGACCGTCGCAAAGAACCAGGTCGACATTCTCTATATAGGTATTATTGCCGATGTCGTAGTTGGCGATGTAGTTGGATACATTTTCGATAAGGGTATCATTACCCACAGTAACGTTGTGAAGCGTGGCGTTGCGTACGCCGGAATGCTTCTTCAAGCCTCCGGGGAGGGTGAAACAGGCCTCGAAGCGGCCCAGTTTCACGTCTCCGGAGAAGCTTACGTTCTGAATGTGCTCAAGCGAGCTCTCGGATTCGATCTGAATCCTGCTCCAGTCTTCGCAGGAGCAACCCCTGCCGATCAGGAGCTTAATCTCATTCTCTTTAAGCGTTCTCATATATATAGGGTTAATTGCGGCGCAAAGATAAGAAAAATTTTTCGTATATTTGCAAGAAATGAAACACATCGTAACACCCCTGCTGCTGTTCTTCGCCATGGTCCTTCAGGCGCAGGAAATCCGTGTAAATCAATGTAATATAACCTCATATGTAAGCCGCGAGGACTCCGTTCTCGTGGAACGGAAAATCGCGATGCTCAAACAGGCCGGAGGCACGGTGCCGGAGCTTATGTTAACGGCGGCAAAGTCGATGTACGGAACCCCGTACGTGGGCGGCCAGCTGGGCCTGGGAGACACGAGGGAAAAATTCCGCGTAGTGGTGGGCCACACGGATTGCATCCTCTTCGTGGAGGCAATGCTTTGCCTCAGCCGCACGGCTGCATCGGCCCCCGCTGAAGGGCCCTGGTACGGCTGGTTCGCAGCGGAGGTGGCCCAGTGCCGATATCGCAATCCCCGCGATATCAGGTATTTCAGCGACAGAATCCACTACACCACGGAGTGGATACGCAATCTGGAGAGCAAGGGCGTGGTGAAGGACGTAACGCTGGAGCTCGGCGGCGAGTATTACGACCATCCTATTGATTATATGAGCACCCATCCATCGGCCTATAAGATGGGGAATGCCGATATCGACAGGATTGCGGCGGTGGAAAAAGGGCTGAATGAAGAGCCGATGACGGTGATTCCGCCGGACGTGATTCCGCGAATCGCCTCGAAAGTGCGCAATGGGGACATTATCTGCTACGTGACCACTATCGGCGGGCTGGATATCTCGCACGTGGCCGTTGCGTGCATCGACAATGGGGTGCTGAAATTCATCCATGCATCGTCGGCGGAGATGAAAGTGGTGCTGGACGCCAAGAGCGTGGCAAACTACGCCGCAGGGCGACGGAACTGCGCGGGAATAAAGGTTGTGCGCCCCTTGTAAATCTTAAGGGAAAGTGTTAAATTTGTAGGCTATTAACAGCATTATACTCTTAAACCTAATAAAACTATGCAGATCGTATCCGTTTTCGGTAGAGAGATCCTCGATTCACGCGGCAACCCTACCATCGAAGTTGAAGTAACTCTTGACACTGGATTTGTGGGCGTAGCAGCCGTTCCTTCAGGCGCTTCCACAGGCGAGAACGAAGCTCTCGAGCTTCGCGACGGCGGCTCCCGCTATTGCGGCAAGGGCGTTCTCCAGGCAGTGAAGAACGTTAACGAAATCATCGCCCCGGCCATTGTCGGTATGGATGCCACGATGCAGCGCGCCATCGACAAGACCATGATCGAACTGGACGGCACTCCCACCAAGAGCAAACTTGGCGCAAATGCCATCCTGGGCGTTTCCCTCGCAGTTGCAAAGGCCGCCGCACAGGAGCTCAACCTCCCGCTGTACCGTTATATCGGCGGCGTCAACGCCTATGTACTTCCCGTTCCTATGATGAACATCATCAACGGCGGTGCACACTCCGACGCCCCCATCGCTTTCCAGGAATTCATGATCCGTCCGGTTGGCGCTCCCAGCGAGGCTGAGGCAGTGCGCATCGGCGCAGAGGTGTTCCACGCCCTCCAGAAGGTTCTCAAGGGCCGCGGACTCTCCACCGCAGTGGGCGACGAAGGTGGTTTCGCACCCAAGCTCAACGGCATCGACGACGCTCTGGACTGCATCATCGAGGCTATCAAGAAAGCTGGCTACGAGCCTGGCAAGGATGTTAAGATCGCAATGGACTGCGCCGCTTCCGAGTTCTGCTTCAAGAACCCCGACGGTTCCTTCTACTATGACTACTCACAGCTGAAGGGCGGCAAGCTCAAAGATCCCAACGGCAAGAAGCTCTCCACCGACGAGCAGATCAAATACCTTGAGGAACTCATCACCAAGTACCCCATCGACTCCATCGAGGACGGCCTCAGCGAAGAGGACTGGGACGGCTGGGTGAAGCTCACCAAGGCTATCGGCGACCGCTGCCAGCTCGTGGGTGACGACCTGTTCGTTACCAACGTGAAATACCTCCAGAAAGGTATCGAGATGGGCGCAGGCAACTCCATCCTCATCAAGGTGAACCAGATCGGTTCCCTCACCGAGACCCTGGACGCCATCGAAATGGCCCACCGTCACGGCTACACCACCGTTACTTCCCACCGTTCCGGTGAAACCGAGGACACCACCATCGCCGACATCGCCGTTGCCACCAACAGCGGCCAGATCAAGACCGGCTCCCTGTCCCGTACCGACCGTATCGCGAAGTACAACCGCCTCATGCGCATCGAAATCGAGCTCGAGGACGCAGCCCGTTATGGCTACACCAAGCTCCGCTAGGCGAATCCTTCACAATTCATTCAGCCCGACCGTCAAGGCCGGGCTGAATTGTTTTTTTCATTCCGATTGTGTATCTTTGTGATTACTGAAAAATGAAACCTATGGCAAGAAGTTCGGGCCAAATAGCACAGGTCGTGGGACCTGTTGTGGACGTACATTTCAACGTAAGCTCCCAGAATGCTCAGGAGGAGCTCCCAAGGATACATGATGCGCTGGTTACGAGGCGTCCCGACGGCAAGGATGTGGTGCTGGAAGTGCAGCAGCACATCGGTGAGGATTCCGTGAGGTGCATCGCGATGGACTCCACGGACGGCCTCAGCCGCGGGCTGGGCGTGGAGAACACCTTCAAGCCCATCACGATGCCCGTGGGCGAGCAGATCCGCGGCCGTGTTATGAACGTCACGGGCAGCGCAATCGACGGTATGGATGCACTCACGAAGGAGGATTCCCTCCCCATCCACCGCGAGCCGCCCAAGTTCGAGGACCTCACCACCACGGAGGAGGTGCTGTTCACCGGCATCAAGGTCATCGACCTTCTGGAGCCTTACCTCAAAGGCGGTAAAATCGGCCTTTTCGGAGGCGCCGGCGTGGGCAAGACGGTGCTCATCAAGGAGCTCATCAACAACATCGCGAAGGCGCACAACGGTTTTTCCATCTTCGCCGGCGTGGGCGAGCGTACCCGCGAGGGCAACGACCTCCTGCGCGAGATGATAGAATCCAACGTCATCCGCTATGGCGAGGCCTTCAACAAGGCGATGGCGGAGGGCAAGTGGGATCTGTCCCTGGTCGATAAGGAAGAGCTGAAAAAGAGCCAGGTGTCCATGGTGTTCGGCCAGATGAACGAACCTCCGGGAGCCCGTTCCAGCGTGGCCCTGAGCGGCCTTACGCTGGCGGAGAGCTTCCGCGATTCGCAGAAGCCCGGCGACCCGCACGACATCCTTTTCTTCATCGACAATATATTCCGATTCACCCAGGCGGGCTCCGAGGTGTCGGCCCTGCTTGGCCGTATGCCGTCGGCAGTGGGTTATCAGCCCACCCTGGCAACGGAAATGGGTAAGATGCAGGAGCGCATTACATCGACCAAGAATGGGTCGATAACGTCGGTCCAGGCTGTTTATGTCCCTGCCGATGACCTCACGGACCCGGCCCCGGCCACCACTTTCACGCATCTCGATGCCACCACGGTTCTCAGCCGTAAAATTGCGTCCCTGGGCATCTATCCTGCGGTGGATCCCCTGGATTCCACGTCGCGTATCCTGGACCCGAACATCGTTGGACAGGAGCACTATGACTGCGCGCAGAGGGTGAAGCAGATTCTCCAGCGCAATCAGGAGCTGCAGGACATCATCGCCATCCTGGGTATGGACGAACTCTCGGACGAAGACAAGACCACGGTTAACCGCGCACGCCGCGTGCAGCGATTCCTCTCGCAGCCTTTCCACGTTGCAGAGCAGTTTACCGGTGTTCCGGGCGTGATGGTTCCCATCGAGGAAACCATCCGCGGGTTCAACATGATCCTGGACGGCGATGTGGACGAATACCC
>JAILDI010000112.1 GCA_024689525.1 Bacteroidales bacterium
CGAACGGACTTCCATACATACCCGGAACGTCCCTTACAGGTTTGCTGCGACAGGGATTGGATAAAGGTCTGGGTAAGGAACTCTTTGGAGAGAAAGAGGGCTCAAAAGTCATTGTATCAGATGCTTGCCTGGTGTTCGAGAATGGGAAGGTGGCGGAGGGCCTTCTGGAAGAAATGACGCCCTTCTTGCGGTTATATGAAGATTTACCCGTCCGACAGCATGTACGCATCAGCCATACTGGGACTGCCGAGAAAAGAGGCAAGTTCGATGAAATGGTTGTATTTGCCGGCTCTCGTTTCTGCTTTGAGATGGAGTTCCTGAGCGAAGAAGATAGAACGGAGACGTTTAAGACTGTGGCCATGCAACTGTTCGACAGTTCTTTCAGGATAGGGGGCGGAAGCCGTCGGGTCTTTGGCGTTGTCACGGTGAATAGTATTCGCTATGTCTCCCTTTGTCTGGAAAAGGACATTGACCTTTATTTGAGCAAATCATCCTCCCTCAACGAAGATGCCCTGGACGGACGGTGGAAGACAGTCGAACCTGTCAATGCTCAGGCTGGCGCATCGGGATGGAAAGTATACCGGATAGAACTGACGCCACAGGATTTCTTCCTGTTCAGTTCCGGGATTGGGGGAGATGACTCTGATATAGTCCCTACCTTGGAGTCTATCATTGAATGGGAAGATGACGAGCCTGTGGTCAAAACGCGCAGGACGCTTATCCCCGCCTCATCGGTGAAAGGCGCATTATCCCATAGGACGGCGTTCCACTACAATAGAATCAAAGGGCTGTTTGCTGACAAGGGGAAGGATTTGCATTCACTCATCGGCAGCCGGAATCCAGCCGTCAAAGTGCTTTTCGGGGGCGCAGGAGATGATGCGGCCAGAGGGAATGTCCTTTTCTCCGACGTCTATCTGGAGGCAACCGCCCCCAAAAAGTTGGACCACGTTGTGATTGACAATTTCACCGGAGGCAGCCTTGAGAGTGGTTTGTTCAATGAAGTCGTAACTTGTGATTCGGGACCTTTCGTTTTGGAGTTGATGGTATATTTGAAGGCTTGCGAAGAGGATGCGGTCATTATGCCTGCTTTTGAGGCGGCCATCGAAGACTTGTGCCGCGGCTACCTACCTCTTGGTGGCGGTGTCAATCGTGGTCATGGTGTTTTTAACGGTAGAATGATTAGCCATGAAGGTAATTGATACAGATGAATTAAGGAAGCAAATCCCTAGTGGGGAAGAGTTTCAGGGTTATGTTTGGTATTCCGATATGGAAAAGCCTGACATTTATCGGGGCGAGTTCCCCGGACTTTCATTGGATGAAACCGAGAGCCCCTTCGTCATAGAGGCTCAACTATTTGATGGGAAAAGCAAACTTTCATATGGTGTGCGTTATGTGGATGGAGAGTATATTGTGACAAAATGCCAAGTTGACGAAGTGGAAATTCGTCAGGCCAAGTCCTATCTTGCCCAGTGGGATATCGCCACCGAGTTGCTTTTTCTCACCCGTTGGGGACATGTTGAGGATGAGTTGTGTTGTAATATGGACGTACTCGTTCCGACGGAAGTTGTTTTTGTTGGATTTAAAAAAGGTTAGAGATGAACAATCAGACTGGCAATCATACAGTGTCGCCCAAGACCCCCTATGCTTTCGTCCCGTTGTCAGAGAGGGTTTTCTTCCCGAATTGGTCCGGCAGGATTTCCCACGATGTCCCGTTCAGTGATGGGATCTGCGGGACTATCAGAATCAGAATGACTGCGAGAACGCCTGTCTCCGTAAAGGATTCAACCGGTGATTTTTGCAATGTCCAAGGGCGTTATTTCATACCAGGAAGTTCCATCAAGGGGGCGGTCAGGAATGTCCTTTCGGAAATGTCCTTTTCCAAGATAGGTCACGTTCTGGACAGTACATATGGGTTGCGGAATGTAAATGACAGCGAGTACCGGAAGAATATGCACAATATCAAATGTGGCTGGATGTGCAAAGAGGAGGACGGCGTCAAGATTTATTCATGTGGGGAGCCGGGGAGAGTGTCCTTTGAGACTATCTGCAAGAAGTTCGGCAAAAACGGCGGTTATCTCCGTGGCCGTATGGCAAAAGATAAGTATCGATTCCTTTTGGGAGATGAGATGAAGTTCGACAGGCTGCGCGGCAAGTTCGACCGTGTTATGGATAAGGGGGGAAGCAAGGACAATCGGAAGAAGTATCGTTTCAGCGACTCGGGAAAGGATGGTACCATCGTATTGACCGGCCAGATCAATGGCAGTAAGAAATACGATTTCGTTTTCATCGAACCTGCTTCTCCTTCGATCATACCCGTAACTAAGGCGTCGTATGAGGCTTTCTGCTCCATCCATTCCAACTCTGAGGATTTTAGCTCAGGTGACAAACCTTTCTGGAAACCTCGGTTGGATTCCGGGCAAAAGATCCCCGTTTTCTTCAAGCTGAACGATGATGGAAGCATTCATAGCATCGGTTTGTCATATATGTATAAGTATCCTTTCAAGCACTCGGTCTCAGACAATCTCCCTCCTGACCATAAGAGTCGGAGGCCGGATCTTTCAGAGTGTATTTTCGGATATACAGGCGATGACCAATCAGTTGAGGCTCTGAAGGGAAGGGTTCAATTTGGACACGCATTTACGGGTTTTGCCGGGAGGCCCGACTCGGAAACAGTGACTCTGTCCAGTCCGCGTTCTTCTTTCTATCCGTTTTATCTCCAGGGAGGTGTGGATTGGAATCGAGATAATGCCCGCATTGCCGGGTTCAAGCGGTATCCTGTGCGAGGGAAAGTCAACCGTGATGGAAACCGACAGCTGAACAACAGCCGGGTCAATAGTACACTATCCTTGCTTCCGGCCGATACCGTCTTCGAAGGAACGATCAGTTTCCATAATCTCCGGCCTATTGAATTAGGAGCTTTGTTGTCTGCCCTTACTTTCCACGGGAACGAAAGGTCGTGCTATCACAGTATTGGTGGAGGAAAACCGCTGGGATACGGCAAGATGTCGGTTTCGGTTGTATCCCTTGATGGAAAGACTGTTTCGGGGGATAATATTGGATCAAGCGACCTACAAAGGTTTATGGCCGGTTATGAAGATTGTATGGACGTATTCTGTAACAAAGTTATCCAGAAGCCCTGGCTGGAAAGTGACCAGATGGTTCAGTTATACCTAATGGCACGAGGCATACCCGATGATAAAGCGTGGGCTTTCGAGTATATGCCACTTCAGGATTTCAGGATCATCAAAAATGGTCATAAAGCGTTGTGGCCATTCAGTCGGAGAATTGGCTCAGGGATTACTTCGGTCCCCTCCATCAAAGCAAAGCGTTGAGGCCTTATGAATTGCTTTGTCAATTGGTCCAATCATCCATTCGAGAAATGGGATAAGGCGCAACTTGAGGCCGCCAGGGCTCTGGGAGACTTGGTTTACATCCCATTTCCCGATGTTGCGCCTACTGGTTCGACTGCGGAGATCATTGAACAAGCCAAGGCCTGTGTGCAAGAACTATTAGGCCGCTACCCGGACCCCGACAGCGTAGTCATTATGGTGCAAGGTGAGATGACCTTGCTGTACCATATCTTGAAATTGCTGGAACGGGCCGGTTACCGAGTGGTCGCAGCTACTTCGGATAGGGATGTGCAAGTTCTGCCGGATGGAAAGGAGTTGAAGACATTCAAGTTCCGTGCTTTTCGTGACTACTTCTCTAGAGATTGATTCCTTCCACGACCCCGAACCCATGACTGACGCCCTTCCCGATGCCGCAGTGCTCGGGGAGGGCGACGTCGGTTTCTATCATGATATCGAACGAGACCATGCTGACTCCCTTATAGGTGGCATTCCTTGGAGACAATTCCATGATACAGGCATGGATTTCCCTTGTAAAGAACACATCAAACGCCTTATAAAGCATCAAGATATTCCCACGCAAAATGGAATCCAGAAGGGAAACCCTCTCCGCCAGACTCCGTTTCTGTTGCCAGCTTCGATAGTTTTCCACATTGAATGGCAGCCAATTATGAATAGTATAACAGAAAGAACCGATAAAGGACTCATCGGCTAAGAAATACCCCGGAGACTTTCCCAGAACCGTGAACATCCGGCGATCACGCCCTATCTGCAATTCATACTTCTCCCCCATCCGA
>JAILDI010000052.1 GCA_024689525.1 Bacteroidales bacterium
ACTGCCGGGAAAGACCTTGGACCACCTGTTTATTGCCGATGTCGGTAAGGCCGAGCCCGCCGGTGGTGAGCCCGCCAATATGTCCTGAAGGCTCCACTATAACCACGCTGTATCCCTCCAGGGCTGCGCTTCTTGCAGCCAGCACACCGGCCGATGTACCGCCGTATATGCACACATCATACTGCTTCCCGCACGAAAGCGCCGACAGCCATACGCTGCCAATCAGGAAGATATGCGTTATTGCTCTCATTTTGTCAAGATTTTCATGATGGGCTCCTTGACGGATTCCATCCACAGGGTATAGCCGTAGGAGTCTGGGTGGGAACCGTCGGAGGTAGCTTCGTGAGTGGGTGAAGTGGCATTGGTGGTGTTGATCCAATAGATGTTTGGATACTTGGCTACCATTTCCTGCATCATTTTTTCAGCGTTTTCACGCTTGGCCTTTTCACGGGCGTCATAGCTTTCGCTGAAATTACGTTTTTCACGCCGTAGTGTCTGAAGAAAAATGAGTGGGATGCCGGGGCGCTCCTTTACGAAGCGTCTGATGAACGGTTCAAGTCTTTCCTGGACTTCCTGTGGTGAAGGATTGGAGAAGGCGTCAAATACGAATGCGTCAACAGGTTCCGCCTCCAGCAGGGCATCTGCAAAATATGGCTGGAGCTTGCAGTTGCCGCTGAAGCCCAGGTTGATGAAATTATATCCTGTGGCGCGTGCCAGCTGGGCTTCCCAAGTCATGGCGCAACGGCCGGCACCGGAGCCGTGTGTGTATGAAGAACCCCAGACGGCGATTCTGCCTTTGAAAGGCTGGGAGTCGGCCTCAATCCAACTGCCCTCAGCCGTCACTATATCCAGGGACTCTATCTGGGAGAAGAGCGGAAGATACAGAAGGCAGTGTTTTTCACCATTCCTGCTGTCCTTGATAAGTTCCGCCTCAAGAGGCTCGCCGGGGGTGTTTTTGGGATAACCGTTTCCGGCCCAGAGCCACTTGCCGTCTTTTTTCATATAAAGGTCAAAACCGCGAGAGGATATTTGGCCCATATTGCCTCCATCTCCGGCTTTCTTTCTCCATACAACCCGTACTCCGATGCTCTTGGAATTGGTAGAAAATGCCACGGACATGCCCGCGCACATTTTCGCCTGGCCTTTTTCTCCGGCCGTCATTCCTTCCCGTTCATCAAGGCGGTCCCAAGGATGGATGGTTTCTGTGAATTTTCCAACGACGGTAAGGCTCAACGCGTCTGTATAATCATGTTGCGCAAGTGCCGGCAGAGCAAGGCAGCATAAAACTGCTATAGTAAATAACTTTCTCATTTTGTAAATGTAACAATTCCGGCCCAACCGCCGCCGGAAGCAAGATGGATTCTGAGGTTTGAAACTCCGCTGTAAGTTTTTTTCTGCCAGGACTGTGCGTTCACAGATGCATCCGGTCCGTCTTCCCAGGCTTCGACACTGTTGCCAATGCCGCTAAGGTCAACGGTCAAATCCCTTTCTGTCCAGTCTGTCATGGCGCCGATATACCAAGTATCACCCTTGCGGCGGGCCGTAACGATGTATTCGCCAATCTTGCCGTCGAGAACGCAGGTTTCGTCCCATACCGTTGGAACTCGATATATGAATTCTGCGCACTCCGGCTCGGCCTCGTATCGGCAGGGACCGTCGGAAATCATCTGCATGGGGCCGTCAAAGACCACGTACTGGGCCAGCTGGCGGCAGCGGGTCCCCTGTGACATTGGCGCCGGCTTGTAGGGAACGAATGTTTCCCTGGTGCCGTTCAGGAAGGCACCCGGGGTGTAATCTCCAGGACCGGCTATGAAGCGGATAAAGGGAAGGGTGACATCGTGAGTTACCATGTCGTACTTGGGATACGGACGGTTTCTCATCTGCTCCAGGCCGAATATGCCCTCATAATTAAGGACATTCGGGAACTGTTTCTGAAGTCCTGCCGGAGGAGGACAGCCGTGGAAGTCGATGAGAAGCTTGTGTTTTGCGGCAATGCGGGCCGTTTCAAGCATAACGTCCTGGACAGTCTGGTCATTGCGCTCGAAAAAGTCTATCTTGAAACCCTTCACTCCCATTGCAGCGTAATGCTTGCACACCTTCTCAATGTCTTTAACAAAGGCAGAATAGCCTGCCCAGAGGATGATGCCCACATTCTTTTTCTTCCCGTAGCCGATTATTTCTTCAAGGTCGATTTCAGGCACTACGTCAAATAAATCATCGGCATACATTACTGCCCAGCCTTCGTCCATGAGTATGTACTCAATCCCGTGGCGGGAGGCGAAGTCTATGTAGGCCTTGTAAGTTTCGGTATTTACTCCGGCCTTGAAATCAACGTCTCCGAGTGCGAACTGGCTCCACCATTCCCAGGCAACTTTCCCGGGCTTAACCCATGAGAAGTCGCCTTTTGCGGGCGGAGCAAGACGCGTTACAAGGTCATTCTGAGCCATGGATTTGTCGTCCCGGGCAATGCAAATCACCCTCCAGGGGAAGGTGCGGGCTTTACCGTCGCAAACGGCAATGTAGTCCTCGCGGGATGTGACTATCATCTGAAGATTCCTTTTGCCGCCCTGCTTGAAATTTGCAG
>JAILDI010000055.1 GCA_024689525.1 Bacteroidales bacterium
TCCCACAGTTTCTCTGCCGAGGCGAATGACACGCGGGGGATGCCTCCCATCGCTGCGCAGAAGTCCCGGGTGACGAAGGGCTTGTCGTCGGAGGTGACATATAGGTAGAATTCTGTCTGCTGGCGGTTGCAGAGGAAGATGGTCTTGACGATGTGGATGCCGATTTTGGCGTCGATGTGCTGGCAGTCCTCCATGGTGATGCCGGGGTCTGTGTCCACGCGGCTGAATGGGATGGATTTGGCGGCAAACGTCTCATAGATAAGCTGTTGCAGCTTTGTCCCGAACTGCGGCGGAGGGGTGGATATGGGCTCGCTTACGTAAAAAGCGTTCAGTTGTTCGCGGAGATGCTCCACGGTATCGACGATGCGGTTCCCCGCCAGTTCGTCTTTGGTCCGATATCCCCAGCTCACGGCAATTGCTCCGATACCTCCGTTTGCCGCCGTGCGCATATCGGTAGGGGAGTCGCCGACCATTATGGCTTCTTCACGACCGATGTTTCCTTTTGACAGCACCTCTTCCACGATGGCAGGGTTCGGCTTCAGCGGTTGCCCGGTCCTGTTTCCAAGTATCGCAACGAACTGAATGTCAGGGAAAAACTCCTTGATCAGGTACTCCGTCCCTTCCTGGAACTTATTGGACGTCACTCCCATTTTCACCCCCTTTGCCTGCAGCTCCCTGAGCAGGTCCGGTATGCCCGGATATGGCCTTGTGTGCACGTCGATGTGTGCCTCGTAGTACTTCCTGAAGTCTGCAAGAGCCTCATCGACAGCCTGGTCGGTGGTTTCCTGGCCCGAAGCCTCCAGCGCCTGCTGCACAAGGTTCCGCACCCCGTGACCCACCATCTTTCTGTATTCATCGACGCCGTGGAGCGGCAGAGCGCGCAGCTTCAGCGCATGGTTGACGGCCTCCGCCAGGTCTTCCAGCGTGTCGATGAGCGTGCCGTCCAGGTCCCAGAGTATCAGTTTCTTCATAAATGTACAATATTGACGCGAAGTTACTGTTTTTTCCTGAATCGCCGGCCACTGTCGCAAAAAGGAAACGACGCGTAGGGTGTTTACTGCCCTTCACCGCGCACACAGGTCAACTGGACAGGACCAGTAGGCTCAAAAAGGCCCGTTTTTGATGCTACCCTGCCGCGCGTTGATGTGCGCCCATTTTGTTGGACGAATTTAACAATAAGATATCTGGTTTTGAGTTCGGTATTGTACCGGACTCATTCCATTTAGTTTTTCCTTGATTCGATCCTTGTTGTAGTATTGAAGATATTCTTCGAGTTCCTTGAGGAAGTGGTCAACGGAAGTGAACTTCTGCAAATATAACAATTCTGACTTCAACAGTCCAAAGAAGTTTTCCATTACTGCATTGTCCAGGCAGTTTCCCCTTCTGGACATGCTCTGTCGTATATTGTTCTCCTTCAATTTGTTCTGATATTTTTTATGTTGATATTGCCACCCTTGATCAGAGTGTAATATCGCATTCGTCTTGTCCCCAATGACTGCTATCATACCGTCAACCATATCCATGACCATATCTAATACCGGATGCCGGTAGATGGTATAGTAGATAATTTCGCTGTTGTAAAGGTCCAGGACAGGAGACAGGTATATCTTCTCCCCAAACAAATGGAACTCGGTCACATCTGTAACCAGCCTCTTGTGTGGAGCATCTGCTTGAAAGTCCCTTTCGAGCAGATTGGGCGCTATCTTTCCCACCTCGCCCTTGTAAGACTTATACTTCTTCATTCTTACTTCACACCTGATGCCGGTCTCGGCCATTAAGCGCCTGACAGTCTTGCTGTTAATACTATATCCCTCATTCTTGAGAGCCTTGGTAAGCCTCCTGTATCCGTATCTTCCCTTGTGCTCATGATACAACTCTACAAGCCGCTGCCTCTCGACAGCCCACTTGTCCGGCTTCTCCTTGTTGTTGTAATAGAATGTGGATCTGGCCATCCCCTTGATCTCCAGAAGGAGGTCAAGACGGTGTTTGGGCCTTAGTTCTTGGATGGCCCCCGCCCAATCGCGCGTAGACGGGCTTCCCTTTCTTCGACTAAGGCCCTCACTTTTTTTAACAGAGCATTCTCCGCCTCAAGATACTCATTCCTTTTACGGAGCATCTCAAGCTCATCCAGCTCTGCTTCAGTTCTTTGCCTTTTCTTTTTCATCGTATTCCCGCTGCGCTTTCTATCCAATCCGGCCAATCCGAATCGCTCATATGATCGCTTCCAGCGTCCCAGCGTGCAATCGGGGATTCCATAAATTACCGCAGCTGCGTACAAAGATAACCCCTTTTCCTTAATTGCTAACAATATCTTCTCCTTCTTCTTAGCCGTCATCTGGGGAGAATATTTGGGAGCCAGTAAAGCTAACTCGCCTCCTTTGAGATACAGTTTGCGCTTAAGTTTAACTGTGCCAATATCCATATGCAACTCTCGGGCAACTGTTTTAGGCTTTTTGCCTGAATCCATGAGCCTCATTGCCTGGACATACTTGAGGTAATTCTCATTCTTTTTCATAACCCTTTCTTTTATGTCCAACTTTTGGGGCGCAGTTCACGTGTGGACCGGTAGGCGCACCGATGCAATTTATTCTTGCAAATCCAACAATATTCCTTATATTTGTAGACGGACGCGCTAAACCTGGCGTCCGCCTTGAACTATGAATGCTTTCAACGACATTGACGCACTTCTGCGTGTCATCTCCCGGGAAAAGGACATACTCAGGTTCCTGTTCGTGAGCAGGAAAGCGCCGTCGCTCCGAAGGGAGCAGGCGTTGGAGAACTTCTTATCCCAGGACTCCCGCAGGCTGGAATATCTCCTTGAACACGGGGTCATCCGCGATGCCGACGGACTGCTGGTGCTGGAAGACACGTACCTGCGCTTTTTCGAAGAGGTGCTGGAGGTGAACGAGGAAATCAACGTCCTCTCCGTCAAGCAGCATATCGACGCGCTGAACGAGAACATCGAGCTCTGGCTCACGGTGGGATCGGATGCCCGCAGGCACCGCTATATGGGTGAAATCCTGCGGATCCTGCGGAGCATCGCCCTCTCCACGCACCGCAACGTCATCGACCTCAAGCGAGCCATTGACAGTACGTACAAGAATGAGCGGGACTATGCCGTCAAGCGCAAGCGCCTGGAGAACCTGGACCGCAAGCGGGCCGATATCGCCCTCCTGATCAAGGAGGCGGAAAAGCTCTTCGACGTGCGCCAGCAGGTGTTCTTCGGTCCGGGGATGGACGCTCATCTGAAGGAAACGGTGGCTGGCGTAAAGGATTCGCTTACAGAATCTTATCACGGCCTGCTGGAGCTGGACCGCCAGATTATCGTGTACCTGAATAAGATTGAGGCGGAGCAGCGGCTGGTGGAGAAGATCCGCCGCATCAAGTACCTCAAGGACCAGCTGGTGTGGGAACAGTCCACGGACGTTATATGGGCGCTGCAGACGCATCGGCCCGCCTTTCTGGAAAAGCGCCCATGGTACAACTGCCTGCCGTCGCTGGAGGCGCTCACCAATACGCCCGACGGCATCGCCGCCCTAAAGGAGGCGCATGCGGCACTGAAGAATCCTACCGCCAGGCGGAGGACGGATCCTGAGCCCCTGACGCCCGAGGAACTTTCCCGGGGCGCGGTGGTGAAGGACACCCTGAACACTTTTGAGGTGCGCAGCGCCTTCCTGGGTAGCTCGCAGGACCTGATGAGCTTTTTGCGTGAGAGAGAGGAGGCTCTTTCTGGAGCATTGATCCTCTCTTCTGCGGAAGAAAGAGCCTCCTCTCTCTCCGAAGACACCCTTACCCTTTTCTGCCGCCTCGCAGTAGAATTCGACGAAGATTTCCGCATCACGGACCGCTATGAGCAGTCGGGCGGCTTCACCTATCCCTTAATTTTTGCAAGATGATCAGGACCAAAGAGATATTCGAACTCCTCTCGCGGGGAGGATTCATCAGCCAGGACAGCACCCGGGCCGATGTCCGCCGCCTCTATGACTATATAGAGGAGAATTTCGACGAGTACAAGGCTTATTATCAAGGCATTGGCTTTGTACTGGAGCAGGGGAACGGCTACTTCCATTTCTCCCGCGAAGAGTCGCGCACGGAGCTCACCCGCCGTCTCACCTCCCTTGGCGTGTGGATCGACCGGCTGGATTTTGTGAAGACCTTCCACAGCGGCTTCTCCACCGGGGTGCGCTTTACGCCATCGGCCATCACCGAGGCCATATCGGCCGATGTGGAGCTGAAGGAGAAGGCTCGCAAGCTCTATCCCGGGCAGCACAGCGCCAAGGACACGGTGCAGATGCTGCTGGACGATATGGACAAGGCGGGATTTATCGAACTGGAGAACGAGTTCGAGCAGGTGTACAAGGTGACATCGGCCTTCCATTTCCTGGAAGGACTGGTGGAAATGCTAACGATCAGCGAAGAGGAGGCCGCAGATGAGACAGCTCAGTAGAATCGTTTTTGTGAACAGCGCCAACATCCGCTACGGGGAAGTGCGCTTGGACGGGAATGTGCATCTGATTGGCACACAGGGCGTTGGAAAGAG
>JAILDI010000191.1 GCA_024689525.1 Bacteroidales bacterium
GCGAACACCCAGAGGGAGAAGCAAAGGCTGGAGCACAGCACCGACAGGAAAAGTATCGGCCTGAAGCAATCCCAGCTGAGGTACAGCGCCGCGTCGAAATTCTCCACGCCACGGGTGAGGAACAGAGGAATGAAATAGGCAGTGCCGATGAGGAACTGGTACATAACTATCACCGTGGGGGCATAGTGCCTTTCGGACAGAGCCTTGGTGCAGGAAGCGTGGCCCACCTCGGCAAAAACGGCAATCAGCAGCACCACGATGCCGAAAATGAAGTACGTTCCCACCTGGCCTTTGCCGCCGCTCACCATAGTGAGGCCGCCCACGCAGATAAGTATTCCTATTATATTGATGAGTCCCATCTTCTCCTTGAAGAAGATACGCCCTGCCAGGGCCGCCACGATGGGAGTGGAGGCGATTATGAGGGCGCTCAGGGTGGGAGAACCGGTAAGCTTGATGCCATAGGTTTCGCAGAAGAAATAGATGAAGGGCTCACACATCGCCAGAAGGAACAGCATCACGCCATCCTCCTTGTGGATGCGCAGGGGCACCTTGTACGCCAGATTAATAATAAGCAGGATGATGCCGGCGATGAGGCACCTGATGGGGATGAAGAATTCAACCGGTATTCCAAGTTCTATAAGCTCATTGGCCCAAACATACGACATTCCCCAGAACATTATCGACACGATGGCGATAATGTACACCACTGTCATTCCGGGATTCCACTCTTTTGCCATTATTTTATCAATTTAAGGCCGATGCGGCCGCGTTCAGGGTCTACGGAGACGACCCTTACCAATACTTTCTGCCTGATTTTGAGCTCCGTGCCCCGCGGGATGCGGGAGACGTGGATAAGGCCCTTTTCGTGCACGCCCACATCCACGAATGCCCCGAACGCCGTGACGTTGGACACGATGCCGGGGAGTTCCATCCCTTCCTGGAGGTCGTCGATGTCGTGGACTCCCTGGTCGAAGGAGAATTCCTCCTCCTCGCCGCGAGGGTCCCGGCCCGGCTTGGCAAGCTCCTGCAGGATGTCCTGTATTGTGGGGAGGCCGGCCTCCGGGGTGACGTATTTATCGGCCTGGATGCCTTTGCAAAGCGCTTCGTTGCCCACAAGTTCCTGCGTCTTGACGCCCAGGTCTTTGGCCATCTTCTCTACGATATGGTAGGATTCCGGATGGACGGCGGAATTGTCCAAGGGGTTCGATGCCCCGCTCACGCGGAGGAAACCGGCGCACTGCTGGAAGGCCTTGGCGCCCAGCCTGGGGACGTTGAGAAGTTCCTCGCGGCTGTGGAAAGGACCGTTGGCGCGCCTGTAATCGACAATGTTCTGGGATAGCGCCGGGCCGATTCCGGCCACATAGCGCAGCAGGTACGGGCTGGCGGAATTCACGTCCACGCCCACCATGCTCACGCAGCTTTCCACCGTCTGGTCCAGCATTTCCTTGAGGAGTTTCTGGTCCACGTCGTGCTGATACTGCCCGACCCCCAGTGATTTCGGGTCGATTTTAACGAGTTCCGACAGCGGGTCCTGAGCCCTTCGGCCGATAGAAACCGCGCCGCGCACCGTAACGTCGTACTCCGGGAATTCTTCCCTGCCGATGTCCGATGCGGAATATACGGATGCGCCGTCCTCGCTCACCGTGAGGATGCGGATCTCCGGCGGCAGACCTGCTCTGGACAGGAATTCTTCCGTTTCCCTGCCGGCCGTTCCCTCGCCTATCACAACGGCCTGGATACCGTATTTGTCCACCATCTCCCCTATCTTCACGATGGCCTCCACCTTCTTGGAAAGCGGCGGGTGCGGGAATATGGTCTCGTAGTGCAGGAGATTGCCCTGCTGATCCAGGCACACCACTTTGCAGCCGGTGCGGAAACCCGGGTCGATGGCCAGCACGCGGCGGTCCTTGAGCGGCGGGGCCAGCAGCAGTTGACGGAGGTTGTTGCCGAAGATGCGGATGGATTCCGCATCGGCCTTCTCCTTCATTTCCTTTACGATGTCGCCGGTGATTGTGGGGCATAGCAGTCGGTCGTAGGCATCGGCCATAGCCAGGCGGTACTGCTCCGCCAAAGTGCCGTTGGGACGGCCCCGGCGGGCGTTAAGGCGGCCAAGGAGCGGCTGCCAGAAGCGGGGGGCATCGCCCTTTATGCTTATGTTAAGGATGCCTTCCGACTCCCCTCGCAGCATAGCCAGCACGGTGTGTGCCGGGGCGTTGCGAACGGGTACGTTGAAGTCGAAGTATGAACGGAATTTGGGAGCGTCCGGGTTGGTTTTTCCGATGCGGGAAAGCTTGGATTGCAGGCGGCCGCCCTGATAGTCTTTTCTCAGTGCGTAACGGATGTCGCGCTGCTCCGCCATCTTTTCCGCCAGAATGTCACGCGCGCCTTCGAGGGCGGCATCTATGGTGGGGACGGCGTCGTTGATGAACCTGGCGGCATCGGCCTCCGGGGTTTCCGTGCGGCGCAGCCACATTGCTTCCGCAAGCGGGCCAAGGCCCTTCTCCGCAGCCACGCTTGCGCGGGTCTTGCGCTTGGGCCGCCAGGGCAGGTACAAATCCTCCAGCGTAGTGCTGCTAAGGCAGTTCTCTATGCGCTCCTTCAGGTCCGGCGTGAGCGCGCCCGCCTCCTCAATGGTCTTTAGTATGGTCTCCTTGCGCTTATCCATCTCGGTGAACACCTCCATCAGGTGCTTCACCTCCCCCACCTGCACGTCGTCCATCCCGCCGGTACGCTCCTTACGGTACCTGCTTATGAACGGTATCGTGCACGAATCCTCCAGCAACTGCACGCAATTCTCCACCTGCCAGTCCTTCACGCC
>JAILDI010000222.1 GCA_024689525.1 Bacteroidales bacterium
ACGAACTGCATCGGCAGGAAATAACACAGGTGCAGGAGGGTCTGGCCGATGTTGCCTGCGTCCCAGTTGGTGTAGGCGCATATCGACACGTTCACAATGCCGAAGAGGAAGTTCCAGATGAGCCCGTTGGCGCTCATCACGCAGTTGAACACCCCCATCACGGCGCCCAGCGTGACCACGATCATCTTGGCGATGTTGGCGCCGGGCTCCTGCATCTTGAAAATATTCACCACAAGCACCACGCTTATCATCCCCACGAGGATGAACGCGTTGAACCACTTGTTAAATGTCTTTTCCTGTATCATAGCGTAAAATGTAACTCTTTGTCTATCAATTATTTGTCGATTTTAAATGCGGCGTCTTGCCGCATTTAATTTTCATAACTCACTGTATATCAACAACATCCAGCTTACGGGTTTAAGTAATCGTGTATGCGTGTGGCAAGGGAGGCGCCGACCAGGGCCGATAGCTCCTCGAGAGGAGCGCGGGCGATCTGGGCGACGGAGCCGTAATGCAGCAGAAGGCGCTGCTCGGTTTTGGCGCCGACGCCGGAAATGTCGCGCAGGGCGCTCTGGATGGCCGCTTTGGAGCGCAAATCGCGGTGGAAGGTGATGCCAAAGCGGTGGGCTTCGTCGCGGATTTGCTGCAGCACCTTCAGCGCACGCGAGTTGCGGTCGATGAACAGGGGATACGGATCCCCTACTCGTACGACTTCCTCCAGCCGTTTCGCCAGACCCACAACCGTGAGCTTATCCGTGAGCCCAAGCTCCGCCAGGGCCTGCCAGGCGGCGTCCAGCTGGCCGCGGCCGCCGTCGATCACGATCAAATCCGGCAAATCGGAAGGAGCCTCCGCCAACATACGCGAGTAGCGCCTGTTCACCACTTCTTTCATCGAGGCGAAGTCGTTGGCGCCGATCACGGTCTTTATCTTGAACTTGCGATAATCCTTCTTGGAGGGCTCTGCATCGCGGAAAACGACGCAGGACGCAACGGGATTCGTGCCCTGGATGTTGGAGTTGTCGAAGCACTCGATGTGCTTGGGGAGCCGGTCCATCGACAGCGCCTTCTGCAGCTCCTCCATCACGGACAGCCGCCAGGCGTCCGGATCCGTGTGCTCCTTCTGCTTTATGGAATTGAAGTGGAACTCCTTGGCGTTCTTGGCGCTGAGTTCCAGCAGGGCCAGTTTGTCGCCGCGCGCGGGCACCGTGAACGACACCCCATCAATAGACACGTCCGGCAAAAACGGCACTATCACCTCCGGGGCCAGCGAACCAAACTTATCCTCAATTTCGCCGATAAATGTAGCCAGGAAGGTCGATGGCTCCTCCTCGATCTGGCTGCGGAAGCCCAGATTCAGGCTCTGGATAATGGCCCCGCCGCGGACGCGCAGGAAGTTTCCGTACGCCTCGCCGCCATCCAACACAATTGAAAACACGTCGGCAGCAATGTCAGAGGCCGATGTCACCACGCTCTTGGCATAATGCTTCTCCACGGCCTGCATCTTCTCCTTGTATAGCTGCGCCTGCTCGAAGTCGAGCTGCGCGGCTGCATCGGCCATTAGATTGCGGTAATGGCGGATGACCTCAGAACCCCGCCCGGACAGAATCCGCACGATGTCGTCAATATTGGCGGCATACTCCGCCTTAGATATCCCGCCCACGCAGGGGGCCTTACATCGACCTATATGGAAGTCCAGGCAGGGGCGGTATTTGTGCTGCAGGATGGCCTGGGAGGTTATCGACAATCGACAGGTGCGCAAAGGAAAAACCGACGAGAAGAACTCCACCATCCCGCGGGCGTGCATTACGGAGCTATAGGGCCCGAAATAGCGGTTGCCCTTGCCCTTCTCCATATGCCTCGTGATGAACACGCGCGGGAAATCATCGCCCGTCACGCATATCCAGGGATAGGTTTTGGAGTCCTTCAGGAGGATGTTGTACTTGGGCTTGTACTGCTTGATGAGGTTGTTTTCCAGCAGGAGGGCGTCGGCCTCGGAGTCCACCACAGAGTACTGCGCATCGGCAATCTTGGACACCAGGATGCGGGTCTTGGCATTGAGGCGCTCAGGGGGCACGAAATACTGGGCCACGCGCTTGTGCAGGTCCTTCGCCTTGCCTACATATATGACATTACCCCCGGCGTCGTAGTATCGGTACACGCCGGGGTTATGGGGAAACAGTGCGATTTTTTCCTTTACTTTCATTTGGCCGATGCCAGCGCCTCGCTCACCGCTTTTTCAATGTCGGCGCCGCGAATGCCGCGGGCGATGATGACTCCGTCCGGGTCGATGAGCATAATGTGGGGAATACCCTCGATGCCGTAGATGTCGGTGGGAATCTGCTGGGCGTTGATGATCTGGTCCCACTTGATGCCGAGAGCCTTGGCGGCCTCCTTGGTGGCGGCGGGCTCGTCCCAAACCGCAACGCTTAACACGTTGAACTTCTTGCCCTTATACTTCTTGTACACATCGGCGATGTTGGGCAGCTCGGCCTTGCAGGGGCCGCACCAGCTGGCCCAGAAATCGACCAGCACATATTTGCCCTTGCCCACATAGTCCGAGAACTTTACGGTCGATTTTTTAGGCTTGTCCGGGTCCTGGACCACCTCGAAGTCGACGAACTTGGAGCCGACGCCCGTGCGGGACTTGGTCTCGTACAGGGCCAGGAGTTTCTGGATGTAAGGGTCCTGGCGGAGCTCGTCGGACAGGCTGTTCAGGACGTCCTTCATCTGGGCGTCATCGTCCAGTTGGATGGAGGAAACGGCCATCAGGCCTACCACATTGTCCTTATTCTCCTCAACCACGCCCAGGAGATGCTCGTTGTATTTCTCCACGGCCTGGTCGATATATGCGTCCTGTCCGGCCTCATCGACAGTCTCCATCCCGGCGTTGAATTCCTCCATAAACGCGGTTTCCCAGGTGTTGAGGGCATTCATCCGCGAGGTGGGGCCGTCCGGATCATCGGAGAGGGCGGTGCCATTTTGTGTGTCGATGGTGATATGGCTGCCGTCGGACACGAAATGGACCGGGTCGGCATCGACCAGCATGAATGCGAGCTGGGTCTTGTCGATGGGAAGGTCGGCCTTTACTTTCCCGCGCACGGGGGTGATGACGGTGTCCCACTGCTCACCCACGGTGAAGGTTACGGAATCCGGGGCATTGGCGCCGAAGTCGCAGGTTACGAGAGTTCTGTTGGTTTCCTGTGCGCAGGCTGCTGCCAGGAGCGCCGCTGCGGCAAGGATGATGGTTTGAAGTTTCATACTTTCATATTTTTACAAAAGTACTCAAGTTCTGCGTAAAAAACAAGGGCGAGCCCGTTGCGGGTCCGCCCTTGCGATGATGCGTTACGTACGCAGCGATTACTTGCGCTCGCCACCACGACGGCCACCACGGCCGCCACGGTTTCCGCGGTCGCCACGGCCGCCTTCACGGCGTCCGGCACCGGGAGCAGCTGCGCTGGATGCGAAGCCGGCGTTAGGAGAAAGATCCTGTTTGCCATACTTCTCACCGTTGCAGATCCACACCTTGATACCCATGGTACCCATCTGTGTGCGGGCTACTGCGAGTGCGTAGTCGATATCGGCACGGAAGGTGTGCAGGGGGGTACGACCCTCCTTGAACATCTCGCTGCGTGCGATTTCGGCGCCGCCTACACGACCGCTGATCTGAACCTTGATGCCCTCTGCACCAACGCGCATTGCGGTGGCGATGGCCATCTTGATGGCGCGGCGATAGCTCACACGGCCTTCAATCTGACGGGCGATGCTGTCTGCTACGATTGTAGCGTCTACCTCGGGGCGCTTCACCTCAAAGATGTTGATCTGAACGTCCTTGGCAGTGACCTTCTTGAGTTCTTCCTTAAGTTTGTCGACCCCCTGGCCGCCCTTGCCGATGATGACACCGGGACGGGCAGTGTGGACGGTCACCGTGATGACCTTGAGGGTACGCTCAATCACGATCTTGGAAAGCGAAGCCTTCGCGAGACGTGCGTTGAGGTATTCGCGGATCTTGGCGTCTTCCAGAATCCGGGTGGGGTAGTCACCGTACCAGTTGGAGTCCCAACCGCGGATAATACCTACACGATTGCTGATAGGATTGGTTTTCTGTCCCATGTTACTTTGCCTCCTCTACTGGTTTGGTTTCTTCTTTCTTGGCAGGTTTCACGTCCAGCACGATGGTGACGTGGTTGGAACGCTTGCGGATGCGGGCTGCACGACCCTGCGGGGCCGTGCGGATGCGCTTCAGCGTGCGGCCTTCGTCAACCATGATGGTCTTGACGATCACATTGCCGTTTTCAAGTTCCTTGCGGCGGTCTTCGTTCTTGGCTTCCCAGTTTGCGATGGCGCTGCGAAGGAGTTTCTCCAGGCGGACGGATGCCTCTTTCTTGGAATACTTGAGGATATCCAGCGCCTTGTTGACCTCGACACCACGGATGATGTCAGCCACGAGGCGCATCTTCTGCGGGGAGGTAGGAACATCATTCAGCTTTGCGATAGCTGTCTGTTTCTTTATTTCTTTCAGCCTGTCGGCCATTTCTCTTTTACGTTTTCCCATTGTAATCTTTTTTTACTGTTAACGATTACCGGAATGGCCCTTGAAAGTACGGGTCGGAGCGAATTCGCCGAGCTTGTGGCCAACCATGTTCTCAGTCACATATACCGGAATGAATCTGTTTCCGTTGTGCACAGAGATGGTGTGACCTACGAAGTCAGGGGAAATCATGCTGGAACGGGACCAGGTCTTGATGGCCTCTTTGTTCATCTTGCCCTCGTTCATCGCGAGGACTTTCTTTTCCAGGCTGTCCTGAATGTAAGGACCTTTTCTAAGTGAACGACTCATAGTCTTGTAGATTTAATTCCGTTATTTGTGTCTTCTTTCGATGATGAACTTGTTCGAGTTCTTCTTCGGGTTACGGGTCTTGTAGCCCTTAGCAGGCAGACCCTTGCGGGAACGCGGGTGTCCGCCGGATGCGCGGCCTTCACCACCACCCATCGGGTGATCCACAGGGTTCATGACGACACCACGGTTGTGCGGGCGGCGTCCGAGCCAGCGGCGGCGACCAGCCTTACCATGAGACTCGAGGTTGTGGTCGGTATTCGATACGACACCGACGGTTGCGCGGCAGCTGACGAGCACCATGCGGGTTTCACCCGAAGGGAGGCGGAGGACAGCGTGGTTGCCTTCGCGAGCCGTAAGCTGTGCGTATGCGCCGGCGCTACGTGCCATGACGGCACCTGCACCCGGACGCAGTTCGATGTTGTGAACGAGGGTACCGAGCGGAATTTCTGCAAGAGGAAGCGTGTTGCCCACTTCGGGAGCAACGCCGCTGCCGGAAGCGATCACCTGACCGACCTTGAGGCCGTTCGGAGCGATGATATAGCGCTTCTCACCGTCAGCGTAAACAACGAGAGCGATGCGTGCGCTGCGGTTCGGGTCGTATTCGATGGTCTTGACCGTGGCGGTGTACTCATCCTTGTTGCGGAGGAAGTCGATCACGCGGTACATCTTCTTGTGGCCGCCACCGATATAGCGGACGGTCATCTTGCCCTGGTTGTTGCGTCCACCGCTGCGGCGGCGGGGTTCGAGCAACGATTTCTCAGGGGTGGTGCAGGTAATCTCTTCGAAGGTGCTGATGACCTTATTGCGGGTACCGGGAGTTACCGGTTTGAATTTACGTACTGCCATAGTCCTTAGATGTTGCTATAGAAATCAATCTTATCATCACCGGCCAGTGTCACGAACGCCTTCTTGTAGTGGTTCGTGCGGCCTGTCAGCATACCGGCTTTGGTATAGCGGCTTTTGCGCTTGCCGTGGTAGTTAACGGTATTGACGTCCTTGACGGACACACCGTACATCTGTTCGACTGCCTTCTTGATCTCGATCTTGTTGGCATCCTTGTCGACGATGAAACCGTAACGGTTCAACTTATCGCCTTGAACCGTCATTTTCTCAGTTACGATTGGCTTAATTAAAATTCCCATTGCTGTGCGGTTTATTTACGTCTGTCAGCAAGAATGTCCTGGACACCGTCGACCAGCACCAGGTGGTTTGCATGAAGCAGCACGTAGGTGTTGATCTCGTCAACGGTGATAACCTTGGCTTCCGGCAGGTTGCGAGACGATAAGTAAATGTTCTTGGAGTTTTCGGGAAGGATGACGAGGGTCTTGCGGCCGTTGACCTTGAGTGCGTCGAGGATCTTGATGAAATCCTTGGTGCAAGGCTTCTCCATGGAGAAGGGCTCAACCATCGTGATGGCGCCGTCCTTTGCCTTATAGGTAAGTGCGGAGAAGCGGGCCAGCTGTTTCACCTTCTTGTTGAGTTTGAAGTCGTAATCGCGCGGGCGCGGACCGTGTGCGGTACCGCCGCCTACATAGATGTTGGACTTGATGGAACCGTGGCGTGCGCCGCCGCCGCCCTTCTGGCGTCCCATCTTCTTGGTGGAGTAGGCGACTTCGCTGCGGTCTTTGGTCTTGTGGGTACCCTGGCGCTGTGCAGCAAGATACTGCTTCACATCGAGGTAGATAGCGTTGTCATTCGGTTCGATGGCGAAGATGTCATCAGCGAGCTCGGCCTGCTTGCCGGCTGCGGTACCGTCGATTTTGTAAACGTCGAGTTTCATAACGCTTAGTCCTCCACAATTACATAAGAACCTTTGGCTCCGGGGATGGAACCCTTGAGAATGAGAAGATTGTTTTCAGGGATGACCTTGATGACCTGCAGGTTGAAAACCTTGACGCGGTCGCCGCCCATGTGGCCGGCCATACGCATACCCTTGAAAACGCGGGAAGGCCAGGAGGATGCGCCCATGGAACCGGGGTGACGAAGTCTGTCATCCTGGCCGTGGGTCTGACCACCTACGCCCTGGAATCCGTGGCGTTTCACAACGCCCTGGAAACCTTTACCCTTGGATGTTCCGGTGACATCTACCCACCCGACACCTTCGGAAAGGTCTGCGAGGGTGATCACCTGGCCGAGCTTCAGCTCCATGGGGAAATCATTCTTGAATTCCACGAGCTTGCGCTTCGGCGTGGTTTCTGCCTTTTTGAAATGGCCCTGAAGGGGCTTGCTGGCGTGTTTTTCCTTGATATCGTCATAGGCAAGCTGTACAGCGGCATAACCATCTTTCTCAACTGTACGGATTTGCGTAACAACACACGGACCAGCCTCAATAACGGTGCACGGCATATTTTTGCCGGCGGCATCGAAAACGGAAGTCATTCCGATTTTTTTTCCAATTAATCCAGGCATTGGGTTGTTAATTTGGTGTAAATAAATAAGTTAACTTTTCCTTGCATTTTTTGCAGGGCTGCAAAGATACGCTTTATTTCCAAAATGGCAAAATATTTCCGCCTTTCCGTAGGAAATCGTAAATTTGCAATCCAAACTGAAAAGCCTCGATATGAGAAATA
>JAILDI010000034.1 GCA_024689525.1 Bacteroidales bacterium
CCTCACGGGTGTGCTTAAAGTGCGCACGACCAAGGAGTTCGGCGAGTCCACGGCATCGAAAATCCTCGAACTGGTGGAGCACGCCACGGAACACAAGTCCCGCAGCGAGAGCTTCATTACGAAGTTCGCCAGAATCTACACTCCCATCGTTGTGGCGCTGGCCGTGCTGGTGGCCATCGTCCCGTCCTTCATAACCGGCGAATGGGCCACCTGGGTGTACAGGGGCCTGATGTTCCTGGTGGTCTCCTGCCCCTGCGCGCTGGTGATTTCCGTGCCGCTGAGCTTCTTCGGTGGCATCGGCGGGGCGTCGCGGAAGGGCATCCTCATCAAGGGTGCGAACCTTATGGACACGCTTCGCAGCGTCCGCACCGTGGTCTTCGACAAGACCGGCACCCTCACCGAGGGCGTATTCGAAGTGAGCGCCGTGCATCCCGACGTCATCGACCCTCAGGAACTCCTCCACCTGGCTGCGCACGTGGAGCGGCATTCGACCCACCCGATTGCGATGGCGCTGCGCAATGCCTATCCCAATGAGGCCGATGACTGCGAGATATCGGCCATCGAAGAGGTTGCAGGTCAGGGAGTTACCGCGCTGGTTAATGGCCGTCGCGTGGCCGTGGGCAACAGCAAACTGATGGAATCGGAGCGCGCCGCCTGGCATCCGTGCCACCACGACGGCACCATCGTGCACGTGTCCGTCGACGGGGAATATGCCGGCCACATCGTCATTTCCGACAAGATTAAGGTCGATGCCGCCGACGCAATCTCGGCCCTGCGGGAAGCCGGAGTCCGCCGCACGGTGATGCTGACGGGCGACCAGGAGAGCGTCGCCGCCGGAGTGGCCGCTGCAGTGGGGGTCGATGCCTTCCACGCCGGCCTGCTCCCGGGGGACAAGGTGGCGCAGCTGGAAGCGCTTATGGGTGACGGCACCGTGGCGTTCGTGGGCGACGGTATCAACGACGCACCGGTTTTGGCACGGGCCGATGTGGGCATCGCAATGGGCGCCCTGGGCTCGGACGCCGCCATCGAAGCGGCCGACGTGGTGCTGATGGACGACAAACCGTCGTCCCTGGCCACCGCCATCCGCATCGCCCGGCGCACCGTGCGCATCGCCACGGAAAACATCTGGTTCGCAGTTGGCGTGAAGGTGCTCGTCCTGGCCCTGGCCTCCGTCGGCCTCGCCACAATGTGGATGGCGGTCTTCGCAGACGTGGGCGTCACCGTCCTCGCCGTCCTGAACGCGATGCGCGCCCTCCGGCTTCCCCGCCGCGGTCGTGCGTAAAATGTAAGGCGTTGAGTGTCAGTGATTTGTGGATTTTAAATGCGGCGTATTGCCGCATTTAATTTTCATATGTCGCTATAAATCAACAAGTTCCATTTTACGGCATACCTTATCCGATAATTTATTATCTTTGCAAAATGATGTATCGTGTACTGAAATTCGGCGGATCTTCCGTTGCGGACGCCACGCACATATCGCAGGTTCTGGACATTGTGGAAGCGGAGATGCCCAAGGGGCAGGTCGTGCTGGTGGCATCGGCCATCAGCGGGGCGACGGACACCCTCCTGGGCGGCGATCCGGAAGCGCTGACGGCGCTGGAAAATCGCCATTTGAAGATAGTGCAGAGGCTTTTCACTGGAAGCGAGAGGGTCGATGCGGCCGATGAAATCCGCAGCCTCTTCGCCCAGATGCGCCAGGCTCCGGAAGATGAGCGCGTCACCTTCGGCGAGATCTTCTCCACCCGAATAATCGAACGCAAATTAAGGGTCGATGGCGTGCGCTCGCAATGGCTGGACTCCCGCCGCCTCATCATCAAGGGCGACCGCGACGCCACGCGAAATAACATCCTCGCCGCGTTCAGTACAGAGAAAACTGTTTCGTCTACGGAGTCGGACAAAACTTTTTCGACATTTTCCGGAGAAAAAGTTTTAGTCCGCGAAGTTAGAAACAGTTTTCAGGTTTTCGTGGCGCCGGGATTTATTTGCGGCACTCCGGAGGGGGGCGTGAGCACCCTGGGCCGCGGAGGTTCGGACTATAGTGCGGCTATTTACGCGGCGGCGCTCAAGGCGGATTCGCTCCAGATATGGACAGATGTCCCGGGCATAATGACTGCCAATCCCAGACAGGTCCCCGCAGCACGAACGATTCCCGAAATGTCGTACAAATCGGCCCTCGAGATGGCTCAGAACGGTGCCAAGGTGCTGTATGCACCCACCGTCGCGCCGGCTATGGAGGCCGGAATCGCCATTGAGGTACGTAACACATTCGCTCCCGCAGGCGGCAAGACCGTTATTTCAGACAAGGCGCCGGACACGCTGGGCCTGGCATCGGCCAAAACAGAAGACGGCCTGGTGGCTATAACCCTCGTAGGCAGCACCGATAAAGCCGAAGCAGCCAAGGCCCTGAAGGCCGCCGGCGTTGCTCCGCGCAAAATGGAAGAACAGAGCGGAAACCTCCGCATCCTTGTGCTTCCGGAAGTGGAGAATCCCGCGCTGAGGGCCCTGCACCGCGCATTTTTCGAAACGCTGCCGCAGAAGGAAGTCAGTCTTTTCATCGCCGGAGTGGGCGCAGTGGGCAAGGCGCTCCTTGAGCTCATCGGCCGCAGCGAGGAAACCGTAGCCGCCAGAACCGGCAAGCGGCTCAAGGTCATCGGCCTGGGGCGCAGCAGCGGATACAACATCGACCTTAAAGGAATAACATCGACAGAAACTCCGCTTCAGGGCGATTATATCGACGAAATCTGCAGTGTGGCCCCGCGCGGTTCCGTTTTTGTCGATTGCACCGGCAGCGAGACCATTCATCAGCGCTACGAGCAGTTGCTCAGGCGCGGCATAAATATCGTATCGTCCAACAGGCGCTCGTTCGCCATCCCTTATGTCGAGTACGCGTCGATGCACGCAGCGGCCCGCGAAAGCGGAGCCTTCCTGCGCTACGAGACCACAGTGGGATCGGCACTGCCTGTGCTGGATTCCATCGCACGAGGCACCAACAGCTGCGAGGAAGTTCTGGCATTGGAAGCTGTGGTGAGCTGCACCCTGAACCAGATTCTTGGCCAGTACGGCAGCGACGGCCGAAGCTTTGCATCGCTCGTGAAAGCCGCCCAGGACGAAGGCCTCACCGAGGCTGACCCTCGCGCCGACCTCATCGGCCGCGACGCCCTGCGCAAGCTCCTGATCCTGGCCCGCGAGGCCGGCGTCCAGCTGGAAGAGGCCGACGTAAAAGTTGAGCCGATTATCCCGCTAAACCTTGTGGACGTGCCTCTGGAGACATTCTACGCTAAACTTGAAGCCATGGAACCGTCGTTCCGCGAGGCGTATCTCGGCGCCGCCCGCGAAGGCTGCCGCCTCCTTTTCGTAGCCTCGCTGGAAAAGTCGGACAACGGCTACCTCAGCTGCATCTGCGTTAAACAGATTCCGGAAAACCACCCCGCGTACCACCTCAAGGGCACGGAGAACGCGATCATGATCCGCAGCTCCTTCCACCCCCTGCCAATCGTCATCGAAGGTCCCGGTGAAGGCGCCCTCCAGGCCGCTTCCAGCATCCTTAACGACATCCTGCGCTAAAAGGCGTAAAACGCAAAGCGCTGAAAATAAGCGTATTACAGAAAGTCGACTCGGCGTTTTACCGAGTCGACTTTTTATAACTAGTTAACAGACAACAAGTTGCACTTTACGGATACCGATTCCCGAAATTTTGCGTATCTTTGTGAGCTATGATTATGGGAGTATTTTCATTCCTGCACTTCACTGTAGCAGATGCGCTGGACATCCTGATGGTTGCCCTGCTCATTTTCCTGCTTATACGCAGTATCAGGGGCAATTCGACGGTGGTGAACATCGTGATTTTGCTGGTGGTGCTGTTCATAGCGCAGCAGGTGGCGGCGGCGTTGCAGATGCGGATGATGACCGTGCTGCTGAACACGCTGCTGGACGTGGGTGTACTGGCCATAATCATACTGTTCCAGCCGGAAATCAGGCACCTGATGAACAGGGTGGCAACACAGGCGGGAATATCGCGGAAGGCTACGGAACTGTTCAACCGGCTGCTGGGCATCAAGGAGAACAAGATGAGCAGCAAGTCGGTGGAGGAACTCTCGGCCGCAATAAGAACCATGTCGGACGACAAGACCGGCGCGCTCATCGTAATCCGTCACGGCTCGGACCTGGACGAGTATATCCGCACGGGCGACAGCTTCGACGCGGAAATCAACCGCCGTCTGGTGATGAACATCTTCTTCAAGAACTCCCCCCTCCACGACGGCGCGATGATAATCAACGGCAACCGCATATGCGCAGCCAGGTGTCAACTGCCGATGACGTCCCGCACGGACCTCCCGGCCCGGTACGGAATGCGCCACAGGGCAGCCGTGGGCCTCAGCGAGGAGACCGATGCCGATGTAATCGTGTGCTCGGAAGAAACCGGCAAGGTGGTATTCGTGCGCGGCGGCAAGGTGACGCCCGTGCCGGATATGACCACCCTCATCACCCTGCTGGAGGATGCGATGGACGGGCATAAAAAGGAGGGCCGACAATGAGTGATCCGGATGCCCGCCTGGAAGGTAAGTTAGGTTTCGACCGCATAAGGTCGATGATCGAATCCCGCTGCTCCACGGACTATGCCGCCTCCCGCGCGCAGACCGAAAGCTTCAGCACTGGCAAGGATGAAATCCGCCGCCGGCTGAACCTCACGGACGAAATGCGCCTCATCCTGATGTTCGAGGAGGGCTTCCCCACCAGCGGTTATGTCGATTGCATCCCCTTCCTCGAGCCCATCGCCAAAAGCGCATCCATCGACCTGCTGAGCATGGGAAAACTCCGCACCACCCTGGACACCCTGGACAAGGCCCAGACTTTCTTCAAGGGCGTCAAGGATGGCGTCTACCCCAACCTCAAGCGCAAGGCCGCGAAAACCGCGAAATTCCCGGAAGTCAAAGAAAGGATCGACACAATCCTGGACAAATACGGCGAAATCAAGGACACCGCATCGGACCAGCTATACGACATCCGCAAGCAGCTCAGGGAAAAGGAACTGGGCCTTTCGAAACGCATCAACGCCATACTCCGCAAGGCGCGTGAGGACGGCCTGGCCGATGCCGACGCAAGCGTCACCATCCGCGACGGAAGGATGCTCATCCCGGTGTCATCGGCAAAAAAGAGGCTCCTGCCAGGATACATCTACGACGAAAGCGCCAGCGGCAAGACCACCTTCATCGAACCGGCGGAAATCGTGGCCCTCACGGGCGAACTCTCCGAACTCCGTTTCGCCGAAACCCGCGAAATCAGCCGAATCTTAAGAGAATTCTCGGACTTCCTGCGCCCCTGGATCCCGGACCTCATCGCAGCCGCGGAATTCATCGGCGAGCTGGACTTCATAATGGCCAAGGCCTATGTGGCCCTGGACCTCGTGGCCGGGATGCCGATCATATCGGAAGAGGGTCGATTAAGCCTCCGCAAGGCCCGCCACCCCATCCTGGAGCGCAACCTGCGCAAGGAGCACAAGCAGATCGTCCCCCTCACCATAAACCTCACCCCGGAGAAGCACATCCTGATGATTTCCGGCCCCAACGCGGGCGGCAAATCCGTGTGCCTCAAGACCGTGGGCCTGCTCCAGTATATGTTCCAGTGGGGTATGCTCATCCCCACGTCGGAAACCTCGGAACTCCCGGTCTTCAGCCGCATAATGGTGTCCATCGGGGACGACCAGTCCATCGACAACGACCTCTCCACATATAGCTCCTTCCTGGCCGATATGCGCCAGACCCTGGAAAAGGCCGATGAAAAGACCCTCGTCCTCATCGACGAATTCGGCTCGGGCACAGAGCCCGCCGCCGGCGGCGCCATAGCGGAGTCGATTCTGGCGGAACTGGACCGCAGGGGCACGTACGGCGTGATAACAACGCACTACACCAACCTCAAACTATATGCGTCCAGCGGCAATAACGGCGTCGCCAACGGCGCAATGATGTTCGATGCGCAGAATATGGCGCCCCTTTTCCGCCTGGAAGAAGGCCTGCCCGGCAACTCCTTCGCCTTCGAACTGGCCCGCAAAATGGGCCTCCCGGAAGAGATAGTAAAGGACGCGGAAGAAAAGGCGGGTCAGGAATTCGTTGGCATCGAACGGAACCTCCGCAAAATCGTCCGCAGCCGCAAGGCCCTGGACGAAAAGCTCACCCGCATACGCGCCACGGACAAAACCCTGGAGAACATCACGGATAAATACCAGAAAGAGCTCCAGGACATCAAGGAAACCCGCCGCCGCATCATCGACGAAGCCAATGAAGAGGCCCGTCGCATAGTGAAAGACGCCAACGCCAAGGTGGAAAACACCATCCGCACCATCAAGGAAAGCAAGGCGGAGAAAGAAGCCACAAAAGACGCGCGTGAGCAGCTCCAGGGTTTCCTGGGCGCGCTGGAGGAAAACCGCCGCAAACGCGACAAATACCTGGACGACAAACTCAAGACCGTGCAGCAGCGCAAGGACAAAGCCACAGAGCGGAAACTGAAGCGCTCCAATCCGGAAGAGCTCCGGCAAATGCAGGAAGCCCAGGCGGAGCAGGCCCGCATCGAGGCCTTCCGCAAAGCCCCTCTCAAGGTTGGCGAAAAAGTGCGCGTTAAGAGCAACGGTATGATGGGCGAAGTAGCCAAAGTATCGGCCAAAGCCATCACGGTAATAGTTGGCAACGTGAGCACGAAAATGGCCCCGGACCGCGTGGAAAGGGTAACTTCCAACGAATTCCGGGAAGCGCAGCGCAAGGCCGGCAAACCCCGCCAGGTGGTGGACGCATCCATCGCAAAGCGCCGCGCGGAGTTCCGCACGGAACTGGACGTAAGGGGTCAGAGAGTAAACGAGGCGCTGGACAACGTGGTTAGATACGTGGACGACGCCCTTATGCTTGACGTAGAATCGGTGCGCATCCTGCACGGCAAGGGCACGGGCGCGCTCCGCGAAGAAATACAGAAATTCGTAAGAACAATTCCCGGGGTTGTGTCCGTCCAGGACGAACACATCCAGTTCGGAGGCTCCGGGATAAGCGTAGTCAAATTCAGATGAAAATCAGGGGACGAAAGGCAATGGGCCAGAAAAGCGAAGAACTGGCCTGCGACTTCCTCCAATCCAGGGGGCAGAAAATAGTGGAAAAGAACTGGCGCACGGGCCATCTGGAGGTGGACATCATTTCCGAATCCAAGGAAGGCCTCCATTTCGTGGAGGTGAAATCGCTGCTGTCGCCGATGGACATCCTCCCCCAGGACAAGGTGGGGGCCATCAAGCGCCACCGCATCACCGACGCGGCCAACGACTACATCAACTCCCACCCCTCCGACGGCAAGGAAGTGTTCTTCGACGTCATCTCAGTGGTGTACGACAAAGACACGATTTCCCTAAAATACTTCCCCCAGGCTTGGATTCCAATGCACACATAGAACTATGAAAAATAACCGATATTGCGTAATCATGGCCGGCGGCTCCGGACGCCGCTTCTGGCCCATCTCCAGGGAGGACCGCCCCACCCAGTTCCTCCGTGTGGCCGATATGGGCCGCACACTTCTGGACCTCACCTTCGAGCGCTTCGCCAAGATCGTCCCGGAAGAGAATATCCTGGTGGTAACCCTTGAAAAGTATGCCGGTGCCGCCCGCGAAATCCTCCCCCGCTTAAAGCCCGAAAACCTCATTCTGGAGCCCTACAGCCGTGGAACCGCGCCCTGTATGGCATACGCCGCATACACGCTGATAAAGCGCAATCCGGACGCCGTGATCGTGGCCACCCCGTCGGACCAGGTGATCCGCGACGACTTCCTCTTCACCCGCACCATCAACGAATCCTTCGCCTACGTGGAAGAGCACGACGTGCTGATGACCCTGGGCATCGTTCCCAAGAGTGCCGATGTGAACTTCGGCTACATCCAGGTAAAGGAAGGCAAGAACGCCTACCTGAGCGGCAAGCCCCTTAAGGTGAAAACCTTCACGGAAAAACCCGACGAGGAGCTGGCGAAGGTATTCTTCCGCACCGGCGAGTTCTTCTGGAACTCCGGCGTGTTCCTGTGGAGCGCCAAGACCATCGTGGGCGAGCTGGAACGCCTCCTGCCTGAGGTTACATCGCAGTTCACGGGCTGGGAGCAGGCCATCGGCACTCCCGGCGAACCGGCCTTCATCGAACGCTCATACGGCGACTGCCCCAAGGTTTCCCTGGACTACGGCGTGATGGAGCGCACGGACAAAGCCTGGCTCTACCCCGCCAAATTCGGCTGGACGGACGTTGGCAGCTGGGAGGCCCTCTATCGGCTTATCCCTGAAAAGGACAGTTCCCGCAACGCCGTGAACACCTTCGCCCACATCCTGGACGACTGCACGGACAGCATCGTCATATCGAAACACAAGGATAAACTCCTGGCCGTAAAGGGCCTCAAGGACTACATCGTGGTGGACACGCCGGACGCCCTCCTCATCTGCCCGAAGGACGAGAAGGTGTTCCACGACTTTATGGCCGGTATGGCAATGCCGGACTACGAAAAGTACCGCTAGAGAAGCTTCAGCGTGGCTTTCGAAAGGCCTTTGCTCTCCGCCGTGAGGGTGAAGGCCTCTCCTTTTTTAAGTATTATGGCCGATGCCATCCCGCCGAAAGCCGGGATGGAGGTCTCCCGGAAGCTCCGGTGCGATGTGGGATCTCCGGCGTCGGTGGCAATGACCTGCGCCCCGCCTTTAACCTTGAAAGTGATAAGGTTCGATGCGTCCGGCACCAGCGTCCCGCGGGCGTCCACGATACGGGCCGACACATACACCAGCTCCTCGCCCACGTAATCTGTCTCCAGAACGATGCGCTTGGCCTTTCCGGCCGTGCGCACCTCTTCCTCCGCCCACTTGACGCCGCCCTTGTATGCGACGACCTTGAGCGTTCCGGGCGCGTACACGACATCGTCCCAACGGATGCGATAGCCCTCCCTGGGCTTGCGGCCCAGCGACTTCCCGTTAAGGAAGAGCTCAGCCTCGTCGCCAGAGGTGTACACGTGCACCGGCGTCACCTCGCCCTTGCGGCCGGGCCACGTCCAATGCGGCAGAATATGCGCTACAGGCATGTCGGGGGCCCATCGGCTCTGATAAAGCCAGAAGCGGTCCTTGGGGAATCCGGCAAGGTCGATAATGCCGAAATAGCTGCTGCGGGAAGGCAGCGGCTCCATGCTCACGCGCTGGCCCCAGCTCTCGAACATCGCTATGGCCTGCGCCTTCTCCTCCTCCGTGTGGAAGTTGGTGAGAACGGTAATATCCAGATTATACGGCGTGGGCTCTCCAAGATAGTCGTAGCCCGTCCACACAAACTCTCCTGCGCACTCCGGCACCTGATCCTCGTAGCCCCACTCATAGTCCGGGCAGGATGCCCAGGCCGGGGCGTAAAGGTCGTACGAACTCACCTGGAAAGGCGCTCCGAAGTTCCATCCTTCGGCCTTGTCGTCGCTCACAGGGAAGCGGTAATACCCCCTTGTAGATATGCAGGAGGCCGTTTCGCTGCCGTAGAAAGGCTGGCCGGGGTGCGTGTCGCGGAACTGCGCGTAAAGGTGGGGTTTGTAATTGAATCCATATATGTCGATGGTGCCGGCATAGTCCTGGCTTGCAGCCCAGGGATTGTCGTTGCCGGCGGTGGTAGGACGCGTGGGGTCTTCCCGATGGCAGATGTCCGTGAGCATCTGAGGCACCCACCAGCGGGTGGGATCCCCCTGCTCGCCGCACTCGTTGCCTATGCTCCAGGCGATGATGCAGGGATGGTTGCGGTCCCGGTGGATCATATCCACAAGGTCCCGCTCCGCCCACTGGTCGAACAACTTTGCATAGCCGTTTTCCTTCTTGGGCCAGGTCCACGTGTCCGTGAACTCGTCCAGCGCCAGGAAGCCCAAGCTGTCGCAAAGGTCCAGGAACTCCGGCGCCGGAGGGTTATGAGTGCAGCGGATGGCGTTGCAGCCCATCTCCTTGAGCTTGAGCAGGCGGCGCACCCAGGCGTCCTGGTTCCACACGGCGCCCAGCGCGCCCGCATCGTGATGCAGGCACACGCCCTTGAGGAAAGTTTTCACGCCGTTGAGGTAGAATCCATCGGCCCTCCATTCCGCTGTACGGATGCCGAAAGGCGTTTCGTACACGTCGACCAAGCCATCGGCCTCAACCGTGGTTTCGGCAATGTATACTGCCGGAGCAGAAGGGCTCCAGCGCTGAAGACCCTTCGTTTCTATCCTCATCTTTACGACTCTTCCGTCATACATTTGGCCATCTACGGTAGCCTCATAAGGGAATCCTTTGATGCGCGTGGTTACCTTGCCGCTACAGGGCTGTTTCATGCGAAGAGTTACTTCCACATTCACAACGTCGCCGTCGGTAGTTACATACGTTCCCCAATGGGCAACTCCCACGGCGGGGCTGCGAACCAGCCACACGTTGCGGTATATGCCGCCTCCGGGATACCAGCGGCTGGATTCCGGGAGGGTGTTCAGCGCTATTTCCACTTTATTGCTACCTTCGTGCAGGTACGGAGTGATTTCCGCGGCCCACGAGATATAGCCATAGGGGCGCGAAACAACTTCCTGCCCATTCACAAAAAGGCTGGCACCGGACATCGCCCCGTCCACTTCCAGGCGCACCACGCCTTCCAGGTCCTCCTTGCTCACCTGCAGCGTCTTGCCGTACACGGCCTGGCCCCACCAGGGCAGCTTGCCGGTTTCGCCGGGATACTCCTGCGTGAATTCGCCCTCAACGGCCCAGTCGTGGGGCAGGTTGAGCACACGCGAGGCTCCGTCCTTGGTGAAAGTCCATCCGTCGTTGAAGGGCTCCCGGCCTGCGGGCTGGGCGCAGAGGGGCGGCATCGACATAAAAGCCAGCAATAGAAGAGGGAGTAGTTTCCGCATATTAGTTTCAGCTTTTTGCGAAGATACGAATTTTTTCCGTATCTATACGCCTATGTAGCGTTTCCTTTCGGTCTTTATAGCTCTGATGGCGGTGTGTTTCACATCGGCCTCACAAAACAACCCATTTGAGATAGAAGACTCCTGCTACCCGCTTTACACACGCGCGGAGATGCTAGTGGGACAGCCCGGATTTCAGGCGGCGGACATATCTAGATTAAGGAGCGTGGAAGTTTAACGTCCACTGGTCAAGGCCATTGGCGTTGTGGGCCTGATTGTTCTGCTCGCGCTGGAAGTCCACAGCGTGGCGGGCGGTGAGGTCGCCGATGGTTACTTCGGCATACCAGTCGTCGCGCCAGGTGTGCTGGCCGTCTTCAGGGGCGTTGTTGATACCACTGGTGGCGTGGTAGAAGCGAAGCTTATAGCTTTCTTGCAGCTCCGTGAAATAACCGCTGTTGATGGCTCGGTAAATGCCGATGTGATAACCCGTAGTGGTACTACCCATCTTGGCACTAGCTGCGTCAGCATACGCAAACTCGAATCCTTGATAGCCGTCGAACTCGGGCTTCTCTCGACCTTGAACTTCCGTGGTTCCGTTCACATTGAACCCCACACGGCCGGTATTGGCAGGATCCGTGGTGGCTACATCGCCATAGATGATACCGCTCTTGAAACGGTCGCTGGTAGGATAGTTGTTGTTACCCAGATTCGTCTCGAAACTTCCGGCAGGAATGAACAGGTACCACCTGTTCTGAGTTGCAGAACCGCTTATTTGCTGGGCGAAATCAAGATTAGCGTCGGCAACGTATGTGACCGTGGCCGAATAATGGCTTCCCTTGAACGTCTGGGTTAAGAACGGCACCCTATAGGTTGTAACGCCGTCTGTTGTCCCAACCCTATAGGTGTTCTGAGCAAGATTACAGGTTATCGACGTTGGCGTTACACCCTCCTCGGTCAGGGAGACAGTCACGCTTCCGGTCTGGCGCACGGTCTTGAATTCCACATAGTGAAGGCTGTTTCCTGCACCGTAGTAGTCGGACGCCTTGATGGTTACAGTGGCAAGGTCGCCGTCCTGGAATACGGGCACGCCGTTTTCAAACGAGCCGTTTGCGTCCACAAAGTAGTCGTTATGCACGTAGATCGTGGTTTCGCTGTCGGTGGTGTTGGTCTTGAACTCACAGGGAATCACACGGTAACGGTTGCCGTTTACCACCTTTATGGCGGCGGCGGAATATTCGGTATGCCCCAGAGTCTTTATGTACTGGAACGAATTCTCGCCGTTAAGGCTCGGAACAATGGACGTTCCAACATTCACCGGAAGCTGGTTCAACGAGGTGTTGGGATATATGGATTTCTTTGCCGGCTCCAGCGTAAAGGAGAACGGGAACATATTCTCGTTAATACCGTCCGGAATAAGGAGATTGGCAGTAACCGTGCTGTTGGCGGTTGAAGGCACCACGTCCGTACAGTCCACAATGAGGTCATACTTGGAACGGAGCACAATGGTAACATCCCTAAACAGGGTCTCAGAACCCGCCAATTCGCTAATATACAGACGGATTACGGCCGTCTTCGGCTGACTGGGATTAAGGCCGGAAAGCGTATATGTTACGGGACAGTAATCGTCGGCAAGAGTGGTGCCGGAAACAATTGCAGGAGCCGGGGACGATGCAATGATACCGTCCGGGTCCGACATTATCCTGAACCTCAGATTCTGGTTCTGAAGGTCTCCGTCCACCGTGATGGCCTTTGCGTGCAAATCGTTCTTCGCGCCGTCGGAATTGTACATAAGGTATGTCTTGTTCACGAACAGACGCCTTTTCCCGTTACCATCACTTACATTGTTAACGCCTTCAGCAAGGATTGAAGCCGAGATGTTGTTGGTGGCCGGTTTGCTCGCCGCCTCTCCAGCAGATGCATAACCCTTGAACGAGACTCCGTCGATACTGATCTGGTAGCTGAAATTACGGAGAATATCGTAGTATGTGGAAACACCCGAAGCCATACCCGGCTCATAACCCTCGGTATCTTTGAACATAATGTCAACCTTGTAATAGCGGTTGTTATAGGTTACGTTCGGATTAACGCTTGTATCTACAAAAGTGCCTTTGACTATGATGTATGTCTTTCCCTTGCTCGCTCCTTCGGAATTAGGACTCTCGTACATATACAGCGGGGTGGGATTGGCCAAAGACCCAACTGACGTGAACGTGAGTCCTCCGTCACCGGATGAACCGGCGGCGGGAGCTAGACTTGTCCAGGTTTCATTAAGCGGCTGGTATCCACGATAACCCTGCAGGTCGTGCAGGTTGTGGTAATTGACCATCGTAAAGGTCGATGAATGATCGACAATGGTTCCGGTCCTGTTATAGAACTTCACGAAGCCGCCGGTTGCAGTATTGTACGCTGCCACACAACCTTTTTCCGGAACGTTGACCAGCGCGAAAGAATTAAGGGTGAAGTTGGATTGCAGCGTGTTTCCGGCAACAACCGTAAATTTTGCAAAGTTTCGAAGCAGAGGCACGCGGTAGAAATGTGTTCCCTCCACGATTTCATTCACCTCTTCACGGGCCCAGTATGCGTCAACATTATTGGCAACTGTGATACCTTTCATAAATGTTCCTTCCGAGCCATAGGTGTATGCCTGAGAAACAACACTATCGTAGCTTGAGGCGTCCACGGCAACAAAATGAAGCCTGCGCTTGTTCCGGGACTGAGTAATCTCTATGGAGAACACTGTCTCATCATCGGCAACCGCCATATTGTTGGGGTCGATATTGGACGGCTGAGGGTCGGCCACTACCGCCATATCCCTCTCCAGATAAAAGCCGTACTCATCAAAGACATATACGCAGAGCTTAAGGCCGTCGCGCTTTTCGTCGGTCATTTCGCCGAACGACTTGGTTGCCACCTGCTCCTGACCCCAGCTGTCGTACTCCTTGAAATTACCGGCAACGCTGAAGGTCACCTTCACCTTGTGGCCGTCTCCCGCCTCGGGCGAAATCTGCTCCACGGGCGACAACTCCTCCTGGCACGACGCCATAAACAGCGCCGCTCCAAGCATAAGGAATAAGTATTTAAATGTCTTTCTCATTCGTTTGCCTTTTAGTCGTTATCGCCAAGGTGCCAGGTTGTAGCGTAATCGGTGTGATCTTCACCCCAGTACCACAGGTCATACACGCAACGGGGGGCGGTGTTGCTACTATTGGTATAATTGCCGGGGGTTTGTAATAAAATATTACCATTTCTATCAGCAACCACCTTACCGTTTGCACACCAGTATCCTACCCAGTCCGGTTTATCCATCTGGAATAGAGTCGGTATCTTGTCGGCAGTGGAAAGTTCCAAGATAAACTTCACCTCCGAGAAGGTGGGAAGCCTCCAGCGGCCGGCGGGATAACCATCCTCCTGATAAAGCGCACAACGCAAAGCGGCTCTTTCCAGGGTCATATTGCTATAGGCCGTCTTTCCATAAGAAGAAGCAATCAATATGGCCGGGGCAATCATATTTTCTGTCCCCGTCGCATTGGTGGGATAATAATTAGTCAAACCCTCGAATACGGATGATAAATAACCAGTATAAGAATACCGAGCGCGGTAATAGGTATAATTCCAGTTGCCGGAACGCCAATAATAATAGTTGTCGGCGCCTGCGTATGCGTTCGCCTCAGAGGTATAATTGCCCCAGTTGTTACGTCCGGGGCCGCCGCTGGCGTTTTGATTAGTCGTTTCCCGGTTACGAGTAATCCAGCCTTGATTCGAGTTCCATGTACTATAATTGAAATAGTATGTCCCGTATACTCCTCCTTCAAATTGAGTTGAACTGTGAACATATGAAGAAGTTCCCGACCAGGAATTATCCGAATGTCCCATATTGTTATCAGGTGTCGACACCCGGGGGTCGCCAATTATATAACTGGAACCATCGGAGAAAGATGATATGTATATGGCGTAAACGTTCGGATTCGTATTATTGCCGGTCATGTTCAATCCGGCCGCGTCATCCCTGTCATTAATGGAACCTATCCAATCATTGGCATTTGTATATACATTGTCTGTAGACGAAGCATTGCCCGTTCCATTAACAAACATATTCCCATTTGACTGGTGTGCCTCAATACGGATGGGAGGATGCTGGGTGAATATGATATGTTCGTCTTCCACAACGCCGTTGGAAACAGTGACGAACGCATTCACCGTTGAGAACATCGTAGCAGGATCAATAGTGTGCGAAAACTCAACAGAAGTGGCGCCTGTTTCAGCATTCTCTACTGTTCTTACAGAATATGTATTGTAAATGCCGTTGACGGTTGTGTTGGTGGCGGAACCGGAAACGGTATAACTCCCGTTGCCGTCCGGTGAATAATTGGTATAATAGGATATCCTGTTCGGGTAATCAGACGTTATCCTCGCCAACCTAATCTGTTTCTGGCTATAATCAAGATACTCAATCTTGGTTATTGTGACTGATGCGGTGTGGGAGGAAGCATAATCCACGCTGTGAGTATTAATATTATTCAGCGTATCTGCGTGGGCGGCGACGGCAAGGTATGCCGTCTGGCTCATGGATACGGGGGCCGTGGTGTTGACCTGCTCTTCCTTCTTTACGCTCCAGTCAAGTACGATATAGGTACTGGGATACAGCTGCACCTTGTCTTCCAGTTCGAAACTGCCAAGAATACCCACTTCCACTTCCATACGGTAGTAACGGTTGTGCTTGAGACGGTATTCCGGGTCAGTGGGGTTCACAGCAATGGGAATCTGGTAGTAGGTGTTTTTGAACTCGTTGGTCATATCTTCCCTCTGCCAGGGAAGGATGAGGGTGAGATATGTTTCATTCTCTGGCGTGTTCTTCCAGTCCTGCGTGGGATAGGAATACATCGGCGTGGCGTGCTCATACTTGGTCCCAATCTTTACGCTGGGATCGGTCGAGTCCATTTTGTTTCCGTTTGCAACAAGACGGTGGCCGTATGTTAGCCATAGATCCGGGTCGTTGGCCTCTGCGAAATAGTTGTCGCTTCCGGAAAAACCGTATGTGTACGAATCGTCCATGGCACAGATGATACCCTTCTTCACACCGTGAACAAGGACCACCTTCATCCTGTCGGCGAGGGGCTTCCAGTTAAAGCCGTTGCCGTCTTCCACGCCATTGGTAACAATAGCGTCAGGAACCGTAACCTCAAGGCGGATCTTGGATGCCGACCTGTACACGGGAATTGTACCGGAAGCGTATTTCAGGCCGTTCTGGATGGTGAGCTGGATTTCCGTGGCGCCTTCCATCACAAAGCACTCCTGCGGGATGCCGTCCGCATTGGAGTCCACCGTGTTGAAGGTGGATTCCTTCACCATCTGGCGGATCTGAGCACGGGTGGCATTGTCGGCAAAGCTGCTGCCCGATGTGGGAGAATAGTTTACCACTGCATATGCGGTGCACTTGAGGCCGGAAGTGAGTTCGTTGTTACCGGTTACTCCGAAAATATCTTTGAGGAATTGTTCGGATACGCCGTCCGACAGAGTCCAGTGGTCATTCGTATTCGCATTGTTGCGGTACAGGTGATGGGTAGGAGTCGCATTGGGATTGTCGTTCTGGGTGGCTTCCTGATAGAAGAAAACGTCCACCGTCTTGATATAGTTTTCGCCCATATCGGCCTCTCCTGCGGATCCGTTGGCGTCCTGGGTAACGGTGGATTTGGTGCCGGGAGCCTTTGCAACAGCAATACCAAGGTCGAAATGAATCTCCTGCACGTCCTCCAGCGGCAGATCGCGGCTGCAGGAAACGAGCGCAAGAGCTATGGCAAGATATGTCAGTGTCTTCTTCATTCCGTTAGTTGATATTTTGTTGTATGATGAACGGGCCGCCTAACAGGAGATCCTGCACGGGAAGCGTCTGGGCGTTCTCCGGGTGAGCGGGATCCACCGGCTGTGTACGGCACATGAAACGGAGTACGGCATACTGTGTGGACGAAACGCTTTCGCTGGCCGCCTTGATGTAAATCTCCGCCTCGTTTCCAACGGTTCCATCCGTCATCACGCTGTTATTGGAGAACAGGATTGAACCGTCCAGACTGCCCTGTATGGGCTCCAACATTGCGTACCACGTGCCATTGTAGGGTGTATCAAAAATGAAACTACCCCTGAGGCTGACACCTGGTTTGAGCACAAGCACCTTATAATCCCTTGCCGTTTCTCCTGCCACAGAGAACGACTGAACGCGCGTGCAATTGGTGCCAGTACCGCTGACATAGGTGTCGGGGTCCCAGGTGAGCTGCTTGGTGATAGTTACGTTCTCCTTGTACTCGCTGGTTCCCAGCCAATATTCCCATTTCTCCACCTGGACGGAAATGTTGACGGCGTCGGATGCGCTGATGGTGAAAGTGTAGGTATACTTGTGATTGGCTTCCCATTCGTCTATGGTATTGACTCTAAGGCTGGCCTCAACCGTTTTGCTCACGTTCTGGCCACCTTCCGACTGAGTGTATGAAATCCTTGCCTTTACGGTCTCCGTTCCGTGCTCCATCACCTGGGGAATCATTAACATAGGGTATAACGAACAGCTTCTGGCTTCATTGTATACCAGTGACTGACTTCCGGTGAAGGCAACGGCGTTTCGGCCCTGACCCGTTACGATAGCCTTGTCGGTCCAGGTGTCGGTGTTCTGGTGATACACAGCGTCGTTGTAGGCGTTGATGATTTCTACCTTCGTTACGGTAAAGGTCTGGGTGGCATAATTCTCCTTGGTCTTTGCCTTGAATTCAATCCATGCAAGGTGGTGGTTGAATTCGAAGTCCACCACGCCGTCGTGGTTAGTGCAGTTGTCGTAGGTCTTGTCGGTGACAAGGTTGGATGTCATGAAGTCGGACCGGCCGTCGGTTACGGAGAACTTGATGTCGGGAAGACCGTGAGATGCACGGGTATAGGTGGTGCTTGTACCAGCCTCGTAGAGTACTGCGGAAGCGTTGTGAGGGCTATAGGCCCAGAAAGAAACGGTGTTTTCTTCGTTTGAAGGCCAATAGCGAATAGGCGTGTAGGTATAAGAACCCGAGCTCTTGTTCACAAGCTGGTTGAACATGAAAGCCGGATTCCATTTGCCGCCGTTGCCGGGAGTGTCGCTCCAATGGGCTGCAATGCCGTTGGCCACATCGCCCTCCTGGAGGAATGCGAATACCCCGAACGTGGAGCCGTCCACCATTTCCGATGCGGCTTT
>JAILDI010000044.1 GCA_024689525.1 Bacteroidales bacterium
CCCACCGACGGGTTGCACACGAAGGATGTGCGGCATATCCTCAAGTTGTTCGATTCGCTGGTGGAGCGCGGCAACACCGTGTGGGTGATCGAGCACAACACGGACGTGATCCGCAGCGCGGATTACGTAATCGAACTGGGCCCCGGCGCCGGCGAAAACGGCGGCCGCGTCATCTTCGCGGGCCCGCCCTCGGCAATGCCCCGCAACAAATCCTCCGTCACCGGCCCGTACCTCTAGCCACACATACTATGTGTAAAAGGCAATGTGCCTTGTAGGTACTTGTGAGGGCGATTCGTGTTTACACATGCTATGTGTACTACCCCATAGACTGCGCCAGATGCCAATCACACATACTATGTGTAGAAGCCAATGTGCCTTGTAGGTACTTGTGATGGCGATTCGTGTTTACACATGCTATGTGTAACAACACATACTATGTGTGTGAGGGGGGGAGGAGAAACTACAGCGCCTGAAGCGCAGCCAGGGCGCGGGAGACGTCCGCGGAATCCACCACTACGGAGATCGAGAGTTCCTCGCCGCCTTGGGCGGAGGCGATCACACTCACGCCTGCGGCACCGAGGGCGCCGAAGACTTTGCCGCTCACGCCGGGGACGTTTTTGATGCGACTGCCGTAAACCGTAACGATACCCACCTGCTGGTTGAACAGCATAACGTCGTCCAGAGGCATAAGGGGGTTGTCAGCCACTAGGGCCTCCAAAGCCGCCACGGCGCGCGAAGCATCCCCAGAAGGTATCGCAAACGAAATCGAATACTCGGACGATGTCTGCGCGATGAACCTGATGTTCACGCCCGCGGCACCCAGGCAGCCCATTATGGATGAGGAAATGCCCACGGAGCCCAGCAGGCCCGTGCCGTACACGGTTACCAGGGCCAGGTCTTCATCGACCATCACGCCAGAGACGGTGCCTTCCTCCTCATCCACGGAATCCGAAATCACAGTTCCGGGGAACCCCGGATTGAAGATATTCCGCACCACCACCGGGATGCCGGCGTTCTTCGCAGGCCACAGGGCCGATGATGCGAACGGCGCAGCGGCACCGGCGCAGAAGTGTGCGGCCTCGTCGAAGGTGAGAGCGGGGCGGGCGTCCAGGCCATCGGCCTCAGTATAAATCTCCACGCACTCAGCACCAAGGGCCGATGCGATGAGCGATGCCAGGATGTTGGAGCCGCCGCGGCCGATGCGCACGACGTAGCCGCTCTCCAGCCGGCCATAGCCGCCGGAGACAATCAGCCGACCAGAACCCTTGCAGCGCAGGGCGATGGCCTCGCGCGAACGGGCCCAGTCGAACACCGGCTTGCGGCCCGGTTCCGGCTCACGGCACACCACGAAGCCGGTTCCGTCGACAACCTCGCTGCCCGGCACGCCGCAGGCGATGGCATCGGCACATAGCCTTGCGCATTTGGCCAGGAGATAGTCCTCCACGCTCTTCAGGGGCGCATATACGAACATTCCTTCGCTCAGGTAGGAGTGCACTTGCGTCTCGAAATCGGCCAGTTTCGCCAGATAGCCGGGATTGTCCGACACCGCGCGGAAGTACTCCAGGAGGGCCGACAGATCCTGCGCGCCGTTTTCCTTGCGCACGATTACGCTTTCGATGAGGCTGCGGAACAGACGCTCCACAAACTTTTCCGGGCGCACCACGGCGATGGTATCGTCGTCAATCAGAGAGACAATCGACTGATAATTATCGCGCCTGAGAACAAAGGATTTGATTTTCATACTAGTGTTATTATGCGACCTCAAATGTACGGTTTTTATTCCGATTTGACAAGCACCGCGGTGGCCCAGACTTCGCAGCCCTCGCCCCGCCCGACGAAGCCAAGACGCTCTGTAGTAGTGGCTTTGACGCTGATTCTGTCCTCCGGGCAGCCGATTACAAGTGCCAGAGTTTTTTTCATCAGGCCGATATGCGGAGCCAGCTTCGGCGCCTGCAGGGCAATGGTGATATCGGCATTCCCCAGCCTCCATCCATTCTTTTTGACCAGGTCGATGACCCGGGCGAGAAGCTTCTTGCTGTCGATGCCCTTATATGCCGGGTCCGAGTCCGGGAACAGATGGCCGATGTCGCCGAGGGCCAGCGCGCCGAGGATGGCGTCGCATAGCGCGTGAATGGCCACATCGCCGTCCGAGTGCGCTACAAAGCCGATTTCCGAAGGAATCCGCACGCCGCCCAGGAACATCGGGAGCCCCGGGGTCAGGGCGTGAACGTCATATCCGTTGCCGATACGTATATCCATATTTGCAAGTCTTGGTTTTGCAAAGATACGGAAAAAAGAGTACATTTGCAGATTAGCGCGCACATAATGCGCGCAGGTTTCAGCTATGGCAGGTTTCAATTTCGGATTTTTCGGCAATCAGGAGCACCGCGTGTTCAATTACAAGCCACGCTATTACGATCCTGAGGAGGAAGAGCGCAAGCGTATGTTCGGCGACGTGGACGGCAGCAACAAGGCCGCCAGCGAGAAGGGGGAATATGTGCCCGGGAGCAGCATCCGCGGGGCTTTCCGCGACGGAAACTACCAGAAGACCCGCAGTGTCCAGAGCCGCACGCAGGTTATCATCAGCATCGTGACGCTGCTGCTGATTGCGCTCGTGCTGTGGTACATCGTTAAATTCTACTCGCTGCTGTAATGCCTACGCTGAAGATACTTCCGAAGAACCTTTCCGACATGATCGCCGCCGGGGAAGTGGTGCAGAGGCCCGCTTCCGTGGTGAAGGAACTTATGGAGAATGCCGTGGACGCCGGCGCTACATCGGTGATCGTGAATGTGCTGGACGCAGGCAGAACGCTTATCCAGGTGATCGACAACGGCAGCGGCATGAGTGCCGATGACGCCGTCCTGTGCTTCGAGCGCCACGCAACCTCGAAAATAGCCTCCCCGGAGGACCTCCACGACATCGAAACCTTCGGCTTCCGCGGTGAAGCATTAGCGTCGATTGCGGCTGTGGCCGATGTCACCCTGCGCACCCGCCGCCCCGGCGACGAGGTGGGCACGGAGGTGGAGTTTGCCGCGTCGGAGCATCTGTCCACGCGGGAAGTCACCGCGCCAGAGGGCTCGAACTTCGCTGTGCGCAACCTGTTCTTCAACGTGCCGGCCCGCAGGAAGTTCCTGAAGAGCGACAGCGTTGAGTTACGCCATATTCTGGAGGAGTTCCAGCGCGTTGCGCTCACCCGTCCGGACATATCGTTCACGCTCAGCCATAACCATCGCGACGTGCACGTGCTGAAGCCCGCTCAGGGGCTCAAGTTCCGCATTATGGATTTGATGGGAGCGGCAGTTGTGGGCTCCGTTGTGGATGTTGAGGCGGTAACTTCCGTGGCTAACGTGGAGGGCTTCGTGGGCAGGCCGGAAGCCGCCCGCAAGACCGTGGGCTGCCAGTTCTTCTTCGTGAACGGCAGGTTCTTCCGCAGCCCGTACCTGCACAAAGCGGTGATGAAAGCGTATGAGGAGCTGATCCCGGACGGAACCACGCCCTCGTACTTCATATATCTGGATGCCGATCCGTCGACCATCGACGTGAACATCAGCCCCACCAAGACGGAGATAAAGTTCGAGCAGGAGAGCGTCCTGTTCCAGGTGCTGTACGCTGCGGTGCACGAGGCGCTCGGCCGCCGCGCCGCGGAGGGCAGCATCGACTTCGACGACGCCTCGGCGGAAATCACCCTCCCGGGCAGGAACTTCGATGAATACCGCCCGGTATCCGTGCCCCAGGCGGGCGTGGATCCGAATTACGACCCCTTCGAGAATGCTTTAGGCGATGTTGTCATTTCGAGCGGAGCCGAAGGCGGAGTCGAGAAATCATATCGCCCATCATCTTATATAGATAAATCCCAAAACTACGGCGCCCTGTTCCAGGACGTGAACGTGCCGTCGCCCAGCCGCATACTGGTGATCAAGGGGCGGTTCATCTTCACTCCATCGGCCTCCGGCGTGATGGTGGTGAATATCCGCCGCGCGCGGGAGAGGGTCCTGTACGAGCGATTCCTGAAGCAGATGGGCAAGGAGGCGCACGTGAGCCAGACGTCGCTGTTCCCCGTGGAGGTGCCCGTGGGCGAAACAGGCCGCCTCACCATCGAGGAGCATACGCCGCTGCTGAAGAAGCTGGGCTTCGAAATCGACCCGTTCGGCCACGATTCGGTGGTTGTGAACGCGGTTCCGGAGGGCTACAGCACGGAGCCGGCCAAAGTGACGGCGATGGTGGACGACCTCCTTCTTGTTCTGGCCGATGACGCCGTGTCCCTGCCCCGTATGATGGAGCAGTCCACGGCGCAGAAGTTCGCCGTGCTGGGCGCATCGACAGGTGCTGCCATCGCCAACCCCACAGAGGCCCAGGCCCTGGTTGACGCGCTGCTGGCGAGCGAGAATCCCGAATATACGCCGTCCGGCCGCAAGATTATTTCGATAATGACGCTGGACGAGCTTGAGAAGCTGTTTTAGAGACAATGAGACGATTTTTTCAGAATCTTCCGCAGGTTACCCGTAACCTTTTTATAATCAACCTGATTTTCTTCGTGGCCACGCTGCTGGCGGAGGACTTTATGCTGCGCACGTTCGCGATGTTCTATCCGGCGTCGCCGCTGTTCCGCTTCTGGCAGCCGCTCACGCATATGTTCATGCACGGCGGTTTCTGGCACATATTCTTTAATATGTACTCGCTGCTGATGTTCGGTACTGTAGTGGAGAAGGCTATCGGCCCCAAGAAGTTTTTGGTATTCTATTTTATTTGCGGCTTCGGAGCTGCTGCGCTGCACACGGGCGTGGAGTATTTATCGGCCACTACTTTCCTGGCTGCGGGCAAGACGGCGGAGTACTCGCAGCTGCTCTACACCCCCGTCGTAGGTGCCTCGGGCGCAATTTACGGCCTGCTGGTTGCGTTCGCGATGCTTTATCCTGACGCACGCCTCACGCTGATTTTCCCGCCCATCACGCTTGACGCCAAGTGGTGGGTTATCATCTTCATCGGCATAGAACTCTTCACCGGTATCACCGGCACGGCCATGGGCATTGCGCACTTCGCCCACCTGGGCGGCGCCCTGTTCGGCTTCCTGCTCATTTTCCTGTGGCGGAAGACGCACCGGCTGTGGGATAAAGACAAATGGGTATGACATTGGATCAGGCATATTCCGGCGCCCTTGCGGCCCTCCGCGCAGGTGGCACCATCCTGTACCCCACCGACACGGTGTGGGGCCTGGGCTGCGATGCAACGAATCCCGCAGCCGTCAAGCGCATCTTCGAGATAAAGAAACGCGACGATTCCAAATCACTTGTGCTCCTGGCGGATTCCCTGGACATGGTGGCAAAGTATATCCGCGAGATTCCGTCCATCGCCATCGACCTGGTTGAGGTGAATGATGTGCCGATGACGATTGTGTATCCCGGGGCGATTAGTTGTGAGGTTGGCTCGGCCGGCGACCGCTGGCACCTCGCGTGGAACTGCGTTGCGGAGGATGGCTCCGTGGGCATCCGCATACCCTCCTGCTGCGAATTCTGCATCGACCTGGTGCATAAGCTGGGACGCCCGCTGGTGTCCACATCGGCAAATATTTCCGGCGAACCCGCTCCTGGGCGGTTCTCGGAGATTGTGGATGTCGTGCGCGACGCCGTGGATTTCGTCGTTCCTCCCTCCATCGACCGCGGCTCCACCGGCAAACCCTCCCAGATAATCAAGCTGGGCCTCCGCGGCGAAGTGGAAATCATCCGCAAATAACCGCGCGCGAAGGTTTATTTTCAAGAAAACGAGAAAAAAACTTGCGGATTCAAAAATATTTCGTACTTTTGCAGTCCCGTTTGCGGGAACATGGTTTCAGGCGCGGGAATATTGAGATATGGTGTAATGGTAGCACTACAGATTCTGGCTCTGTCAGTGAGGGTTCGAGTCCTTCTATCTCAACCAAAAATCAGCCTTCGTCAAGCTGATTTTTTTATGAAAATGCGACGGCGGGGTAGCTCAGCTGGTTAGAGCGTCGGATTCATAATCCGGAGGTCGTGGGATCGTGACCCACTCCCGCTACAAGAATTACAACATACGTAAGCAGCGAGTACGAAACTGCTTGCGAACCCTAAACAAACCTCAATATATCGGCCGGCGCTTTTCATAGCGGCGGTTTTTTTTGTATATCAAGGACTTACGGCGGTGAAGTTGTCGGCGGGATGGTTTCTTTCGGCGGTCATATCGGCTCTTTTTCGGCGGGAAATCTAGCGGCGGAACTGGTGAAAAGGGGTACTCTCGGGCTATAAAAGTGTGACCAAATATGTGACCAAGCATGTTTAACAAAAAAGTGGTCACAACTTATGGTTCGTAACACTGCAAATGTCTCGTTCTACTGTCGCGAGAGCAAGAAAAACAAAGACGGTCTGGCTCCCATTGAACTCAGTTTGGTTATAAATGGGAAGCGCTGTTTTATCCAATTACCCAGAAAAGAGGCTCCTGCTGACTTCAAACGGGATATAAACTCTAAGAAGGACAACGACCTGAAGGATTATCTGCGTTCTATCCGAGTACGTTTGAATGAGATAGTAACGACCTTTTTGCGCGATGGGGAGGCTCTTACGGCGGCGGCTTTGAGGGATTATTTCAAGACGGGCGGGTATGTCCTGTATACTGTCGGCGACCTTTTTGACGATTTTATGCGGATTCTGGCAAAGCGTGTGGACGTCGATTTGAAGCCGAAAACCTACAGGAAATACGAAATCGCCCGGGACAAGTTCTACAAGATTCTGCCGCCGACCGAGCCTGTATCTGCCATCACCCACGCCGTC
>JAILDI010000078.1 GCA_024689525.1 Bacteroidales bacterium
GTGTAGATTCTGGCGAACTTCGTAATGAAGCTCTCGCTGCGGGACTTGTGTTCCGTGGCGTGCTCCACCAGTTCGAGGATTTTCGATGCCGTGGACTCGCCGAACTCCTTGGTCGTGCGCACTTTAAGCACACCCGTGAGGTTCACGCAACCGGAGAGGATTTCGTCGCCCGCGTTAATGCTGCGGGGCACGCTCTCGCCGGTCAGCGCCACGGTGTCCAGGCTGGAAGCGCCCTCAAGGACGATTCCGTCCAGCGGCACCTTCTCCCCGGGCTTGACGATGATTATTGTGCCGATGGGCACGTCGGCGGGATTCCGGTCTTCAGGGGAACCTGCAGCGCCGACATCGATATGTACAATATCAGGCCTGATATCCATCAAATGGCCGATGCTCCTGCGGCTGCGGCCCTCCGCGATGCCCTCGAACATCTCGCCCAACTGGAAGAACAGCATCACGAACACGGCCTCCGGGAACTGCGCCTCGGCACCGGGCATAAAGCCGATGCCCAGCGCGCCCAGAGTAGCCACGCTCATCAGGAAGTCCTCGCTGAGCGCCTCCCCGTGCACCAGCCCCTCGGCCGCCTCCTTCAGGGTTTCCCAACCCACGACGAGGTATGGAACAAGATATATAAGAAGGTACGCCCACGTGGGTAGCTGCGTGTTCTTTTCAATGATCACCGCCGCAATCAGCAGCACTGTGGCCACACCGATCTTGATGGCGGTTTCCTTTACGCCCCCATCCTCGTGATGGTGATGATGCTCATGGCCGCCGTGGTGGTCGTGATGCCCTTCGTGCTCTTCGTGATGGTGATGATGGTGCTCGTGGCCGCCGTGGTGATGCCCGTGCTCCTCGTGGCAGTCGCAGTGCTCGTGTGTATGATCGTGTGCCATAATTGTATCGTTTTACTGCTGCAAAGGTACCGCATCCTTTCTGCAACCGGGTTGCAAAGTTTTGCGCGTAAAGTGGAAGTGGCTGATACACAGCGAATTGCTGATTTTAAATGCGGCAAACCGCCGCATTTGGTTTTTACATCTGATTATGAATCAATGAGTTGCATTTTACGAGGCAAAAGTCTTTGCTTTTGTGGGATTGTTTTCTCACCTTTGTATTCACTGTGCAGCGCTCATATTAACCCGGAGCGCGCCCTGAAAGCAGCGGGGGTGGCCATACGTGGGAAAGGACTGGTTACAATCGCGTTATTCAGGTCTGGCTCCATAACAGTTTTTGTTATGGACGGAAAAAGAAGGGTGTTCAGTGACACCCTGAACCATTGTTACCAAAGAGCTGCGGAGCAGGTTCTCCTGTTCTACACAGTCAGTGATTTCCTGTCATTTTTCACACTCGTTTGTGTACAAGCGAGAAGGTATAACGTACGTCTTGTTATGTTATGCCTTATGTTCGATCACTTTCACGCATCTACCAAATCTGCGTCGAAACGCATCTTGTCAACGTTCATCCAAACTTGCACAAGGTTGTATTCACTACAAAGCAATACACTTTGCAATAGAAAGGGGCCATTGTTCAGTCACAATTTCGGCAGCGCGCCGAAACGGACCGGTAAGAAAGAGCGGGACAACATCATCTACGTGGGCAACAACCCGGTGGAGCGGCTGCTGGTGAAAAGGGCGGAGGAGTACAGGTGGAACTTCCTGGCCTATGCCAAGAGCGACCATCCGTTCTCGGAGCCGCTGATTATCAGGCGAGCATCCTGGCCGATGCAGAAGGCCGTGAAGGAAGTGAAGGCCTTCCACGCGGCCGGGCAGTATCTGTCGTACAAGGTGCTGCAGAGGCTGTTCGAGCCGCTGGAACGCAAGGAGCGGGAGCAACTGGTCGATTTCATAATCGTCACTTTCAACGTGATTGATTATGAGGAAGCCATCAGGTATTTCGGCTCGTATGAGAATATGTTGGAGGCGATGCATGTCACCACGGGGCGGGAGTACGACGTGAATGAAAAGTTCACCGGATGGGCCGATGACGGATACCCCAAACTGGTGCAAATGGTCTTAAGGAAAACCGGCCTCAAGGATATCCACGATATGTTTAAGTACAGCGAGGCAAAGCGGCGGAAGCTATTCGATTTCCTGAAAGACCGCACTTCGGCCACGGACCAGCAGGTAGCTAACTTTCTGAGAATCAAGATATGAGACGAATTGCGGCTCGTGAAGCAATCGCATCGTTCCTGCACGCGGCGCTGGATTTCCTGCTGCCGCGGCAGTGCATCGTGTGCGGGCGCTACCTGGGCCTGCAGGAGAAGCATCTGTGCCTCCACTGCCAGGCTGATCTGCCCTTCACCCGCAACTGGCTGATGAAGCACAATCCGATGGCAGATCAGTTCAATGCCCTTTTGGAACAGATTAAGCCGGAACCGTACTATGAACCCTACGCGAATGCGGCAGCGCTGCTGTTTTACCGCGGCGACAGCCCTTATAGCCGCATCCCCCAGGCGCTGAAATATGGCGGGAACATCGCTGCGGGCCGATATTTCGCCGCAATGCTGGGCGCAGCGATGGCGCAGCAGCCGCACTGGCAGGATGTTGACACGGTGATTCCGGTACCGCTGCACTGGCGCCGAAAGCACGCCCGCGGATACAATCAGGCAGAGATAATCGCCGCGGAGCTGGCTAAGGCCCTTGGCGCAACACTATGTCCCAAAGCCCTTAAACGCGTCCGCCGCACTAAAAGCCAGACAAGCCTTAAAGCCGAGGACCGCCTCAAGAACGTGAGCGGCGTCTTTGCCGTAAATCACCTCCCAGACAATCCCGGGCACGTGCTTCTGGTCGATGACACCTTCACTACCGGCGCCACGTTGGCTACCTGCTACGAGGCGGTCAGGAGCGTCATCGGCCCATCGACACATATCTCCATCGCCACCCTGTCGGCCGTGTACTAGTTTGCAAAAAAGCGGGAAAAACGCTATCTTGCGAAAAAAGAAAGTATGATTCTCCATCCGGGGGTAAAGATAAATCTGGGGCTTAACATCCTGCGCAAGCGGCCCGACGGCTATCACGACCTTGAGACGCTGTTCGTCCCCGTGTCGTCGCTGCACGACACGCTCGAGGTTGTCACCGGAGAGGGCTATGGCACTACGGCGGACCATATTTGCGAGGCCTATGAGCCTGCCCAGCGGGAGCAGGCGATATTGGCCGATGGCAAATTGATGATTACCGTAGCCCGGCGGGAAGGCGTCCACTGGGACCCGCTCCACGACCTCTGCGCCAAGGCGTATTACCTTCTGGCAGAGGACTTTAAGCTCCCGCCGCTGAAGATCTTCCTGGAAAAGAACTCACCCGTGGGGGCCGGCTTGGGAGGGGGATCGGCCGATGCCGCCTTCACCCTGCGCGCAATCGACCAGCTCTGCGGCCTGGGCTTGTCCGATGCCGCGCTTGCGTCCTACGCGGCCAGGCTCGGCGCCGACTGTCCCTTCTTTATTTACAACAGGCCGATGTTCGCCTCCGGCCGCGGCGAAATCCTGGAGGAGTTCGACCTTGGGCTCCCGTTCCGCGTGGAACTGGTGATTCCGGAGGGCATATCGGTATCGACCAAAGAGGCTTACCGCGGAGTCACCCCGGCCCTGCCGCCGATTCCACTGCGGGAGGTGCTGCAGAGCCCATCGACCTGGAAAGAAAACCTTCGCAACGACTTCGAAGCCTCCGTCTTCCGCCGCCATCCTGAACTCGCCGCTCTCAAAGCCGACCTCTACGCCCGCGGCGCCTTCTACGCCGCCATGTCCGGCAGCGGCTCGGCCCTCTTCGGCCTGTTCGAGCGGTAACCCGTAAAATGCAACGTGCTGAAAATAAGCGCGTTATACGAAATTGACTCAGCAATCTGCCGAGTTGACTTTTCATAATTCATTGAATGTCAATCACATCTATTTTACGCGATAGATTAGAATCGTTGCAGGAAGTCGCTCAGATTGTCCTCGCGGGAGAGTTCAAGCTTTTTGCGAAGGCGATGCCGCGTCATTTCGACGCTGCGGATGGTGAGGTTCATCAAAGGGGCGATTTCCTTGGACGACAGGTCCATCTTAAGGTAGGCGCAGAGGCGGAGGTCGCCGCGGGATAGGGCAGGGAACTTCTGCGAGAGCCGTTTCAGGTAATTGTCGTACACGAAATCGAAGTGCTGGGAGAATTTCTGCCAGTCGTCATCGTGTTCGATGTTTTCGCCGATTTCGCGGTGCAGGCGGCGCAGCAGGATTCGGCGCTGGTCGGCATCGGCCCCTTCCAATCTATACAGCTCCGAGTCGATGGACTGCAGCATCTGATTCTTCCTGATGACATTCATGGTCGATGCCGCCAGGTCGTCGGCCTGCTTCTGCATATCGTTCACAAGGCGCGCCTTTTCCATTTCGGCCTCCCTCTGGCGGGTGAGTTCCTGCGCGCGCCTGTCGGACAGGACCCGGATGACCCGGGACAGCCCCCAGAGCGCCACAACCAGCAGAATGGCGTATACCAGATACATCCAGACGCTCCGGTACCAGGGCACCGCAATGCGCAGTACGACACTGTCGGCAGATATTTCCCCGGTGCCGGCAATCCGCGCTTCCACGCGGAAAGTATACGTCCCCGGGGGAAGTTTGGTGTACTCCCTGCTGTTATCGCTGCGGAACCCGGTCCAGTCCCGGTCGAAGCCCTCCATAAAGCAGCGGTACTCCACGGCCTCGTCGGATGAAAACTCCGGGCACACGAACATGAAACGCACGGAATGGCTGCCCGGCCCCAGGCGGATCTCCCCGCCGGCAACGGGCTTGCGGGAAGCCAGGAGCGTCGTTTCCCCTCCGCCTTCCGTAAGCGTCACTTCCCTTATATACAAGGGGAAGCCGCTGGCCGATGTCTGACCGAGCCGATCCGTGCGGATGAGCGAAAAACCGTCCTCCGTGTTCACCATCAGCATATTCTCGTTCAGGAAGGTGTTATTGTCGAAGCCCAGGATGCGTCGACGGCAAAGCCTGCGCAGCCGCAGCGTGTCCAGCACGCCGTTGCGCTCCAGCCCCTGTACGCTGCCGGAGGAGAAGAACCGCTGCCCGCCCGGGCTCTCCGTGAGCATCACCACCAGTGGCGTTCCCTTGAACGGGCGGTTGACGTCATTGTCCCAATGTGCCTTGCCGGTAGCGTCATCGAAACTGAAGAAACCGCCCTCGGTTGTGAATACGATACCCTTGCTGTAGTGGTTGGGGTAAATATTATGGGCCGTGGGGAAGCCATCGGCCTCCGTGCACTGCTCCACCTTCTCCACTTTGTCCATCCCGTCGCTGAAACTCAGCCGGAACAGGCCCTTCACCCAGTGGCCGAGCCAAACCCGCCCGTCAGGGGCCTCCGCGAAGGATTTCGACGCATCGTCGAAGCCGGAAGGGTAGCCGGCGAGGCGCCATCGACCCTTCTCCTGATGCAGGACATACAGGCGCTCATAAGTGCTGCCCAGCAGATACCCGGGATGCGAAGCCAGCGCCTCCACGCGCCAGGACCCGTTGAGGGGGATGTTGTCCTGCTTGCCATCGTCATAAAAAATGCGCAGCCCCTTGTCATGACTGCATATAAGTGCATTGCCGATGACGTCCAGCGACCACACCTGCCAGCGGATGTCGCGAACCGCCTCCACCGGGTTGTCCAGTTGCTCCGGAGAACCGTCGTAGTCCAGGAAAAACAGGCCCTGGTTGGTTCCCAGGTATAATTTATTGCCGAATCGGGCCGATGCATACCCGGCGCCGTACCGGTCCTCCCCGCCGAACATATCCCACACCGGCTCGTTCAGAAGCACCTGGTCGATGCCGTTGTTCAGGCCAAGCCACAGGTTGCCGGCGCGGTCGAATTCCGTGCTCAGTATGGTGTTTCTCTGAAGTCCGGCCTCAGTGTCCAGATGCAGGACGTCCCCGTCCTTCATATTATATACGAACAGCCCCTCCGTCACCGTGCCCAGCGCAAGCATATCGTCCCTCAGAGCCGCGCAGAAGACATTGTTCGACAGAAAGGGAATGGTCGATTTCTTAATCTCATCGCCCTCCAGACGCATTATGCCACGGGATTCAGTCACAAGGAGGACCTCCTGCCCGGAGTCCAGTATCGCCCTAACGTTCATCCCCGACGGGAGCGCGCAAATCTTTTCCGGATCACCCTCTGCGCGTAGCGAATAAACTCCGTCATTGCGCACGGCAAACAGCAGGCGGCTTCCGATCCGGTTCATGCAGTCGATCTTTCCGTCAAAGGAGAGACTCCTGGTTTCCGTCTCTGACAGTATGCGAATATGCTGGTTCTCCTGCAGTACAACAAGATCTCCCAGAGCGTGTATCCCCCAGATCTCACCCAGGTGCGGCAAAGGAAGGCTGTCCAGAAGGGGAGTATACCTGAAACCCCCGTCAATCAAGGAAAAACTTCCGGCCTCATCGGATGCCCCGGCCAGAAGGCGATCCGTCCCGGCATCATAGCTGAGGGATCGCACATCCGTGAGATTGTTCACCCGGTACAGCCACCAGTGGGCGCCGTCATATTCCAAAACGCCCTCGCTGTTGGCAAAGTACATGCTCCCTGAGCCGCCCTGAACCACCTTCCAGTTCTGGGCTCCGGCCCTGTACACCTTCCTGGAGAAGTTGCGGATTTCCGGACGGAAAGCAAGGGCGTCCATTGGAAATACCAGCAACAATAATAGCAATATGTTGAGGTTGAATTTTTTCATCCCGTTTTAGTGTTGTGCACAAAGGTAAATAAAATATTCAGATAATCAATACTTTCCACAATCATTGTTGAGGTGTCGTGAAAATATTTTTTTAACGATGTTGAGTTTTTGTGAGGTGTTTTGCTGTGTTTTGATTTGAATCCTTTTTATCTTTGCCCCAGACACATAATAATATGAGAAAACTACTGACTGTTTTTCTGCTCTCCACAATAGCCGTAAACGCCTTTGCGCAAAAGGTCACAGGTGTGGTAACAGATGCATCTGACGACTATCCCATTCCGGGTGTTGCCGTGATAGTAAAAGGTACGCACACGGGTGTGAGCACAGGCCTGGAGGGCGAATACAGCATCGCTGCCCCTCAGGGCTCCACGCTGGTCTTTTCCTGCATGGGTTACACCACTGTGGAAGTCAAGGTCGAAGGCTCGCAGATCAACATTAAACTGGAACCCGATTCCGAAATGCTCGAGGAAGTCGTGGCAATCGGCTACGGCGTGATGAAAAAGAGCGACGTAACCGGTTCCGTAACTTCAGTAAAGGGCGATCAACTCCAGCGCACACCCGCCGCAGGTCTGGATCAGGCCCTGCAGGGCGTTGCTGCCGGCGTAACCGTCAACGCATCCACGGGTCAGCCCGGCGCGGCAGCAGAAGTCCGCATCCGCGGTATCGGCACTGTGAACAACGCAGCACCTATATATGTTGTGGACGGCGTCATCGTGGACAATATCACATTCCTCAGCCCGATGGATATTGCCTCCACGGAAATCCTCAAGGACGCATCCGCAACGGCCATTTACGGTTCCCGGGGTGCGAACGGCGTCATCCTGGTCACAACGAAGAAGGGCAGCAGCGACGGTACTGTGTCGATTTCCTTCGACGCATCGGCAGGTATCCAGAATCCCTGGAGAAAGCTCGACCTGATGGGCCCGCAGGAATTCGCAAGCGTCCTGGCAAACGGCCCGTCCGTTGGAGGCGCCTACATTCTGGAGAATCAGGGACTAGATGCGTGGATGCGCTCGAGGCTCATCGGCACCACTTCCCTCTATCATCCTTCAAACCTGAAATACGCCACCGTGAATACGGACTGGCAGGAGGCGGTTTTCAACAGGAACGCTATCATTCAGAACTACCATCTTTCCGTCAACGGCGGAAATCAGCAGGGCCAGTGGTCCGTGAGCGCCAGCTGGTTCAACCAGGACGGCACGATCATCGGCTCGGACTTCACGCGCCTGAGCCTGCGCGCCACATCTTCATATAAAGTGACGGACTGGCTCAAGGTGGGAGAGAACATCAGTTTTATGAGCTCGCACGGCCGCACGGCAATGAACAATTCGTCATCGGCCCAGGCCTCGATCCTTTCGGCGGCCCTTGCCATGGCTCCGTGGGATCCGATTTACTATCCGCAGGGCGCAAAGAACTACAAGGACGAGGATCTTGGCGGCCATCTCAGCGCTTCTTCCAATTTCAAGAATGTGACGCACCCGTACGCGATGGTGGAGTATTCCCACCCGATGGACTACAGCGAGCGCTGGGTGGGCGATGTCTTCGTGGAAATCACCCCCATCAAGAATCTGGTATGGCGCAGCGACGTGTCGATGGACCTCACCAACAACCGCCACCGCCTGTTCAAGGAAGCCTATATCCTGTCCAGCTACGACAAGATGGACAAGAACTTCCTTGAAAAGTCGATGAGCCGCTATTCTACGATAATCGTGGAAAACACGCTCACCTGGATGAAGGAAATCGGAAAGCTGAACATCAACCTGATGGGCGGCCAGACGATGGAGGAATACAATTACGATTCCCTGAGCGGCTCCGGCAGTTCCATCCTCGTTCCCCGTGAGAACAACTGGTATCTGTCGCAGACGACGGAAGACCGCAACCCTGCCGGAGACGGAGCGGCCCGCAACCGCCGCCTCAGTTTCCTTGGCCGTGCGCACTTCTCCTACGACAGCCGCTATATGGTAACCCTGAACTTCCGTGCCGACGGTACGTCCAAGTTCAAGAACCACATCTGGGGTTATTTCCCGTCACTGGCCGCCGCCTGGCGCATCGACAATGAGCCCTGGTTCAACAAGCCCGCTTTCCTGGAATCCCTCAAGCTGAGGGCCGGATGGGGCCGCATCGGCAATGACAAGATCGGCGACAATGCGTCGGTCCAGACCATATTCAACAGCGGTCCCACCTTCGTGGACTATGTCCTGGGGGCCGATCAGCAGCTGGCTGGCGGCGCCACCATCCTCACGCTGGTGAACACCGATATCAAGTGGGAAACCACCGAGCAGCTGAATGCCGGCGTCGACTTCGGCCTGTGGCGCAACAAACTCACCGGAACCATAGACGTGTTCCAGAGGGACACCAAGGAAATGCTCCTCGGCGTCACCGCTCCGGCACACGTGGGCAACCGCTATGCTCCTACGGCCAATGTGGGCACTGTCCGCAACACCGGTATCGAAATCTCCACGGAGCACCGCAATCACATTGGCGACTGGGACTACAGCGTGGGCGGCAACGTCTCGTTCATCAAGAACGAACTCACCGCGCTTAACGGCGGCGCCCCGGTTTACGGGGACCGCACCAAGAGCGACGAAGGCCTGGCCCTGTACACTTTCTGGGGTTACAAATACCTGGGAATCTATTCCAGCGACCAGGAAGTCGCAGAGTATCTTACCGCCCCCGGCGCCACTGAAGAGTATCACGCAGGCGATGCCAAGTACGAGGACCTCAACAAGGACGGCAAGATTGACGACAACGATATGCAGGCCCTCGGCAATCCATTCCCCTGGCTCACCTACGGCCTGAACGCAAGCGCCAACTGGAAAAACTTCGACTTCCAGATTTTCTTCCAGGGAGTATACGGCAACGAGATATACAACGCACTGAGACTCCGTACGGAAGGCACCGGCAACGAAGCCACGCTTTCCACAACTATGCGCAATGTCTGGACCGAAAGCAACCCCGGCGGAACCATTCCCAATCCATTCGGCGGTTCCCACAACAAGGATAACAATTCCCGCTTCGTGGAGGACGGCTCATATCTGCGCCTGAAGAGCCTGCAGCTGGGTTACACCCTGCCGCAGACGCTCACCCAGAGGGCTGGAATATCCAGGATGAGGGTTTCCGTCATCGCCTCCAACCTTCTCACATTAACCCGTTACACCGGCTATGACCCCGAAGTGGGCGGCGGTGTGGATTATGGCAACTATCCGCAGTCCCGTACCGTACAGCTTGGCCTTAATCTTAATTTCTAAGAAGGAGCCGCTATGAAAAAGACAGTTATTGCACTTTCCCTGCTTACACTTGTTTCCTGCAACGCCTGGCTTAGCGAGGACGGCCCCATGGTGAACCGCGTGGGCGATTTCTTCACCTCCGCAGAAACGGCCCGTCAGGTCGTAACCGCCGTGTACACCCCGCTTATGTGGGAATACCAGGACGGATACTTCCCGGAGTGGTACTTCGGCGACATCGCCTCCGACGACGCCCTCAAGGGCGGCCAGAATATCGCCGACGGCCCGGACCTCTACGACATCGACAATTTCAAGGTGGTGTCCAACAACGGCATCGTCCTTCAGTTCTATCGCGCCCAGTATCAGGGCGTGGCCAGGGCCAATCTCGCCATCGAGCAGGTGGCCGATATGACCGTCGACGAAAGCCTTTCGGCCGACCTCAAGGCCCGTTTCCTCGGGGAGGCGAAGTTCCTCCGGGCCTATTATTACTTCCGTCTGGTGCGCCTCTTCGGCGAAGTCCCCCTTGTATCCAAGCCGATTTACAGCAGCGCCGACTGGATTCAGCCACGCGCTTCGGTAAAAGACATCTATGAATTGATCCTGAGCGATCTGGCCGATGCGGAAGCGTCGCTTCCTTTGAAGAGCGCCTACCCCGCAGCCGACATTGGCCGCGCCACAAAGGGCGCAGCCCAGGCAATGCTCCTGAAGACCAATATGTATTATGCTCAATGGCTCGTCAACAACGGCCAGGACGGCAGCAGCTATTTCGCAGAGGCCCTCAGATGGGGCAAAAAGTTCATCGCCGACCAGGCCGGCGAGTACAGCCTTCACGCTGATTATGCCGATAATTTCACCCTCGAGGGCGAGAACGGCTCCGAATCCGTGTTCGAAATCCAGTATATGGAGGACGGAATGTCGGACTATGGCGAGGGTAACGGCTTCTCCCGCGGCACCTTCACTGTAGTGCTCACCCGCAGCCGCGGCAGCGCGTTCGGCGAAACCGGCTGGGGCTTCAACCACCCCACACAGAACCTTTACGACGAGTACGAGCCCGGGGACCCGCGCAGGGATATAACCATCCTGACCCCTACCGATGCCGAGATTTCCAACGAAGCTGAGGAAATCTACCTCGGTTCCCGCTATCTCTCGCTGAAGCGCTCCCTTATGGATCCCGACACGCGTACTTACCTGCATCTGGATCACGCCTCCCGCGGCGCCATCAACAATCAGCAGATCCGTCTGGCCGACGTGTATCTGATGATTGCAGAAGCCGCCGTAGAAAGCAACGACCTTCCCACCGCAAAGACCTACCTTGAAATGGTACGCGCCCGCGCCCGTGCAATGGTGCCTGAAACCACGCTCCCTGCCTTCCCTTACGGAAGCTATTCTGACAACCAGGCCGACCTCCGCTCCGCCATCCGTCACGAACGCCGCGTGGAACTGGGTATGGAGGGCCACCGCTGGTTCGATCTTTGCCGCTGGGGTACGGTGAAAGATGTAATGAATGCTTACAAGGCATCTGAAAGCGGCGAGGTGCGTGCCCAGATGGCCGACTTTACTGCCGGCAAGCACGAGCTTATGCCCATCCCCCAGAAGGAGACGGATCTTGGCGCCATTTCCCAGAATCCCGGATATTGATAAAACCTGAACAATACTATTAACCATTAATCAATTACTAAAATGAAAAAGTATTTACTTATTGCAGCAGCAGCGCTGATGGCCTTTGCCGCTTGCGAAAAGGATCCCGAAAACGGCGGTGAAATCATCGACGATGGCGGTAACGGCGGCAACGGAAACACCGAGACTGTGTCTTCCCTCAACGGCAGCAATTACTATCCCATCCTCATGGATGCCGTGACTTTTGAGAAGATTAAGAGCAAGGTGGTCGCCGACCTCCGCGCCCAGGATGGCGGTGATGCAGAGTCAACCCGTCCGCTCTATATCTGGAGTGGTTATTCAGGCGCAGAAGCTGCCGGTCTTAACTTCTACGGTAACGCCGAGGGCTTCACCTGCTTCTCCGTGAATGGTGGCGTCTGGTCCGGATTCGGTGTTTTCCTCAAGAAGACCGATCCCGGCTTTGCCAAAATGGCCGAACTCGCAAAGGGCGGCTACTATCTGCATTTTGCCTTAAAGGGCCCCGCAGGCGTCTCCCATTGCATCTATCCCGCCTGGGGCGGCAAGGAATACAGGGTTTCTGTAGGCGACGGAGCAAAATTCGCCGATGGAGATAATACCTATGATTTTATCGCTCCAATCAGCAATGGCGGAAAGTTCGTCGCCAACGAGTGGAACGAATATGAGATCGCCCTCTCCGACACCGGACTTGATTACACGGCCCCGGCTGCCGAAGAAGCAGGTCAGAATATCTTCTGCGGCCTGAGTGGCAGCGTTGCCGGCACTCTCCTGCAGATCGATGCAGCGTTCTTCTATAAGAAATAATTGATTTTCAACGGGGGCCGGGCCCCGGCCCCCTATTATCAAACCAATGAGAATGAATCCCGTACTGGTAATAGTGGCTCTCCTGATGGCGGCTTGCCTGCCATTGAATCCCCATAACGGCCAAGGCACAATCTCGGACGATAATCCCGTTACGCCCACGCCTGAAAATCCTTCCACACCCAATGAGGAGGGAAGCGGCGAAACCGACGGCTACAAGCTTGTCTGGGCCGATTATTTCAACGGCGAAAGCCTGTCGGCCGATGACTGGAACATCGAGGTGAACGGCAACGGCGGCGGCAATAATGAATTGCAGTATTATCGTGCGGAGAATGTCACTGTGGGAAAGGAACCGTCGACAGGTGCGGGCTGCCTCATCCTCACGGCTAAAACCGAAAAATACAGCGGGAAGAGTTTCACTTCCGGCCGCCTGAACACCAAGAACAGGCATTTCTTCACACACGGAAAAATAGAATCCAGCATTATGATGCCCTCCACGGCCAACGGCCTGTGGCCGGCGTTCTGGCTGCTGGGCAACGACATCGACACAAATAACTGGCCCAAGTGCGGGGAAATCGACATTGTGGAAATGGGTAATTCCGCCGGCATCAAGAACGGTACCCAGGCCACATATTTCAACGGCGCCTGCCACTGGGGCTTCTACAAGAACGGGGCTTATCCAAATTACGCCAAGTCGCTGAATGCCCCCTATAGCCTCCAGGACGGCCAGTTCCATCTGTTCACGCTTATCTGGGACGAGCAGTCCATAACTATGTATCTGGATTTGGACAAGTATCCTTCGGCGGAACCTTATTATAAGATGAATATCGTGGACAACGACGGCGACTGGGCCGTGGCCAAGTATTTCCACCACGATTTCTTCATCGTCTACGACCTTGCCGTGGGCGGAAACTTCCCCGGCATACATAATGCTTCGGGCATCACGGCTCTGGCCGACGGCCCCGCAAGCATGTACATCGACTTTGTTAAAGTGTATCAGAAATGAGACGGGCATTGATACTGCTTGCCGTAATCGGCCTTTTCGCCGCCTGCGACAAGGATAACCCGGAGCAGGGAAACGTCACTTACACCCTTAACCAGGCCAAGAGTGCCAAGAGGGGCGTGAGCTTTAATTTCGGCACATTGCCGGAACAGGACGTGCCTCTGCTGCAGAGCGCCATTTCCTGGTCCTACAACTGGAGTTCACAGGTCCCCGGGGACGCGGTGGACGCCCAGTTTACCAAGTACGGGCTGGACTGGTGCCCTATGATATGGAATGGAAATTACAATCCGGACAACATCCGCGCGTATAAGCGCAAGCATCCGGAAGCACAATATATCCTGGCCTTCAATGAGCCCAACCTTAAGGATCAGGCCAATATGACGCCCGCCCAGGCGGCGGAGCTCTGGCCCCCTGTCGTGGCCCTGGCAAAGGAACTGGGGATGAAAGTGGTTTCTCCCGCCCTTAACTACGGCACGCTGGAGGATTATCACGACCCCGTGAAATGGATGGACGAGTTCCTTGCCTGCGACGGAGTGTCGATTGACGATATGTGCGCGATTGCGCTTCACTGCTATATGCCGTCGGCCGGCAGCGTGAAGGGCTTCATCGACCTGTTTGAAAAATACGGGAAGCCAATCTGGCTCACGGAGTTCTGCAACGGCAATTCCAACAATATCTCCGAGGATACGCAGATAAATTATATGTGCGAGACCCTAAATATGCTGGAAGGCCACGCCAACGTGGAGCGCTATGCCTGGTTCATGCCCCGCGGCGGCTTCAATTCCAAGTGGCACGACAATCTGCTCACCTCGGAGGTCCCAATTGAACTGACGACTTTGGGCAAGGTGTTCGTGAACTTCTCCACGCAGGACAAGAGTATTTTTTATAGTGTCGATGACGTAATTCCGGCGGAGCAGTATTCATCGGCCTCCGGCACCGTACATCTCCGTCCATCTTCGGACAAATCGGGCATCCTGGAGATATCCGAACTCGGCAAAAACGGCGTGGTGGAGTATCAGCTGAACGTTGCCTCGGCCGGCACATACAAGCTTGTGATGCGCTATAAGACCTATATGGATTCGTCGTTCGCCGTGTCCCTCAACGGCACGGAGGTGGCCTCCAAGGCCCTCCCGTCCACTTCCAAGGAGTGGACGACAGGACACTTCTCCATCGACCTTCCCTCCGGAAAGTCCACGCTGGGCATTACCGGCACATCCGGAGCCAGCATAGCAATCAACTGGATGAAAATTACCAAATAATAACACATATGAGAAAAACTTATCTATCGCCACTTACAGAAGTGGAATTCTTGAGGCTGGAGCAGGATTTTGCGGCTACCGGCAAATGGAACGACTCCGGCAAAGGAACGTCGGACGTTAATTTCTTTCTTGAAGAAGATGAGGAATTTGCTTAACAGGAGGACAAGTATTATGAAAAAGATTAATCTGATTTTTGCAGCACTATTGCTTGCTTTCATCTCCTGCAACAAGGAAATCGACAACAATTCAACCAAGACTCTCACGTTCAAGGTGGCTCAGAGCGAGCTCGCCTCCAAAGCTACCTGGGTGGACGGCCAGGGCTTTAACTGGGTTGCCACGGCGGATGCCGAAGAATTCGGAATCGGCACAAATGAGGGCCTGGCACATTCTTCAACTATGGCATTAAGCGGCAAGGATGCTACCCTGACTGCCACCGTGCCCGCCGCAGCCACACAGTTCTTTGTGTTCTATCCTTATTCGGAATCCCGCAATCAGGTATGTAATACCGGTATCGCAGATATGTGGTTCGACATTGACGCCAATCAGACACAGGCTATTGCCGGTACAATGGAAGACATGAATGGTAAAATGGTGTTTTCCAGCACTACTGCCGGTACGGTTGGAACGGATGATTACACGGCTCAGATGTCGGCCTGGACTTCCTTGGCCCGTTTCATCATCTATTCTTCCACCGCAACCGATGAAACTGTAGAATCTGTGTCACTGACGGCAACGGCGATTAAGGACGGCACCTCCGTACCCAGCCTTAACGGCCAGCTTCACCTGACTTTGAATTTCGGAGGCGGCAGTTCTTCCGGATATATCGCAGGCACACTCACCAGCAAGGTTACCCTGGGCACCGCTTTCTCCCTTTCCGGCGTTACCTCCAGGGAGCAGAGCGAAGGCATTTATCTGGGCCTCCTTCCTGCAACTCTTAGCGGTTACACATATGCTGTCACAACCAGCAAGGGCACATATACCTTTGTCAGCACCAATGACAAGGCTTTTGCCGCAGGTACTGTCAACAATATTTATCTCGATCTTGAGAAGGCAACCACAAAGCCCGGCGCATCATCCGGCGGCACCGACGTGCTCACCTTCTCTTATCAGAACAACGGACCTTTCGCCCTGGCAAAGGACGGTTCCAGCATCGCATACACCGGAGCCATCGTTTCCCTGGTGCTGAATGGAGTGGATATTACCGATGCTGCAAAGGCCAATGCCGCGGCTTGGGATCTTGCTTATGACAGCTGGCTGACTCCCTCATACGAGAATACCAGCAATTTCCAGGTAAAGGTTATGGCCAGCAAGAATATGACGGCCGACGCCCGCCAGGGTAAGATCTATATCGTTTACGACGGCGTTCAGTCGGAGAACTATATCACCGTCAATCAGGATCCGGGTCCTTGCAATGAGGTTGTTCCCACGCTGACCAAGCTTTACACCACCAACATCTCCAAGGACGGCGAAACCATCGCCCAGGCCGCAACCCTGTCGCTTACGGTTAACGGTTCTCCTTCCACGGATGTTGCCGCAGACGTGGCCACTTATGGCGTCACCTTAACCTGCGGTGCCGCAACGGCAACCGTAACCGACGCTGCCGGTCACGTCCAGATCGTATTCCCCGCCAATAGCACCACGGACGAAAAGGAATACACCCTGAAGGCCAAGTTCGAATCCAACGAGAGCACCGTCACCTTCACCCAGGCAGCGGGTACCGGCGGCGGAAGCAGTACTCCTAAATATACATATACCATCACAAAAAATAATGGTAATGGATCAGGAGCAATCTGGGGTATGAATACCAATTCACAAAATGGCAATGATATTACTATCTCAAAGATAGAGTTGGGTGGCTCTCCCGTTACTTTGACCGCAGCTATTGCTGAAGAAGTTCTTGCTCAGGCATTTGAGGTGTCGGATCCCAGCGGTGAAATGTCGGGTTATACGGAATATAGTTTTGACCCTTCTGCTCTTACTTTCGCAGTGTCAAATCTTGATGTTACAGGAGGTAAAATAGAATGTGGTGTCAAATCCTGGGGAACAAACAAATATAGGGCTAAGATGGCCTGGAAAGATGATAGCGGCACTGTTCTAGGTTATTGGTTCGTATTCATACCCTAATATAATGTAGCCAAGATTAATGTCATCAACACCCGACCTTCCCGGTCGGGTGTTTTTTGTGTCTCCAGTTGCTAGAACAACCGTCTCACGGCCTGTTCGATTTCTTCTTCGCGGCCGGCGGGGATGACGCCGGACAGGAAGGAGAGGGCCTGGAGGGCGCGGGCCTCGTGCTCCGGGATGCCGCGGGAGCGCATGTAGAAGAGGGCGGCTTCGTCCAGGCGGCCGACTGTGGCGCCGTGGGAGCACTTGACGTCATCGGCATAGATTTCAAGCTGGGGGAGGGTTTCAACGCGGGCCGATTCGCTCAAGAGGATGTTGTGATTCTCCTGATAAGCCTCGGTGTGCTGAGCATCAGGGGCGACGACGATGACGCCGTTGAATCCAACCTGGGCCGATCCACCGGCAAGGCCGTTGAAAAGCTGGGTGGAGTGGCAGTCGGGCGCGCGATGATGCACCAGAATGCGGAAATTCACGCGTTCATCGGCGTTGCAGAGGTACAGGCCGCGCAGATGAACCTCAGCCCCGGGGCCGATGAGGTCGATGCGAAGGTCGATGTCGCGGCTCTCGCCCGGCAGCACCACGAAGTCCAGGTTCAGCCGCTCCCCGGCACCCACGCAGTGGGTTGCGGGAGCAGCGTTAAACGGATCTATATAATTCCCGTGCCCCATACGCTAGAACTGTTCAAATCCGCGAGCCTCGATGGCCTCTATCAGTTCAGCTCCGCCCGTGGCCACGATGCGGCCGGCCTTGAGCACGTGCACCACATCGGGCTTCACATACTCCAGGAGTTTGTGATAGTGGGTGATGATGATTGCGGAGCGCTCAGGGCTGCGGAGGGCGTTCACGCCATCGGCCACAATCTTGAGGGCGTCCACGTCCAGGCCGGAATCCGTCTCGTCCAGGATGCTCAGGCGCGGCTCCAGCATCGCCATCTGGAAGATTTCATTGCGCTTTTTCTCGCCGCCGGAGAAGCCCACGTTCACTTCGCGCTTGGCAAAATCGGCCTTCATCCCCACCATCGCCATCTTTTCCTTCATCAGCTTGAGGAAGTCCCCGGCTTTCAACTCGGGCAGCCCGGCGGCCTTGCGGCGCGCGTTCACGGCGGCTTTCATAAAGGCCGTGATGGTTACTCCGGGAATCTCCACGGGATACTGGAAGCTCAGGAACAGGCCCGCCCAGCTGCGCTCTTCCGGTTTCAAATCCAAAAGATTGCGGCCGTCGTACAGCACAGTACCCTCGGTAACCGTATAGTCGGGTTTGCCGGTCAAAACGGCGCTCAGCGTGCTCTTGCCAGCGCCGTTGGGGCCCATCACGGCGTGCACTTCGCCGGGCTTGATAACCAGGTCGATTCCCTTGAGTATTTCCTTGTCGCCTATTCCGGCGTGAAGATTCTGAATCTTAAGCATCCTTCTTATACAGTTTAATCCAGGTCAATAGCGACCAGATTCCGTTTATCAAATAAAGCCCGCACACTATCGGCATAAAGATGTTGCCCACGCTTATGTGCAGTATAATTTGTGTTACATTCACCGCCAGCCACACAATCCAGCACTCCCATTTCTTCAGTGAGCTCAGTAGCTGGGCCAGCAGGATGAGTGCGGTAACGAAGCAGTCCAGATAGGGATGGGGATCCGCCGGGAAGAGTTTGTCCAGCGTCCAGCCCCAGAGGCCGGCAACCAGGGAGGTTGCCGCCACGCAAATCACGGCCGCGGCCGGGCTCAATTGACTCACTTTCAGCTTTTTCCCGTCTTCTGAACTCTTCTCTTCCGGCTTGGGATGCGTCCAGCGGTAGTGCCCCAAAACATTAATCGCCAGCGACACCGGCTGCAGCAGCAGCGAGGCGTACAGGTTCTTGTTCCAGAAAAGCAGGAACAGCGCCGCCGTGTACAGATACCCCACCCAGAAGTTGTACTTCGAGTTGCGACCCGCCAGCACCACGCAGGCAAGCCCCAGCACGGAAGCCACTATGTCCATCCAGTTCAACATCATCCTACAGACCCTTCAAGTGATACCTGCAGCAGTTTCTGCGCCTCCACGGCAAACTCCATCGGCAGGCGGGAAAGCACCTCCCGCGCATATCCGTTAACGATCAGCCCCACTGCATCCTCCTCCGCAATGCCCCTCTGGCCGCAGTAGAACAGCTGGTCCTCGGAGATTTTGGAAGTCGTTGCCTCGTGCTCCACTATGGCCGATGTGTTTGCGCTCTTGATGTCCGGGAAGGTGTGGGCGCCGCATTTCGAGCCGATGAGGAGGCTGTCGCACTGCGAGTAATTGCGCGCGCCATCGGCCCCCTGGCCCATCCGGACCAGTCCCCGGTAGCTGTTCTGGCTCTTTCCTGCCGATATACCCTTGGACACGATGCGGCTCTTCGTCTCCCGGCCCAGATGAATCATCTTGGTGCCGGTATCGGCCTGCTGAAGATTGTTGGTCATGGCCACCGAATAGAACTCCGAAGAGCTGTAGTCGCCCTTGAGGATGGTCGACGGATATTTCCAGGTAATGGCCGATCCCGTCTCCACCTGAGTCCAGCTCAGGTGCGAGCCTTCGCCCTTGCAGATGCCGCGCTTGGTGACGAGGTTGAGGATGCCGCCGCGGCCCTCGGCATCGCCGGGATACCAGTTCTGCACGGTGGAGTATTTCACATCGGCATCCTTCTCCACGATGATCTCCACCACGGCGGCGTGGAGCTGCTGCACGTCCCTCATCGGGGCGGTGCAGCCCTCCATATAGCTCACGTACGAGCCCTCATCGGCCACGATAAGCGTGCGTTCGAACTGGCCAGTCCCCCGCGCGTTGATGCGGAAATAGCTGGAAAGGTCCATAGGGCAGCGAACGCCCTTGGGGATGTAGCAGAACGATCCGTCGGAGAACACCGCGCTGTTGAGGGCGGCGAAGAAGTTGTCGCTTGAAGGCACCACGCTGGCAAGGTACTTCCGCACCAGGTCCGGGTGCTCCTTCACCGCCTCCGAGAACGAGCAGAAGATGATGCCCTTCTCCGCCAAAGTCTTCCTGAACGTGGTGGTTACGGAAACCGAATCGAACACGGCGTCAACGGCCACCACCCCGGCCAGGACGTCCCGCTCCTGAAGCGGAATTCCCAGCTTCTCGAAGGTTTCCGCGAGCTTGGGGTCGATTTCCTTGTTCGTGGGCTTCTTGGGAGCGGCGAAATAAATGATGTCCTGAAAGTCGATGGGAGGCATATCCAGATGCGCCCAATCCGGCATGGGCATCTTCTGCCACTTCCGGAACGCATCCAGCCGGAAGTCCAGCAGCCACTGCGGCTCCTCCTTCCTTGCCGATATCATCCGTATGATATCCTCATTCAGCCCCTTGGGAAC
>JAILDI010000082.1 GCA_024689525.1 Bacteroidales bacterium
GCAGAAGTATTTCTTTTCGATGCTATCACAATTTGTGACCGCATATTCAGGACTTCCGCGCCCGTTAGTTGGAACATGAAATCAGCAGGGAATCGTTCCAAATTCCTTTTCACCGCTTGGTTCAATGCTCCAGTGGAAACCTGGTACAATTTTGCCAGATCAGAATCCAGCATCACTTTCTGCCCGCGAATCTCATAAATCAGATTTTGGACGATCATCAAATCTTCACTCATAACTCAACACTTTATCGTTCGCTACAAATATAAACAAAAGTAGAATGAAATCCTATCTGAAATTCCTCTCCCGCAACAAGCTCTACACCGCCATCGAGGCGGTGGGGCTGGCCGTAAGCCTGGCGTTTGTGATCCTGATTGGCAGCTACGTGGTGCAGCAGTATGAAGTGGCGCATGAGTCGCCTCAGTGGAAGCGCACCTTCGTGCTGGGAACCGACGAGTTCCTGGGCCTGACCTATTGGGACAAGGAGGAGCTGGAGATGAATATCCCGGAGGTTCAGGCGGCAACCCGTTCCGCCATGCTGTGGCAGCCGCTTATCCGCGAAGGTGACCGGCTCCTCCAGTGCGCCGGCATGGAGGCCGATGCCGACTTCTTCAAAGTCTTCCCGCAGTACCGTCTGGTAGAAGGAAGTGCAGAAGATTTTGTAGGGAAGGAGGACATCATTATCAGTGAATCTCTGGCGAGAAAACTTTCCGTGGAGGGTGATAACCTCATTGGGAAGGTCATCAAAGTGGACGACTCCGACCGTACCATCAAAGGCGTTTTTGCCGACTTTGACGGCACCTTCTTCATGCCCTACGACATCATTACGCACATTTCGGGAACCTGGGCTGCCGAGCAGGAGCGGAACTTTGGCAGCATCGGCAACTACACCACCTGGTTCCGCGTCCGCGAAGATGCGGACCCTGACGATGTGAGGGCAAAAGTGAAAGCACTGCTACACAAGAACTATGACCCTGTCTGGAGCGCGGACAAGGTGAACGCGTGGAAAGCGTACCGCATGGACGAGGCCTTCTTTGCCACAGGAAACAGCAATGGGCTCACCCGACAGGGCAACGCCCAGATGCTCAGGCTCCTGACGGTCGTCGTGCTTCTTCTCTTGCTCTCTGCCATCTTCAACTATGTGAACCTGAGCCTGGCCCTTATGGGCAAGCGGTCCAAGGAAATGGCCACGCGGAGGCTGCTGGGGGCCGATAAGACCGGCATCCTGTGGAAATACATCGGCGAATCCGTGGTCTTCACCGCTGTCTGCTTTGCCGCGGCGCTGCTGCTGGCCGATTTGCTCTCGCCCATGATGAACAGCCTGGTTTCCACCGGCGACCCTGACGAGTTGATGCTGGGAATGGGCGATACCAGTGTAAGGCTTTCCTTTAAGATGACGCCGGGGTATATCCTCGCATACATCGCCGGCATTCTGGTTCTGGGCGTGGTCAACGGACTGCTCCCGGCTGTTGCTGCTTCCCGTTACCAGCCCATCGACGTTATTAAAGGAACCCTCCGGCGCCGCAACAAGATGGTCCTGAGCAAGGTGTTCATTGTGGTGCAGAATGTCCTGTCGGTGTTCCTGATAGCCCTGGCGCTGGTGATGGAGGTTCAGATGCGCCATATGCTCACCCGGCCGATGCACGCCGCCACGGAGAATCGCTATTATATTGAGTACTCCGCCCAGAACTACGACATGATGAAACTCTTCAAGGATAAGGTGGAGCAACTGCCCTTTGTGACAAAGGCGGGTGTGGGGCGCGGTATCCCAGGGCTCATCAATATGACGATGGGCATCAAGGTGGACGAGGAGCATCACGTAGATATGCCTGTCATCGTCTGTGATTCCACCTATTTCAAATTGCTAGGGCTTGAGGTGGAGGAGGATTTCGGCCATCCGCTGACGCATTCGCTTTGGATGAGCCGCAGCGCCTTCAATGCCGCTGGAGTGTCGGATACATCTACCGTATTTCCACGGAGAATCAACATGAACGGTGCCCAGCCGGAGTTCATTGGCGGCGTGGTGACGGATTATCCAACCAGGCCGGCTTCTGAGAGCAGTCAGAACCCCAATGGCGGCGTCATCGTGACCCGGGCCGAAGAACTCAGGTATGCCAACTGCATGCTTATCGGCACCACGGGAGAGGACGACTCTTACGACAAAGCCATCCGGCAGGCTTACAGGGAGTATCGGCTGGAGACCTCCGGCGTGGAAGAACCGGCTTGGCGGTATGGTTTTGTGCGTGACATCAACAAGAAGATGCTGGCTCCTATTCAGAGGACCCTGCGCCTTGTGGAACTGTTTGCGGTCCTCGCGGTGCTCATTTCCCTACTTGGCCTCCTGGCCATGAGCACCTACTTTGCAGATGAGAGCACCAAGCAGATTGCCGTGCGGAAGGTCTTCGGCAGCGATGTCAGCAGTGAGACGAGGAGAATTGTCCGCAGCTATATGGTTTTGACGGGCGTTGCTTGCGTAATCGGAATCCCGATGGCTATTTGGGCGGCAAGGGTGTATCTGGAGCGATTCGCCTACCGGATCGAAGGATACGGATGGGTGTTTATACTGGCCGTGGTGATTTCGCTGGCCATCGCCTTTGGAACAGTCCTTTGGCAGACCTTGAAGGCCGCGAGGACGAATCCGGCGGAAGAGTTGAAGAAAGAATAGTATGAAAAGTTACCTGAAATTCCTCTCACGCAACAAGCTGTACACCGCCATCGAGGCGGTGGGGCTCGTCGTGAGCCTGGCGTTCGTGATCATCATCGCCTGTTACACGTGGCAACAATTCGCAGTTACGCGGGAAGCGAAGGACTACAGACGCCTTTATGCGCTGACCAGCGGGCAGGATTGGATTTCCGCCTGGCCAGGCGAGTTGGCTGCGGTGGTGGACCGTGTCCCGGATGTCGAGGCGGCGGGAAGGATCAATATGTACGGAACTGCGGCCTGGTTCAATGGCGGAAAGGTGCAAGGGAACCCCGATGTCTACGAGATCGATCCGGAAATCTTCGAGTTCCTGCCCCAGACCTTCGTTTCCGGGGATGTAAGTGTCTTGCAGGATAGGAACCAGGTGCTTTTGGGCGAGAAGTACGCAAGGAGGATCTCTCCGGACATGGATCCGGTTGGCAAGACCATCATTGTCCGCAGCGACACATGCGTCGTCGGGGGCATCATCCGGGGGAATGAAAGGTCAATCCTGAAAGATGGCGACATC
>JAILDI010000089.1 GCA_024689525.1 Bacteroidales bacterium
CCGAACCTCTCGCAGCTGGGATTCCCGCTGCACCTTATCGTGATGGACCTGGTGACGCTGATTTGCCTGCTTGCCGTGCCGCAGATGGCCTCCTGGATTATCTCCGGAAGCGGTGCCTCCGACGTAAACCGCGGCATTGCCACCACCGCGCAGAAGGGCGCGATGTTTCTTGGAAAATTCAAATAAAACGCATTGACTATGAATAAGATTCTATCCATGACGAAGGACATCGAGAAGTCCTTCAAAAGCCAGAACCGCCTGACAGTCGTGGCGGTTGCGGGCTCCCTACTCTTCGCCCTCGTGGTGGGCGTGTATGCCCTGACTTTCGCCGAAAAGCAGCGCGAGAAAATCTATGTGCTGGACCAGGGAAAGAGCTTGCTATTGGCGCTGCAGACGGACGCCATTTTGAGCAAGGACGTGGAAATCCGCGACCACGTGACGCGTTTCCACGAACTGATGTTCACCCTCTCTCCTCAGAAGCAGACCATCCAGGAGAATCTGGACCGGGCCTTCAATCTGGCCGACAGGAGTGCCTACGAGTATTCGCAGGACTTGGCCGAGAAGGGATATTATGCCCGTCTGGTATCGGCCAATATCTCCCAGCAGATGATTGTGGACTCGGTGAAGTTCGTCTCGACGGCATACCCTTATCAGGTGCGCACTTACGCGAGGCAGTATGTGGTGCGCGAGAGCACCGTCAGCCAGTATTCGTTTGTGAGTACCTGCCAGCTGATTAACGCTGGGCGCTCGGACGTGAACCCCCACGGGCTCATCATCGAGAAGTTCAAAGTCGTCGAGAATAACCTTGTAGAGACCCGTAAGCGATGAAAGAGCTGAGGAATGACTCGCGCATCGTGCGCATCGGCGCCTACGTGTGCATAACCCTTTCCGTCGTGGGGGCCATCTGGTATATCTATCGTGCAATCTCTTTAATCCATTGACGTTATGCAACTTGACAAAAAGAAACAGGCCTTGCTCTTTGGCGCCATCTGCGTGCTGGTGATAGGCTTTCTGATATTTGTTTTTATCTCCCAGTTCGGAGGCGGCAGCAAGGCTCCGGCCGAGGAAAGCGTGACTGCCACCATCCCGGACGGCGAGGTCCAGAAGATGTCGGACTCCAAATCTGAGGCGTTCCGAGGACGCGTTTCCACGGAGGATTATTTCGCAGAGCTGGGAATGCTGAGCGATGAAGAAGAAATCTCGCTGGTCTCTTCTGAAGGTAGGCCCGCGGCCCAGGCAGGAACCGCACCGACCATGACGCAGGAGCAAAGCGACGAAGCGGCTGTAGCCCGGACTTTCGGTACTCCGCCACCGTCTTCTGCTGCTCCGGCTACCTCCCGCCGTTCTTCCGGAGGCGGAGGCTCCGCTTCCCGGCCGATGACCGAGCAGGAACGCCTGGACTATGACCGCCGCCGGGCGGAGATGGTGAGGGATGTGTTGGTGGGAAGCTCGGAAGAGGCCACTGCTGAGACACCTGCTCCAGAGCCACAGTCCATCGACCTGTCGGCCGTGGGTTCATCGGACGGCATTATCTCCTCACTGGACGATGACTTCGAGGACGCAGCCGTGCAATATGAGGGCGCCAAACGGCCTTTCAAATGCATGTTCGTCCGGGACCAGAAGATTACCTCCGGCCAGCGTGTGACGCTGCGCCTCTTGGAAGATTACAACCAGGACGGCGTGCGCATCCCGGCCAACACCCACCTTGCCGCCATCTGCAAAATCGGCGACCGGCTGGAGCTTCAGGTCCGTTCCCTGGAGATGAACGGCCGCATCATTCCGCTGGCGCTGGATGCCTACGACACCGACGGCATGCAGGGCATCTACTGCCCGGAGACATCGGCCTCCAAAAACAGCCGCACCGCAACCAACGACGCCATCTCCACCGCCGGAACCACCTTTGGCGGGCTGGTAGGAGACATCGCTTCCACGGTCATCCGCACCGGCGCCACCATAGCCAAGAGCGCCTCCGGAGAGGTCTCCGTCTCGGTCGTGAGCGGCTATGAGTTTTACCTTGTAAAAGCTGAAAGACGATGAAAACAAAACTTTTGACTGCCATCTTCGCACTTGGGTGGCTATGCTCCGGAATCGCCTTTGCACAGGCCCCGGACACGCTTTTTATCTCCACCACTCAGGTGGTACACATCCGCTTCGGCTCCGAGCTCAAGTACGTCAACCTCGGCAACAAAGCTATCGTTGCCAAGATTGTTGACGGCAGCAAAGACTACGTGGCCGTCAAGGCCCGCGAGCCCTTCGACATCTGCACCTCGATGAGTTGCCTTGAGAGCACAGGTGCCATGCATACCTTCATAGTCGCGTACCGCGAACACCCTTCCCGGCTGGACGTCGATACGCGCACCCCTGTCCGTCCCGCCGGAACTGCCGGTCCC
>JAILDI010000095.1 GCA_024689525.1 Bacteroidales bacterium
TATATTTGTACAAACCTATAAACCTCTTATAACACTATGGCAGGAATCAGCGATTTCATCACAAAACAGGTAGCATCGGCCGCAGGCGGCGTTAACATCCCCACGAACCTCAAGGAGAAAGTCCTTGGCGGCATGTCAGACTCCATTTTCGGCTCACTCACCCAGACTGTAACACAGCCCGGCGGCGTAGACCAGCTGAAGGAACTCCTCACCGGCAAAATAGACGCGGCAAAGAGCCCTGTCACGGACCTTGCAGGCAATCTGTTCAAGAACAACACGCTCAAGAACCTGGATCTAGGCGGCCTTGAGACCAAGCTCGGCGCCATGATCCCCGGCGTTATGGGCAAACTGGGCGGCATCCTCAAAGATCAGGACGGTGACGGCGACGTAGATTTCAACGACCTCATCATCACCCTCAAGGGCAGCGCCAACGGCGGCGGCCTTCTGGAAACCGCAAAGAGCATCCTTGGCGGCTTCTTCAAGAAGTAGCTTTAGCTACGTTTCAAGCTGAACAGCCGTTGCGGCAGTTCCATGGCCAGTATGATGCCGAGGACTAGCGCAACGGCTACTTTTACTGCCACGAAGCCGCTGTGCAGGGACAGGGAGAACTGCCCGGCGGTGAGGAAGTATGTGAACCAGAAGATGCCGGCGCCGGGGACGAGCGGGAAGATGCCGCAGAGGAGGAACACCTGCGCGGGGCTGCGCATAGGAACCGCGGCGAAACGGGACTGCACGCATACCAGCACGGCCGATACCAGCGTGCCCACGGCGGGGGTTGCCCCGGCGTAGCGCGCCAGCAGCAGATACACCGTCCAGCCAATTGCGCCAATAACGCCGGCCACGGCATAGTGTTCACGCTTCATTCCGAACAAATCGGCAAAGGCGGCTGTGCCGATGAAGGCCGCCAGCGCCTGCCATCCCAGGGCCGATGTCTCAGGATTCACGCTCATGCCTTCGAGTTCAATCATACCGCCCAGAATGGCGCCATCGACCATAAAGGCCAGGATTACGCCCAGGGATATGCAGAAGAACGAGAGCATTGCGTCGGTGAGCCTCGTCAGGCCCGCGATATAGTCTGAATTGGCCAGATCCCGCACGCCGTTCACGAAGGGCACGCCGGGAATGAGGGGCATTATAGCGCCGATGATTATATTGCCCAGGCTGGAGCCGAAGCCAAGATGCCATTCGGCGATACAGATGAGCGTCACCAGAAGCGCATTGCATATGCCACCCACGATTTTGGACAGATATCGGCCGCTCACAAATACCAGGAAGACATATAGCAGAAGGCCGGCCACAAAGGCAGCGGCGCAGTCCATGAATCCGCCGCCGAACACCGCGCAGAAGCCGCCGGAGCCGAGCGCCGACCCCAGGATGCTTTCCCAGGCCGGAGCGCCCTTACCCTCCTTGATGGCCTTGAGCCTTTCCCGTGCCTGCGCCAGTGTGCACCTATCGGCCGCAATGTCGTAACTCAGCCGGTTCACCTCAACCACCTTCGCCAGCTGCACTCCCCTGATGGGAATAAACTCCACGTTGGCATAGGTCGATGCCTGCCCGCCGGCCTTGGAAACCTTCTCCGCCTGACCGGTGGTGAAAATGCCGTTGGACAGCACGAAGAAATTCCCGGAATCTACGCCGAAATGCGTGGCGATGCGCGCCATTATATCCTCAACGCGCGAAATCTCCGCCCCGTTTTCCAGGAGCAGGTGTCCGGCCTCGGCCGCTACTTCCAGCACTTCGGAGAGCTCTTCCTTCATACTTCCGAGGGTTTGTATTTCTTGTCGATGATGTATGCCAATCCTGCAATGGCGATGGCCATACACATAATCACGACCTCAAGCAGCACAGTGTTCACCTGGCCGTTCATCATAACCGCAACGCCATCGACCAGCGCGTGCAGAAGGATAGCCACGGGATAAAGCCAGATAAACCGGCCACCTTTGCGCACCGCCGTGAACACCAGCACGGAGAGCGCGATGTGGAGAATCACTGCCGAGCAGCGCTCCCACAGGCCGATAAAATATGTTGCAGGCTTGGTCGATTGCATCGACTCCACCATAGCCTCCAGCTGGGCGACGGCCGCCGGATCGTCCGGCGACTTTGCGAGAAGCAGGTCCAGCTTGCCCATATTCGACATAATGGCTATAAGCGCCATCGAGAACATACTCATCGCAAAGATCATAATCACCTCCATTCCCCCGTGGCCCACACCATAGGCCAGAGCCGTGTGGTTGTTGTCCTTCTTCAGGAGGAACTTCATCGACACGAACCGGCCCGTCTCCTCGAAAAGGCCGGCCATAAGGCCGCCGTACAGGGCATAGTAGAGCACATTCTGCTGAATGGCGGGGAAGCTTTTGAGCACCACCAGATGCACCAGGCTCTCCAGCACAAGCGCAAAGAGGAAGAACGTTCCTGCACCGATGAGAATAGTCTCAATCTTGCAGTTATACTTCTTTACCAGCCAAAGGGCCAGCAATATAGGCAGTGCCAGACCCAGCAGGAAATCCAGCACCAGAATGATTATGGTTGCAGATGAAATCATATCGCAAATATAGCACTATTTGCTTTCTATCGCAAGCCCACCCGCCTTCTGGGACTCCCGGCGTCATTTAGGGCCCGTTTTTGACGCCGAGTTATCGCAAAAGATTCACGAACGACTCGGGGGAAAGGAAATCAATCCCCGGGATCTCTTTCTGCAATAGTTGTTTATCCGAAGTGATGAAATAGTGACAGGCCGATGTCACGGCGTGCGCAACCTGGGCTTCGTCTTCTATATCTTCGCCACCGGAAGCCAATGCATCCTCTATATCGAACGTATCGATTTGCTCAACGTTAATGCAGTTCAGTATCCAGGAAACAAAATCGACGAACAGCGTCCGATTGGCTGTGTTGCGTTCCACATAAGCCATATCGATAATGCTTTGAGTAGTGACAACGGCTTCTAGACGATGACTTCGAACCAAGTCGATAATCGTCAATGAAGCCTTCGCTTGCGGCCTGTCATTGACCACGCAATCCAGCAGCACGTTTGTATCAAGGAATACTTTAGTTCTCATTTCCCAAGAATATATGCCAGGCGTTCGTCGTTTTCCAGTTGCTCTCGAGTAAAAGCCGGGATAAACCCGCTCAACCGCAGGGTTTCCTCTGATATTTGATAGTTCTCCCCTATTTTGGGAAGTTCCGGCTGCACCGCATTTAAAAGGATTGATTCCACGTAGCCGTTTAGGGTTTTATGTTCCCGCTTTGCCTGCCGACGGAGCCTTTCCACTAGCGCCAAATCCAGCCTGAAAGCCGTTTGTATTCTTGCCGATGATGTCCTCATACCTGTATTTTTGACGAAGATAGCTAATTCGTATAACATTTCCAAATTTTGTTATACAACGTCATATGATCCGCTGGTTTTGCACGATGGCAAGAGTTGCGGAAGGTTTTGACAGACGTAGTCATCGGCCCTCTATTCGGCTTTCCGCCTAAGGCTGTACCTCATCGTGTTGCCGCCGCTCTTTTCTTCCCAGACAAGTTCGTCGGCGGTAAGAAGAACCACTTTGGCTTTTCTTATGCCGATGACGAGTGAACCGTCTAAAGGGTTGTATGAGTATTCTTTCTCCGCTTTGCTGGCCAGCATCACGCAGGTGCCGTCGGCACGGAACTCTATGTAGTCTTTGCCTACGGTCATGCCGCCGGTGGATTCTCCGTTGCTGTCAAAAGACAGGATTTCGCATAGACACCAGGTGCCTTCCAAAGAGGCCTCCTGGGCGTGGGCGATGTTGGCGGAAAGGAGTATGGCCGCGAGGGCAATAAGCAGCTGTTTCATATCATTTTTTCTTTTTAATCACGCTCCAGGAGCCGGGGGCGCTGATGACAAGGAGAACAAGAGCTATACCGCGGAGGACCCAGCCAAGGGTGCGGTTGCTGGACTTCTCTTCCGCCAGCATGGCGGAGGCATCGACCCGGCCGGGGACGATCTGGTAGATAAAATACTCCTTTTGGGCTCCGTATTTAACGAACTTGCCGTCCCGGATTTTGGCAAGGACCGATATTCTCCCGTGGGGTATCGCTTCGTATTCGACCGAAACGTCGCCAACGCGAGGTTCTGAAGGATTCGGGCCGATATATACCTTATTGCCCAGGACCTGCACCTTAACGCGACGGTTGTCCGGAGCGGCGGCATCGGCCTGACTCACAAGCCTGGCCATAGCCTCAGCGGGAATGCTCACTTCGACATCGGCAGTATAGTCCCTGAGCCATCCCACCAGGTCTTCCTGAAGCGCATACGCGCCCAGCATTACGGTTTTGCATGTATCCTTGCGGCTGCTCAGGCGCACATACGCGAAATTTGCGTCACGGTATTTGGCGATATAGTCCTTCGAACTCAGGGGGCTGGAGCACCAGTCCTCGTAATATGTCGTCTGGTCGGTCTGGCTGTCGTGATACTCGGCCAGCTGGAAGTAGCTCACAGTCCTTTTCAGCACCATTGCATCGGCCTCAACCCCAAGATCCGGGTCGATTAGCGGCGCTGCACCGCTGGTAACGCCGGTGGCGTGCACCAGTTTCCCCTCCATCGACGGGTCGATACCTGCCGATAAGTCCAGCTCCACGCATTCCTTCCCCGCCTTTCTGATGAGTGCCCCAAGCCTGGCCGTGCGGTACTCGTTCCACGCAAAAAGCGCGAAGCCCGCCAGGAACAACATGACAGGAAGCGCTTTAGCCAGCGTCCCGGTTACAGATTTTTCTTTCATAGAGAGATTGCGGTTATCATTGCAAATATAAGAAAAAATCCCGAGGCTTGATAAAAAGTCCCGGAATGGCTATATTTGTGTCGATATAACCACTACTGATATGAAAAAACTGTTGCTCATCGCTCTGGCCGCCTGCGCTATGCTCTCCGTTTCCTGCAAAAAGGACAAGGTAATCGACAATACCTTCACCCTAGGCAAAACCGTGATGGATATTGACTTTTCCGCCAGTGTCGGCGATGACGGACGCTTTAACGCCGGTATTACGTTCACCGGGCCGGAAAAGCCTTTGTATTATGATTTCAAGGTAGAAGACATTGTCATTACGGCCAGGCTGGGCTCCACCACGCTTCCCGCCACCCAGTATTTCGCCTGGGACTTCTACGGCTTCGAATCCGGCACGGCGAAGTCCGCCGTCAAAGACGGCTGGCTCACCCTGGTGGTTAAAGGCAAACTGGAGAACGGCCAGAATGTCAACGTCAGGGCCAGGGCCAAAGTAGAGAAATAATCAGGCCTTCAGATCGATTCCACACTCCTTCCCCTCGTACATATAGTCGAACCAGGGGAAGTTCTTCCACTTGTTCACATGGTAGCGGTGCATCTCCTCGGTGAGGATCGTCACCTTGGCCGCGCACGGATACTCCGGGTAGAAGTCGTAGTATTCCTCATCGACATATGTGGAGAAAATGTCCACCTTGAAAGTGGAGGGATAGGTGAAGATCTGGTTGTAGTCCAGGTCGAAAGCCCACGGCTCTCCGTGACGGGTGCCACGATAATGGACGCCCTTGTGGTCCACGGTATAGACACCATCTCCGCAGATTTCGGAGGAGCGGAGATCTTTGAGCAGATGGTCTTTGGGGATGTCTCCCAACTTCACATTGACTGAGAAGGAATAATTCGGGTCTTTCCTGATCTCGTCGATGATGGCCTGACGCTCCATATGCGTCCATTCCGTAGGAGATTCCGGGGCCACACAGTCTTCCGTGGCCTTGTGGAACTCGAAGTACTCGTCCAGCGTGAGCTTGTTGCCGCAGTGCTTGCACTCGATATAATCCTTTTCGGAGAACATCTCGAACTCGGTGCCGCAGCGGGGGCATTTGTAGCAGAGGTCGGTGAGGTTGGTGCACAGGCCCTCCTTGGATATGTAGCGGTAGTGATGCTCCTTGTTCCACTTGAAGTCGTCGTGATGGAACTCGTTGTTCAGGGCGTCTTCGATTTCCTGGGGTGTCATCCTCTTAAGATCCTCCGGCGAGAACAACAGGCGAAGTTCGCAGGTGAACTTGCCTTTCCTGTCTTCATCACTCACTTTACTGGTGGAGAGATATCCGCCACGGAGCGCCATCGAGTACACCGGGATGCCAAAGACCTGCAGGAAGCGGCCCGTTCCGGGGACAACCGGCTGGTTGTCGCCGAACACTGATGCGAATCCTTCCGGTGCGAATGCTACGATGCCATTCTGCTTGATGATGTCACGCACGGCCCTAAGGCTGGGGATATCGTTGGACAAGACCTTTTTGGGGATGATGTTGTTCAGCTTGAACACCGTGGCCAGATGGCTCCTGAAGAAGGATGCATGTTCCGCCAGGAAGTTAATGCGATTCATCCCGGCGCATGCAGTCATCATGGCATGGTCCCGGCGCGACTGATGATTCCACACCAGAAAGGCCGGCCCCTTGATTTTGTCTATGACCTTGAACTCGGGATGAAAGGGTCTTGTGATAATGAAGCGGCAGGCAAACCAGTAAATGAAGTAAAAAATCCAGTTGGGTCTGTGGTATTTGCGCCTTGCCAGTTCGTATATAAGGTCTTTCTCCTTTTTCATCGCTTCGTCGCATTTTTATCCAGGAAATCCAGCACGTCCTGGACAGTGACGAAATGGACTGGTTCATCGAAAGAAACGCCGAACTCATCTTCCATTGCCATTGAAAGCATCAGCATGCCGATGGAATCCATACCCAAATCGGCCAGTAAGCGTGATTCGGGCTTGGCCTTTGCTATCTGGTCTTCCGGCAAATACTTCTTGATCAGCTGTAATAATCTGTCGTACATATCTTTAATTAATAGATTCGTAGAGTGTTTTGTTGTCCGAGAGGTTCACCAGTATCTGGGCTGCGTTCTTCACCGCCTCGCGACGGCAGGAACCGCGGTTCTTCAGAACCGGCTTCCTGGTGCCGAGCATAATACCTGCGCCCAGAGATGCGAAATCGAAGCGGGACATCAGATATCCGACTATGTTCTTCACGGCCGGCTCGTTGTGCATCTTGCCGTACTTGACGATCTCGGTGATGAGGTTCACGGCCATACCTTCGGAATTCTTGAGCACCTGGTTGCCGGCAAAGCCTTCGCACACCAGCACGTCGCATAGCCCGGACAGGGTTTTGTTGCCTTCGATGTTGCCCACAAAGTTGATGCTCTCATCCTTAGCCAGCAGTGCGTGCGCTTCCTTTACCAGTTTGTTTCCCTTTGTGGGTTCCGCTCCGTTGGACAGGAGACCCACACGGGGAGATTCAAGCTTGTACAGCCTGCGCATGAAATCGCTGCCGTGATGGGCGAATTCCACCAGCTGTGCGGGGCCGCAGTCGATGGAAGCGCCAGTGTCCACAAGGCAGGTGAATCCGCCCTGGGTGGTGGGCAGGATGGCGGCGATGCAAGGCCGCACGGCCTTATCGGCCAGAAGGAAACGGATGGCTCCGGCAAACAGCGCACCGGTATTGCCGGCGCTGATTACCCCCAATGCATCGTCACATTTGCTTGCTTCTTCCAAAGCCTTGAAAACCGAAACGGGTTCCTTGCGGTAAAAGGCTTCGATGGGATTGTCAAGATTGGTTACGGTCTTATCGGCCTCAAGAATCCTGTATCGGCCCTCCGGCAGGTTGGCGGCCTCCACGAGAGACCGCGGTCCGGCAAGGGCGACATCGACACCAGGGAATGCCTCCAGGACCATCCTGGCACCTTCCAGCATCTCTTCCGGGCCCATATCGCTCCCGAGAAGGTCGATGATGATTTCGCGCTTTTGCATAGGTTCAGGTTTAAGTTTAAACAGACAAATTTAGCTTGTTTTTTCCGCAAATGCAACTTGGAGGGCGTTTGGGTGGTGGCCACGTCGCGCCCGTCGTCATTTTGGGGCCTAAAATGCTTACGAACTCCGCAAAAAGATGTGCCGATAAGCATTTTGGGGCCTAAAATGCTTACCGGCAATAGTGAACAATAAGGAACTGGTTGCATATTGCAACCGGTTACATTGGTCTCCGGCCGGATATCCAGTAAATCACTGTTTTACGCAGGTCTGTGCGGATATCTGGTTGGATTGTTTATTTCCTGTAAAAGTCCTTTGTGACGATGGGCTTACCCTCTGAATCCAGAAGGGGTGTGAGCCCTCCGCCGTATCCGCGGCACACGTACAAGTAGTTTACGCCCGTCTCTTTGTCAACGATAATAACTGCATCGGTGAGGATGTTCAGTCCCTCTCTTTCAGTGATGTCGAATCTGTCTTTTGCCATAAGTAATGTGTTTTTTTGCAAAGCTAGCAAATAGTTTGGTTTCCGAGTGTCGTTTGACTCCCTTTTTGGGGGATGTCAAACAGCAAAAAGGGCCGATTTTGACGTTTGACCCTCTGGGTTTGAGGGGTGAGACGACAGTGAGGGTGAGATTCCGGCGGGCAGGCCGCGATCTAGGTGCCCTCATGGGGTGGGTCCTGGAAAACGATTCCGGGGATTCAGTGGTATTTGGAATTGTCGGGGCGGGTTGTTATCTTTGTCAAAACTGTATGAGTATGAACAATATCCGTGTGATTCACGGCACGGTTGTACTGCTGATTTTGGCAGGCCTGTTCCTCGGGCTTCCCGCCAGGGCGCAGTATGGCAAGTATCTGGAGGCCGTTTACGATGCCCGCAGCGTACAACTTGACGACGGGCAGGTGCCATACCACAGCGTGGGCGCATCTTTTTCCTATTGTCCGGATCTGTTCTATCCCTGGCCCGTGTACATTCACACTGGTGTCAACACTCTTTTCTCAGTCAAGCGGGAAGGAGCGAATACCCCGGCGAATTACCGTTTTGAAGTTCCTCTGGATCTTACCGTACAGTGGGATCCGGCGCCGTTGTTTAGCGTAGGCCCGTTTGTTGGAGTGTATGGGGCGCTGAATCTGCTTGTCGCGCCGGAAGATCCGAATCGCTTCAACACCTGGCAATACGGCTTAATGGCGGGATTGAGCATCTATCCCAGCTACTTTCACATCCACGTCGGGTATTACCACGATATGGTTCCATTCAATAAAAACGGCACGGGGCTGGACGGCATCCGTGTGGGTATAGGCATGATTCTGTAATGAAACGTTTAGTTATAATTCTGTTGGCATTGGCTGCTCTTGCCATTATTCCTGCAAAAGCGCAAAACGCGCGTGAGCAGCTCGAAATCATCTCCGGAAGTTCCATTGCCGCCACAAGGGCCTCCGATGACGCATCGGCCCGTGGCCTTGCCGCCCGTGGCTGGGGCGCTTACAGCGTCGAATCCTGGAAGGCCGACCGCCGCACCTCGTGGGAAAACCGCCGCGAAGCCCGCAACTGGATCCGCCGCGAAAGGCGTGAAGCCCGCGCCAACCGCCGCCGCTATCACCTCAAGGACTACACCCCGATGAAGGAGAAGAGGTGAGGTACTCTCTCTCCGAGATTTCGTCGGGCCTGACGGCCCTCCGACATCTCGCCCGCCTGCGGCGGGCTTTGCAAAAAGAACGAAAATAAACAGACTATTGCAAATTACGGGTAAAAATCTTTATCTTTGCATATGAGGCTGTTTTCGCTGTTTCTTGCTCTTATTCTGTCTTTCCTGTCGGAAGGAACTCCTTGCGACAGTCTATTATCGCAGCCATGGCAGGATGTCTGTTGCGAGTATGTAGACGACGTGGAAGAAGAGGCCGTAATCCGCACGGAAACACACAGCCAGAAACAAATAAGAGAAATACCGCAATCGGTTTCTTATGGCCGCTTACGTGAATACGACTGTTTCACATCGGCTCTTTTCAATCATCTTTGTCTTGAAAGGCAGTGGCTTGTATGCCGCAGATTACGGCTTTAGTGGATTTGATATCTTCCCCGGAATCAATCAAATCACTACAACAAGCAAATTACAACAAGATGAAAACTATATTAAACCTTTTTGTGGCATTTGCCACCATTTTCGCATCCGAAACACTGGTATCCTGCCAGGAAAAAATAGTCAATAGCGATGCCCTTCCTACAGTTGCCCAAAACTTCATCCGCGAATACTTCCCGGATTCTTCGATATCGTACGTAAAGAAAGACCGTGAATTGATGAAAACCACCTATGAAGCAAGGCTTCAGGACGGCACTGAGATCGACTTCAATTCCAAGGGAGAATGGGACAGCGTGGATTGCAATACTAAGGCCTTGCCGGCCGCTCTTGTTCCAGAGGCCATTGCAAAATATGTCGAGAGCAGTTTCCCCGGACAAATTATTGTCAAAATCGACAAAGAGTACTATGGATTTGAGATTGAACTCGCAAACGATCTGGATCTGAGATTCGACAAAAACGGCAAGTTCTTGAGCCGCGATAAATAACCGAATCAGAACGGGTCTGATTTTCAATGTGTCTATTCGACGGCAGCCCTTTCCACTCATCGGCATTTTCGTATAATGTCACGTCTGACACGAAGTGAGAGTGAACGCCCGGGTATTTCGTAGGAGCAGCAACCCAAACGAGATCTCACTATTGTGAATGATGAGGCAAGAGAGATGTTCACTGAGGCTCTTCGTGAAATTGAGACCGAGTTATCTGAAGCGGAAAGTTTGAGGGATGGAATAAAGGAGCAATTGAGTGAGTTGATATAGAGAAAGAGCCCAAGGCGTTAGCCGAGGGCTCTAGTTGTATTTTCAAACCAATACGCTGATATGCCGTTGGGATTCTGGCGTAATTGGGTAACATGGCGAATGGAGTAATTATTATAATAGAATCATTAAAACGGTAATAATTCCCCTTTCTTTGAAATTATTAGTGTCTCGTTTGAGACTGGCATACATTCTCGGCGTTCATCTGTCTGATAACCATAAACCACATACGTACCATCGGCAAGCTGATATACGAGCATATGTCGTTTACAGGCCTGAACTTCAAGATATGTCGCAAAACGAGCGACGAAGGGAGGCACACCTACACGCGCAGATACAGGTTATTACCCACTTTTTGGTAGATTTTTTGGTAGACCGGATATTAAAAATCGCTGCAACTAACCATATATCAGTTAATTGCAGCGATTTCCCGGCGGAGAGAGCGAGATTCGAACTCGCGATACCCTTTTGGGGTACACACGCTTTCCAGGCGTGCCTCTTCAGCCACTCGAGCATCTCTCCAAAGAGGGACTGCAAAGGTACAACTATTATTTGAAACTGCAAAATTATGGGCGGGATTTTGCAAAAGAGACGATTTTTTGCCACATTTGTAGGTCAAATTGATAACACGAAATGAAGTATAAATACTCAACTATAGCGCTTGTGGCTGCGGTTCTGCTTGTGATTCCGGCAGTTGCGGCCAGGGCGCAGGAGCAGGGCGGGAATCTGGAGGCGTTTACTTTTCTCAGGCTGGACCGCAGCCCGGTGACATCGGCAATGGCCGGGGCGGGGTTCTCCACCACAAACGACAACTGGGCTTACGGGGCGTTCGGCAATCCTGCCGCGGCGGCGTTTATGAACAATAAGGTATCGGCTGCCGTCAATTACCGCAGCTGGGGGCCTGGAATCCTGGACGAGCAGCACATTACGGCGGCTTTCGCGGTTAAGCCCATCGACAAACTGGCCATCAGTGCCGGCTTCACAAAAGGCATCCAGCCCGTTTTGGACGAATCGGACCCTTTCCGCGCGAACGACAATATCTTCTCCATCGGCCTGTCATACAGGATCACCGACAATATCGCCCTAGGCCTCAACGGGCATTATGCATTCCAGGAGCTCGTCAAGGACTACAAGCTTCAGGGCTTCGCGTTTGACGTCATCGGCCATTACCACGGGGAGAACTTCAACGTGGCCGGCGGTGCGGTGGCCATCGGCCCCAAGGTGGTGTCGGAGCAGAGCGGGGCTTATCCCCTGCCCTCATCGGCCAAGATTGCCGGGGATTATACCCTGGCGCTGGACGCATTCAAGTTCACTTTTGCTGCCGATGCCGATTATTATTTCAGCGGCAACTTCGGAGTCTCCGGCGGTGCAAGCGTGAGTTATGCCGATATGGTATTCCTCCGCACCGGCGCCCGTTATGCCTCGGCCAATGCGGCTTTTCCCAGCCACATGGCCATCGGCGGCGGCTTCAAATACAGCGTCGTCAAGCTTGACGTAAGCTACATCGCAATGAATCCTATCATCGGCAACAGCCTCATGGGCGGTATAACACTTGACTTTTAGACAATGAAAAAATATATCTGCGCCATACTGGCCTGCGCCCTTGCCCTTTCCTGTGCAAAGAGTGTCGATGAGAACGTCGCCCCTCAGAAGCATGAGCCCGAGGCCGAAATGGAAACCACCGTTCCCGGCGAAGTAAAAGTCCTCTTTTCCGACGAAATCGTGTCGATGATTGAATCCGGGGCCGATGCAATAGCAACCAAGGCCCCCGGCCTGAGCGAGCTGATGGACCGCCTGGGCATCGAGAGCATGGGACGCCTCTTCCCTTATGCCGGAGAATTCGAGGAGCGCACCCGCCGCGAAGGCCTCCACCGCTTCTACCTTATTAAATATAAGGCCGATGTACCAGTAACCAAGGCCATGGACGACCTTACGATGGAACCCGGCGTCCTCCTCTCCGAGCCCGTGAAGAGAATAGTCAAGCGCGGCTTCAACGACCCCTATCTCAGTCGCCAGTGGCATTATGTGAACACCCGTTATACCGATGCCGACATTCACGTGAAGGAAGTGTGGGAGAACTATACCGTGGGCAGCAACAAAGTGGTCGTGTGCGTTGTGGACGAGCCCGTAGACCCCAGCCATCCCGACATCCAGGCCAACCTCTGGAAGGACAGCAAGGGCCACACCGGCTACAACTTCGCCCGCAACAGCTATGATATGACCATCCGCCCGGATAACGGAGATGGAGATATCGGCCACGGCACCCACGTGGGTGGCACTATCTCCGCGGTAAACAACAACGGAGTGGGCCTCTGCGGCCTTGCCGGGGGCGACTATGCCAACGGCATCCAGGGAGTGCTCCTGCAATCGTCGGCCATCTTCTCAGGCAAACGGAGCGCCGACGACGAGAACTCCTGCAAAGCCATAAAGTGGGGTGCCGACCACGGTGCCCTGATTTCCCAGAACAGCTGGGGTCATCCTGCCGATGCCGACTACAACGGCACTATCACATCCGCCGAACTGGCAGATTTCAAGAGCCAGACTATCGATGCGGCCACCAAGGCAGCCATCGACTATTTCATAAAATACGCAGGGTGCGACAACGCCGGCAATCAGCTTCCGGACTCCCCCATGAAGGGTGGTCTGGTTATTTTCGCCGCTGGCAATGAAGACATAGACTACGACATCATCTCCAGTTATGAGCCCGTTATTGCGGTAGGAGCATATGGCCCCTCCGGCACTAAGGCATCGTATTCCAACTACGGTAACTGGGTGGATATCGGCGCTCCGGGAGGAGAGGGAACAACCAGCAGCAACAGTATCTGGAGCACACTTCCCAAAACAGTGGCCGACGGTTACGGCGGAGTTACCAGCAACACAGGCTATTACGGCGGAACAACTTGGGCCGGAACGTCTATGGCCTGTCCTCACGTATCAGGCGTTGCAGCTCTGCTGATTTCATACTTCGGCGGTGAAGGCTTTACGGCCGATAAGTGCAAGGAGTACCTGATCGAGGGATCCACCGCCAACTACTTTTCCAACACCTATCCGCTGGGAAGGAAACTGGACGCCCTGGGCGCCATAACTTATGGCATCGAGCACGGCGGATCCTCGACTCCTCCGGAAGTGAATGTGGTCACCATCAAAGTAAACGGGACTGTTCCCTCCCAGATCCGCGCCCACGAAAGCGTGTCCTTCTCCGCATCGGCAACCAATTCCAAAGGCGATAACGTTCCCGTCATAATCCAGAACGCACCTTCGGGAGTGAGCCTTGCCAGCAACGGTACAATAACCATCGACGGCCCCACATCGGCCACGGGAAGCCATTCATTCACTATCACCGCCACCGATGAGGACGGAGCATCGGCCAACAGGACCATCAACTACACCATCCTGCAGAATCACGCCCCGCAGGCAATCGGCGACATTTACGATATGCTGTTCCCCACGATGAGCTACACCGTTACCGACCTCAAGCCCCTGTTCCTTGATCAGGACGGCGAAGAACCCGGTTTCAGCGCCTCCAGTTCCAACGAATCAGTAATATTGACATCGATTACTGACGGCAAACTGACACTCACGCCCAAGGGCTACGGCGATGCCACCGTCACCGTTACTGCCAGGGACTTCCTGGGCCTCACGGCTACCATCTCGTTCAAACTGGTGGTTTACAACCCGGCGGTTCCTGTCGATACATATCCCAGGCAGGTTTCCAACTACGTCAACATCCGCATCCCCACCGAGGACAAGCGGAACACAAGGATACAGATTGCCACCACATCCGGCACCCTGGTACACGATGAGAATTACTTCTTGAACGTGTTCACCCCCACGGGCATAGATATGTCCAGATGCGCGCCCGGATATTACACCGTCGCGGTAACATACAGCGGTAAGACTTATACCAGCAGGGTGGTTAAACTATAGGGTATCCTGCTTGAGAGATTCCACGTACCGGGCGATTCTGAGAAGTTCGTCCGGTATTTTTATGCTCTGGGGGCAGTGCTCCACGCACTGGCCGCAGCCTATGCAATGGTCGGCCTGACGGACCTTGTCGATGGTTTTGTCGTAGCTTGTAAGGTATGCCCTCTTGAGCTTCTGATAGTCCTTCTGCACTGCCGTTTGCGCATAAGTACCCTCCGTGATGCAGCGGTTGTAGTGCTGGAACACGCCCGGGATGTCGATTCCGTAAGGGCAGGGCATACAGTACTTGCAGTTGGTGCAGTTGATCATCGGGTATTCTTTCATTTCCACCGCCATACGCTCCATGAACTCCAGCTCCTCTTCGGTCATATAGCGGAAATGGCTGAAGGTTTCCACATTCTCACGGAGCGGGTCCATCGACGACATTCCCGACAGCAGCACCTGGATGCGCGGATGGCTGCCCACGAAGCGGAACGCCCAGGACGCCACGCTATGCTCCGGGTCGCGCGCCTTCATCTGAGCCTCGATATTGGCCGGGACATTGGCCAGGCGGCCGCCCAGCAGCGGTTCCATCACCATAATGGGAATACCGCGTTTGTCCAGCTCCGCGTACAGATATGATGCGTTGGTGTTGCGCCGGCCATCGGCATGGTTCCAATCGACATAGTTCATCTCTATCATCACGAAATCCCACACCGTCTCCCCGCTGTCGTGCAGTTCCATGAAATGGTCGAAGGTCTCCGGGGAGCCGTGGAAAGAGAATCCAAGGTTGCGGATTGCCCCTTCCGCCTTTTTCTGCTTGAGCCAGTCGATCATTCCGTTTTCCACATACCGGGCTTCATATGCACGACGCCCGCCTCCCCCGATAGAGTGAAGGAGGTAATAGTCGATATAGTCGGTATTGAAAATCTGCAGCGACTCCTCGAACATCTTCTTCGAGGCCTCCGGGGAACTGTCCCCGAAATTGGACAGTTTGGTAGCAAGATAATAACTATCGCGAGGATACTTGCTCAAGGCGATGGCCGCAGCCTTTTCCGACTGCCCCTGCAGGTACGCCGGTGAAGTATCGTAATAGTTGATGCCGCTCTTCATGGCGTAATCCACCATTTCGTTCACAGCTTCCTGGTCGATGATATCCTTGCCGTCAGGCCCCGGAATCATTGGCCAGCGCATACAGCCATAGCCAAGCAGCGAGGTTTTGTCGCCATTTTTGGGGTTGATGCGGTATTCCATCCCCTCGCCCTCCCTGGGGGCCGATGATTCCTTGATGCGGGGAGCGCAGGCCGCCGTGAGGGCCGCCGCGCCGCTTATCTTGATGAAGTCTCTGCGTTTCATAGAATGTGGTCCTCCCTACCGTTAACAGTGATTGCGCTGATTGGCCTCACGGGGCACAGATACTCGCAGGCCCCGCAGCCGATGCAAATCTGCTCCGCCACCACTGGCGTGAGTCCCCTGTCGGTTTCCACCATCGTGATTGCTCCGGTGGGACATTTCGTTGCGCAGTTTCCGCAATTGACGCCCTTGAGCGACAGGCAGGCGTCCAGGTTTACGCGGGCCGTACCTACGTGATACTCCGTTTTCTCTTCCCTGCCGATGGGCTTGATTGCACCGGCGGGGCACAGCTGCGAACAGCGCGTGCACTCCGGGCGGCAGAAGCCCTTCTCGAAGCCCATCTCCGGCTGCATGATGTGCTCCAGATTTGCCGATGGCCTGAGCACCCCGTTAGGGCACTCAGATATGCACAGCTGGCACGCCGTGCACCTGCGATAGAAGTCCCGTACGCTCCTGGAGCCCGGAGGCGTGAGCGGCACGTCCCGCTCCGGCACCGCCTTGGGCAGCACCGTCGCAAATCCGCCATCGACCTTCTTCTCCTGCGCC
>JAILDI010000110.1 GCA_024689525.1 Bacteroidales bacterium
TCGGAGGCCCAGCGGAGGTACATGGCGGCTTTGTCGTCGGCTTCGCGGGCCCAGCGGAGGCGGAGGTTGGCGCGGTCGCGCTCGTCGGCGGCGTAGCGCTGATTGGTTTCGGCGCGGGAGGTGTCGCCACGACGGAGGTAGTATGCGGCCTCGCGGTCGTAGCCTGCGGCTTTGTCCATGTAGTACTGGGCGTCGCGGCGGTACTCGTTGGCTTTGCGCTGGTAATATTCCGCTTCACGCGTGTATTCTTCCGCCTTGCGGATATAGTAGTCGCTCTGGGCAAAGGAGGGGGCGCAGGCCAGAAGGAGAAAGGCGAACGCAATTACGATTCTATTCATATACAGGGGTTTAGCGCTATCTAACCATGCAATAATTATGCTAACAATTGCATAATTCTCAATAATACACTAACTTAGCGCTTATCAAAAAACTCAATCTATGAAAAAGACCCTTCTAGCCCTATCTCTCCTGGCCCTGGTGGCCTGCAACAACAAAGGCCCGGCGCTGTTCAAAGCGAAACAATTCGAGGCCGATGTAGACGGAAAGCCCGTGCATCTGTACACGCTCAAAAACGGGCCCACGACCCTCCAGGTGACCAATTACGGCGGACGCGTGGTATCGCTGTTCACCCCCGACAGGGAGGGCAACCTCACCAGCATCGTCGTCGGCCACGACAATATCCAGGACTACGTGACGCCTCCGGGTGAGCGGTATCTGGGCGCAAGCGTCGGCCCCGTTGGCAACCGCATCGGCAAGGCAACTTTCAAGGTCGATGATGTCGAATACCACACCCCTATGAACGACAACGCCGTGAACACCCTCCACGGGGGATTCAAGGGCATCGACCACCGGGTATGGGATGTGGTGGATGTGTCCGAATCGGCCATCGTCCTTCATTATATCCATCCCGACGGCGAGGAGGGCTTCCCCGGCAATCTGGACATTACCATGACCTATTCGCTGGACGACGAGGGGGCTTTCCACGTAGATTTCAAGGCGACGACCGACAAGGCCACGCCGGTGAATCTCACGCATCATCCGTTCTTCTGCCTCCGCGGCGAGGGGACGGGCACGGTTGAGGAGTATGCGATGTGGATCAAGGCTTCGAGCTACATTCCCATCGACGCTCTGAGCATCCCCACGGGCGAAATTGCCCCGGTGGACGGCACTCCGTTCGATTTCCGCGAGATTAAACTCATCGGCAGGGACATCCAGGCCGATGACGGGCAGCTGCACAACGCCCACGGCTACGACCACAACTGGTGCATCGACAAAGAAACCGATGGCGTAGAGCTTGTGGCGCGCGTTTCCGATCCCGTTTCCGGCAGGTTTGTTGAGGTGCTCACGGACCAGCCCGGCCTGCAGGTTTACACCGGCAATTTCTTCATGGGCTTTGAGAAGGGCGCCAACGGCAATGTCCTGGGCTTCCGCAGCTCCATCGCCCTCGAAGCCCAGCGCTGGCCGGACTCCGTGAACAACCCCTCCTTCACCCCCTCTATCCTCCGCCCCGGCGAAACCTACACAAGTTCCACCGTGTACCGCTTCGGCGTCCTGTAGCCGCTGGCGGCGTGCCCCCATATGTTCCCGAAGGTCCATTGAACGGCACCTTCGGGCGCATTTTGGCCCCTTTTTGCTCCTAAAGGTCCATTCCGTAGCACCTTCGGGAACCCCCTTAATCCCCTGTGCCACAGCCATCTACCCGCCCCAGGCTTGCGCGCTATAGCGTAAAATGGAAGTGGTTGATAATCAACGAGATACGAAAAGTAAATGCGGCAATTTGCCGCATTTAAAAACAGGAAATCGCTGATACACAGCGATTTACATTCTACGGGCGGCGCGTTGCTACTTGAAGAACTTGTCCACTTCCTTCACGGCGTCCGGCAGGGCGAATACGGCAACGCGGTCGTATGCTTCGATGTGGGTGTTGCCAACGGCGATGAAACTGTCGCTGCCGCGGATGACGCCGCCGATGATGGCGTTGGCGGGGAAGTCGGTGTCTTTGAGGGGAGCGCGGGTGATGCGCGAATCCGGCGCAACGGTGTACTCCAGCACTTCCGCCTCCGTGCCGCTCATGTAGCGCACGAAACGCACTTTGTCTGATAGCGTGAACTTATAGATGCGGCCTGCCGTGATGATCTTCTTGTTGATCACGGCATCCACGCCCATCTCCTCCGCCAGGCGCACGTATTCCAGATTCTCCACCTGGGCGATGGCGCGGGCGACGCCGAACTTCTTGGCCACCACGCAGCACAGGATGTTGGCTTCGTCGTTACCGGTAACGGCCACAACTGCGTCGAACTCCTTGATGTTCTCCTCCACGAGGAAGTCGGAGTTGCGGGCGTCGCCGTGGGCTACGGATACGCTGTCCGGCAGGGCATCCGAGAGTTCCCGGCAGCGGGCCATGTCATAATCGACAATCTTCACTTCCTCCATCTGGGTGCGGGCGAGCTGCGCGGCCACCATTTCGCCAATGCGGCTGCCGCCCAGGACCATTACGCTCTTGATCTCCAGATTCTCCTTGCCCAGGAACTTGGTGAGCGAGACCATTCCCTCACGGCGCGCGATGATGTACAGGTTGTCCATGTACTTGAAGCGCGTGTCGAACTTGGGGATGATGGTTTCCCCGCGGCGGGATATGGCGATGATGCGGAACTGGGCCATGGGGTCCGTCTCCGTCATCGCGGCAGTGAATTCGGCCACTTTCATGTCCAGCAGGGGAGACTCGTCGTCGATTTTGAATACCGACAGCTGGAGCCTGCCGCGTGCGAAGTCCAGCGAATCGTTGGCGGCGGTGTGGCGGAGCAGGTCGATGATTTCATCGGCCGCGGTCTTCTCCGGGCAGAACATGGTGTCCAGGCCGATGTCCTTGAACATCAGCTTGTTCTCCGGAGTCAGGTATTCGGCGTCATCGACCCTAGCTATCACGCGCTTGGTGCCCAGCCGCTTGGCCAGGAGTGCGCTTATCACGTTCACGCTCTGGGCCTTGTGGGGATTCACGGCTATGAACAGATCGGCCGATGCCGCCCCCGCATCCTTCAGCACTTTGATGGACGAGGGCTCGCCGGTGATGGCCACTACGTCGGCCGTCAGGTTAAGTTTGGCGATGCGTCCGGGATCGTCGTCGATCACGGTTACTTCGCCGCCTTCACGGCTCAGCATCTTGGCCAGATGGGAGCCTACTTCGCCGGCTCCTTCGATGATAATCTTCATGTGTTGACAATCAAATTGTCACAAAGTAAGGTAAAAGCGGTTGGATTACCAAATTTTTTCTTTATTTTTGCGCCGATATAGCGCAGCCAATGATCAGCATCTTCTACAAGGACAATGGGAGGATCACAGTCTCCTGCTCGGAGAAGGACCTCAAATCCATGCTCGTCACAGACGTAGTGTGGATCGACCTCGTAGAACCCAGCGGGGATGAAAAAAGGGCCGTGGAGGCCTTCCTGGACGTAGAAGTCCAGAGCCGCGCCCAGGCGGAGGAAATTGAAAGCTCCTCCCGTTATTTCGAGACCGACGGCGCCATTTTCGCCAACACCAACTTCCTTACCCCGGGGGCCGATGAGTACATGATGCAGCCCGTATCGTTCACTTTGAAGGACAATGCTCTGGTAACCCTCCGTGAAGTTCCCCTGCGCTCGTTCACCGAACTTCAGCGCAGGATGCAGGTGAATCCCCGCCTCTATCCCTCCGGATTCAGCGTATTCGCGACGATATTGGATCAGCGTGTCGACCTTGATGCCGATATGATCGAGCTGCTCTCCAAGGAAATCTCCCAGTATGCCAGGCGCATAGAGGGCAGGGAAGACATCGACGATGAACTCCTCCTGGACATCTCCCAGCTCCAGGAAAATGCGATGGTGGTGCGTGAGAACGTGGTCGATAAGCAGCGCCTGATATCGAACCTTATGAAGAGCACCCAGGTGCCCCGTTCGCTGGAGACCCGGCTCTCCGTGCTGCTGCAGGACATATCGTCCCTTATCAACCACTCCAACTTCTGCTTCGAGAGGCTGGAATACCTGCAGGATACCGTCCTGGGTCTTATCAACCTGGAACAGAACAAGATTATGAAGGTGTTCACGCTGGTGTCGGTGTTCCTTATGCCGCCCACCCTGATTGTGGGATTCTACGGCATGAACGTGCGCCTTCCCATGATAGGGGCCGATACGCCGAACGCTTCGTTTTGGAACTGGATCATCATCATCGGCCTTATGCTCGTCACCTGCGCGGCTATCTGGTTCGTTTTCAAGAAGAAAAAGATGCTGTAGAAAGTTTTGGATTTTACTTGGATTTTACCTATCTTTGCACGCATTTTTCCGGGCGTGCAATTTTTTTTGCTCCGGAAGGCACAATAAATAATGTTTAACTACTAGTTTTTTTATCAATTCAAAACTATGTCAGAAGAAATCAAGAACGTGGTGGAAGAACCTCAGACAGAGGCTCCCGTCATTGAAGAAGCTCCCGCAGTGGAGGCCCCCGTCGCAGAGGCTCCCGTGGAAGTGAAGAAGTCAACCCGCATGAACGCCTCCGTGGCTCCCGATCAGTTCGACTGGGACGCTTTCGAGCAGGGTGCAACCCCCGCCAGCCGCGAAGACGTGCTCGCAAAGTATGACCTCACCCTCTCCAAGGTGGTTGAGAACGAGGTTGTTGAAGGTACCGTTACCTCCATCAACAAGCGCGAGGTCGTGGTGAACATCGGCGCCAAGAGCGAAGGTGTCATCTCCGCCCCCGAATTCCGTTACAACCCGGACCTCAAGGTAGGTGACAAGGTCGATGTCCTCATCGAGAGCGCAGAAGACCGCAAGGGCCAGCTCGTCCTGTCCCACAGGAAAGCACGCCAGCTGAAGAGCTGGGATATGGTCAACGAAGCCTACAACAAGGACGAAATCGTCAAGGGTTATGTCAAGACCCGCACCAAGGGCGGCATGATCGTGGACGTATTCGGCATCGAGGCCTTCCTCCCCGGTTCCCAAATCGATATCAAACCCATCCGCGATTACGATGTGTTCGTGGATACCACCATGGATTTCAAGATCGTCAAGATCAACCAGGAATTCCGCAACGTGGTGGTTTCCCACAAGGCTCTCCTCGAAGCAGAGCAGGAGCAGCGCCGCAGCGAGCTCATCTCCCGTCTGGAGAAGGGCCAGGTGCTCGAAGGCACTGTCAAGAACATCACCAACTACGGCGTATTCGTCGACCTTGGCGGTGTGGACGGTCTCATTCACATCACCGACCTCAGCTGGGGCCGCATCAATCATCCGGAAGAGGTTGTTGCACTGGATCAGCACATCAACGTGGTTGTCCTGGACTTCAACGAGCAGCAGAAGCGCATCGCCCTCGGTCTCAAGCAGCTTACTCCCCATCCTTGGGAGGCCCTGTCACCGGACCTGAAGGTTGGCGACACTGTGAAGGGTAAAGTCGTTGCAATCGCCGACTACGGCGCATTCATCGAGGTTGAACCCGGCGTTGAAGGTCTGGTACACGTGAGCGAAATGAGCTGGAGCCCCCGTCTGCACAGCGCTCAGGAATTCCTGAAGATGGGCGACGAGGTTGAGGCAGTTGTCCTTACCCTGGACCGCGAAGGCCGCAAGATGAGCCTCGGTCTCAAGCAGCTCACCGAGAATCCCTGGGATTCCATCCGCGAGAAATATCCCGTCGGTTCACAGCACAAGGCCACCGTCCGCAACATCACCAACTTCGGTGTGTTCGCAGAACTGGAGGATGGTGTGGAAGGTCTTATCCACATCTCCGACCTCAGCTGGAACAAGATCAAGCATCCCGCCGAGATGGTTCAGAGCGGCGACGTCATCGACGTTGTGATCCTGGACTTCGACGAGAACAGCCACAAGCTTTCCCTCGGTCACAAGCAGCTCGTTCCCAATCCTTGGGATGAACTCGAGGCCAAGTACCCCGTGGGTACCACTGTGGAAGGCACTGTTGCAAGCGTGAACGACAAGGGCGCCACCATCAACTTCGAAGATGGCACCACCGCTCTCTGCTTCAACCGTGAGCTTGTCAAGGAAGACGGCAAGACTGCAGTAGCAGGCGAGACCCTTCCGTTCAAGGTGGTTGAGCTCCGCCGCAGCACCCGCACCGTACGCGTTTCCCACCTCCGCACTTATCAGGAGGCACGCGTCGCCCGTGAGGCCACTGAGGCAGAGACCGCCAAGAAGGCCATCAAGAAGGTGCAGACCAGCGTGGAGAAGACCACCCTCGGTGATATCTCCGCTCTTGCTGCCCTGAAGGACAAACTCGACAAGGGTGAGTAATCCCGCAACATTCACTGTAACCATGCTGGGCACGGCTTCGGCCATGCCGGTAAGGGACAGGAACCAGAGCGCCCAGGCACTTAATGTGCACGGGCGCTTGTTTCTTGTCGACTGCGGCGAAGGTGCCCAGAGGGGCATGGTGTCCTGCGGCGTGTCCATGCAGAAGGTGGACAGTGTGTTCATCAGCCACATTCACGGAGACCATATCTACGGGCTCCAGGGCCTTTTGAGTACCCTTGGAATGGGCGGGCGCACGGTCCCTCTGCACATCTACGGGCCGCAGAACCTGCATCCGCACATCAAGTTCTTCCTTTCCTATAATGAATGGCTTCCGTTCGAGATTGTGTTCCACAAGGTGGACACGCAGTTCCCGGAAGTGATTTTGGAAACCAAGGGCTTCAAGGTGACGGCCTTCCCGCTGATGCACGGCGTGGAAACCTACGGCTACATCTTCGCGGAGAAGGAACCGCAGTGGAATGTGCACAAGGAATGCATCGAACAGTACGGCCTGACTCTTACGGAAATCGGCACTCTGAAGAGGGGAGAGGATGTAGTGCGTGAGGACGGCAGCGTTATCCCCGCATCCGTTGCCGCTTACAAACGCTATTCCCCGCGCAGCTACGCCTACGTGTCCGATACGGCCGTATTCCCCGGCGAGGCAGAGGTGTTGAAGGGCGTTACCGTTCTCTATCACGAGGCAACGTTCTTGGCGGAGCACGCCGACAAAGCATCGTCCCGCTTCCACACCACAACCCTGCAGGCGGCCCAACTGGCCGTGGACGCCGGAGTCTCCAAACTCATCATCGCCCACTACTCCTCCCGCAACACCAATCATTTGCAGTACCAGGAGGAATGCCGCACCATCTTCCCCGAAACCTACGCCGCCGAAGACGGTGACGTTTTCGAAATCCTATAATTTTTCATAAATTTGTAAGTTGTGAAAAGGATTGTTGCAATCATAGCGGCTGCGATGGCTGCGCTGACGGGATTCGCCCAGGAGGGGGGAAGCCTGCAGGAGCAATATATTGCCAAGTATAGGGATATTGCCGTGGAGGAGATGTTCCGGAGCGGTGTGCCGGCAAGTATTACGCTGGCGCAGGGATTGCTGGAGTCGGGCGCAGGGACCAGCAGGCTGGCCGTGGAGGGCAACAATCATTTCGGCATCAAGTGCGGGCCGACGTGGGAGGGAAGGTCGATGAAGGCCGATGACGACCGGCCGGGCGAGTGCTTCCGCGTGTATGACAGCGCGGAGGAGAGTTTCCGCGACCATTCCGATTTCCTGCGCTATCAGGACCGCTACAAGTTCCTTTTCGACCTTTACCTAACGGACTACAAAGGCTGGGCCCTGGGCCTGAAGGCTGCGGGTTATGCCACGGATCCGGAGTATCCGTCGAAGCTTATTTCGATAATCGAACGCTATAAGCTGTACGATCTGGACTTTATCGGCAGTGAGGACGAAGAGCCTGTGGGCGTTGAGCAGCCTGAAGAGCCCGAGAAGCCGGAGCAGCCGCAGTCCACTGGGCAGGGGGAGCCGTACAAACCCGCGGCGCCGGATGAGCAGAACGTGTATTCGCTTACAAGGGAGATGTACACTCCGGAAGGAGTCCCGTTCGTGGTTTCTTATGAGGGGGAGACGTACAAGAGCATCGCAAAGCAGTACCATCTGTTCCCCTTCGAGATCAGGAGATTCAACGGCGTCAAGGCCGGTGAGGAACTCAAGGCCGGCACAAGGGTTTATCTGCAGCCGCGCAAACGAGTCAGGAAATGAAACGCAACGCTATCATAATTACCTTCCTGCTGGGCCTGATGGTGCTTGGCGGGATACTCCTGTACCAGGCCGGGTACGACAGACGCGTGCCCAATTTCCGTACGCGCTTCGAGCTGTACATAAGGCCCGGAACAAGCGTGCAGGAGGTTATGGACTCGCTTATGGTGCCGGGCAGGTGCCGGAACTCGGAGTCCCTGCACCGCACCGTGGGCAAGCTGGAGGCGGTTCAGCCTGGCCACTATACCATCGACCCCGGGTGCGCGAGTATGTACGTGGCGCGTATGCTGGACAATGGATGGCAGACCCCGGTGAATCTCACCGTGTCCGGGTCGATAAGGTCGACCAGGTCGCTGGCGCGCAAGATCGGCGCCCAGATGATGGTGGATTCGAAGGATGTGCTGGCGTTTATGAAGAGCGAAGATTCGCTGGCCAAATACGGCATCGACACAAGTCACGTGTTCTGCCTGGTGCTGCAGGATACATATCAGATTAAATGGACGGCGTCGGTGCGGGATATCTTCGACAGGCTGGCTTCGGAGCACGATTCCTGGTGGACTCAGGAAAGGCTGCGCCAGGCGAAGAAGCAGGGCCTTACGCCTGATGAAGTGGTTACTCTGGCATCGATTGTCGATGGCGAAAGCCACTATAAGCCGGAGCAGCCCACAATTGCCGGCGTGTACCTGAACCGCCTGCGCAAGGGAATGAAACTTCAGGCCGATCCTACCGTGAATTACTGTTTCGGATATAAGCTGAAACGCATCCTGAAACGGCATCTGGAAGTGGACAATCCGTACAATACGTACAAATATGAAGGCCTGCCCCCGGGACCCATCTCGTGCCCTCCGAAATCCTGCCTGGAGGCTGTCCTGAACCCCGAAAAGCACAACTACCTGTATTTTTGTGCCGATCCCTCCTTCAACGGCTCGCATCGCTTTGCCGCTACCTTTGAAGAACACCAGGCTAACGCCCGGGCTTTCCAACAAGCATTAAACCGAAGGAAATAAGATGCTTTTCCCAGAATACAACGAGCAAGGGCAACAGCTGATAGAGCTCTGTCGTAATTTCGCCGTGGAGGCGCTGAAGGATGTGCAAAGGAGTGACGGGAGTCCGTTCATTAAGCATCCGGATGCGGTTGCGCGTATCGTGGCAGGCGAGGTTGGCCTGCCGCCGGAGTGCGTGGCCGCGGTGTATCTGCACGAGGCGGGAAGGTTCAAGGATGTGGATATCAGGGCCCTGAAACTGGACGAGGGCATCTACACGATGGTCGACGGGCTGAATAAGATATCGACCATCAAACCCAAGGACACGAGGCTGGAGGCGGAGAATTACAAGAAGCTCATCATCCAGTATTCCACAGACCCGCGCGTTACCGTGCTCAAGCTGGCCGACAGGCTGGAGGTGATGCGGAGCCTGGCGATATTCCCAAAATCGTCCCGCGAGAACAAGGTCCTGGAGACCCTTATGCTGTACATTCCGCTGGCGCATCAGCTTGGCCTGTACAATATGAAGCGGGAGATGGAGGACATTTACCTCAGTTACGCGGAGCCGGAGCAGTATCGACTTATAACTAACAAGCTCAAGGCCACTCAGCGCGACCGCGAGAAGCTGATGATGGAGTTCATCCAGCCGCTCAAGGGCAAGCTGGACGCGGCCGGGATTCAGTATAAGCTGAAGATCCGCACCAAGGCGGCCTACTCCATCTGGTGCAAGATGGAAAAGCAGAAGGTGCCGTTCGAGGGAGTCTTCGACGTGTTCGCAATCCGCTTCATCATCGACTGCGAGCCGGACGAAAAACTGGAGAAGGAGCTCTGCTGGAAGGTTTTCGGCTTCGTTACGGAGGAGTATGAGCAGGATACCAAGAGGCTGCGCGACTGGATTACCAATCCCAAGACAAACGGCTACGAGAGCCTGCATATCACGGTAAAGAACAAAGAAGGCGCCTACATCGAGGTGCAGATCCGCACCAAGAGGATGGACGACATTGCGGAGAACGGCTTCGCCTCGCACTGGTCGTACAAGGGCATCAAGCGGGAGGAGAGCCTGGACAACTGGCTCACCGCGGTTCGATATGCGCTTGAGCATCCGGATACGGATTCCCCGGAAGAGTTGCTGCCGCAGCCCCCGTCAAAGGAAATCTTCGTGTTTACGCCCAGCGGGGAGCTCAGAATCCTGCCCGCAGGGGCTTCCGTTTTGGATTTTGCATTCGGTATACATACGGGCATAGGCTCGCGTTGCGTGGGCGCAAAAGTGAACGGCAAGGCGGTTTCCATCAAGGAGAAACTCAGCACGGGCGACGTTGTGGAAATCCTCACTTCCAAGAACCAAAAACCCAATCAGGACTGGCTGGGATGGGTGGTTTCCTCCAAGGCGCGTTCCAAGATCAAGCAGGCCCTGTCGATGCAGGAGATGTCCAGTGCGGCCGACGGCAAGGAGCTGCTTTCCCGCAGACTTAAGAACTGGAAGCTGGAACTTCCGGACGAGATGCTGACGGAGCTTCGCAAGAAGCTGGGATACAGCACGTTGAACCAGTTATATGCCGCCGTAGGCAACGGCTCTCTGGACGTCAACCAGATCAAGGAATACATATTAGGGGAAGAGAAACGCCATCAGGAGGCCGTGGAGGCCGCGCAGGCGGCTGAGGAGGCCAAGAACCGCAGTATCCAGATGGAGTCCAAGGACGATATCCTCGTGCTCAACGCCAAGGATGTGAAGGGCCTGGACTACAAGATGGCGCGCTGCTGCAACCCGGTTTACGGGGACGATGTGTTCGGCTTCGTCACACGCGGGGAAGGCATTAAGATTCACCGCATTACATGCCCCAATGCATCACGCCTGCTCACGCTGTATCCGTACCGTATCCAGAAGGTGCGCTGGTCGGCGAATCCTTCAGGCGGCGGCTTCCAGGCCACGCTCAAGATTATCGCTGATCCGGAGAGTCCCGTGGTGAACAGGGTGATGGAAGTGGCCGGTGCGTTCAAGGTTTCGGTCCGTAGTTTCAATGTTTCGGAAAATCACCGTAACGGCACATTCGAAATAACAATGAAACTGTTGGTTCCGTCCACCGCGGAACTGGACAAAGTGGTGTCCCAGATCCGCATTCTGAAGAACGTAATAAAGGTTGTGCGCTCCTAGTCTTTCCAGACTTTGAGATACTGCTGAAGGGCCCACATTTCGTCCCTGAAGCGCGCTGCTGCGGCAAAGTCCAGCTCTGCCGCGGCTTTTTGCATCTTGCGCCGGGCCTCCTCCGCGGCCTTCTCCACCTGCGGCCTGGACATGGAGCGGATGACGGGATCCTGCAGCACTGCGGCAAGGTCGGCCGCAATGTATCCGTCCACGTATGCCGATGTGCTTTCGCGCTTGGAATCGTGCCCCAGGCCCACTGAGATGCTGCCTTTGCCCAGACTGGAAGGGTCCGGGATGAATTCGGGTTCCGAAACGGAATCCGGAGCCATAACGAAACCACTAAGATGCCCCGTATCTTCCTTCGTGCGCGAGAGCTCGCCAAGGAGAACGTTGCTGCGCACCGCAATCTGCTTGGGCGTGATGCCGTGAAGGGTGTTGTACTCCTGCTGCTTCTGGCGGCGGCGGTTGGTTTCGCGGATGGTTTCGTCCATCGACTGGGTGATGGTATCCCCGTACATTATCACCAGGCCGTTCACGTTGCGTGCTGCGCGCCCGGCCGTCTGGGTGAGTGCGCGGCCGCTGCGCAGGAAGCCTTCCTTATCGGCATCCAGAATAGCCACCAGCGACACTGTGGGGATGTCCAGGCCCTCGCGCAGGAGGTTAACGCCAATGAGCACATCGAACAGTCCGTTCTTGAAGTCTTCGATTATTTCAACGCGCTCCGCGGTATCCACGTCGGAATGGATATATCGGCACCTTATGCCGTTCCGTGTGAAATAGCTGTCCAGTTCCTCCGCCATTCGCTTGGTGAGGGTTGTCACGAGCACACGCTCGTCCTTCTCGGCCCTTAAGCGTATCTCCTCCATCAGATCATCGACCTGATTCTCAGTGGGTCGGACCTCGATGGGAGGGTCCAGCAGGCCGGTGGGGCGCACGATCTGCTCCACCACCAGGCCGTCGCTCTTCTCCAGCTCATAGTCGGAGGGCGTTGCGCTCACATACACGGTCTGGCCGCAGATGCTCTCGAATTCGTCGAAGGTTAGAGGCCTGTTATCGGCCGCTGCAGGCAACCTGAAGCCATATTCGATGAGCGTAGCCTTGCGTGAATGGTCTCCGCCGTACATCGCGTGGATCTGGGGGAGGGTGACGTGACTCTCGTCGATGAACACGATGAAATCGTCCGGGAAATAGTCCATCAGGGTGAATGGTCTCTGGCCGGGCTTCCTGCCGTCGAAGTACCGGGAATAGTTCTCCACGCCGGGGCAGTAGCCCATCTCCTTGATCATCTCCATATCGTACTCCACCCTCTGTTTCAGGCGTTTGGCCTCAAGGAAGCGCTCCTGCTCCTCGAACCAGGCCACCTGCTTCACCAGGTCGTCCTGAATCTGGCTCACCGCCTTGGCGCCCTTCTCCTTGGAAGTGACGAAGTTTTTCGCCGGATACAGGTCGATTTTGTCCAGCTCCTCCAGCGTAGCCCCGGTCATCGGGTCGATGAGGGAGACGGCCTCCACCTCGTCGCCGAAGAATTCGATGCGCGCGGCATAATCGGCCCCTCCCAGAAAGATATCGACAGTATCCCCGCGCACGCGGAATGATCCGCGCTTGAAATCGGTCTCAGTGCGATAATAGAGCGCATCGACAATGCGGTAGAGCAGGCGCGTCATCGACATGGCCTCACCCCTCCGGACAGTCACCGTCTGGTCGTGGAAATCATCAGGATTGCCGATGCCGTAGAGGCAGCTCACCGACGATACGACGATGACGTCCCGTCGACCCGACATAAGGGCCGATGCCGCGCTCACGCGCAGTTCGTCGATCTTATCGTTGATGCTGAGGTCCTTCTCGATATAGGTATCGGTGACCGGAATATAGGCCTCCGGCTGGTAGTAATCGTAGTACGAGACGAAGTACTCCACGGCGTTGTGGGGGAAGAAAGCCTTGAACTCTCCGTAAAGCTGCGCGGCCAGGGTTTTGTTGTGAGAAAGCACCAATGCAGGCCTCTGGAGGCGCTGAATCACGTTTGCCATCGTAAAAGTTTTTCCGCTGCCGGTGACGCCCAGGAGCGTCACTCCCTTCACGCCCTGATTCAATGCATCGCACAGTGAATCAATGGCTTGGGGCTGGTCGCCCGAAGGCTGGTATGCCGATTGGAGCTCGAATTTCATCTTTTTCGTAGAAAAACTTTATGCAAATATAACCCACATTTTTGAAAGAAAGTTTGCGTTCTTAAAAAAAATGTCTAAATTTGCATTGATAAATAGGCATCGAAGTGCCTGGATGCAAGAAAAAAAAGCAAATAAAAACATAATTGCATTATGAAAGGTATCAAAATTCTTCTCGGAGCTCTTGCTGCAGCAGGACTCCTGTTCTCAGTAAGCGCCAACGCACAGGAGAACGCTAACCGTGATGCAGACGGTAACGTTGTCCGTGGCCCTTATGAGACTAACGGAATCTGGGACAACACCTTCATCGGTGCTGGCCTGGGTATCAATACCGGTATCAACACCGGTAACACCGGCACGGTCGACTATATCATTATGCCCGGCCTTGCTGTAGATCTCTATGCTGGTAAATGGTTCACCCCCGCAGTTGGTGCACGCGTAGGTTACTACGGCCTCACCGAAGCGGGCTTCAGCGCTTTCCAGCACAACTTCTCCCTCGATCTCCTGTGGGATGCCACAACAACGTTTGATGGCTACAAGGAGACCCGTGTATGGAGTTGGATTCCTTACGCCCGCACCGGTTTCAACCTGATGAACGGTAACCCCGCTTGGGCACTTGGCGCTGGTATCATCGCAAAGTGGCACCCCAGCTGGCTTGGCGAAAGGTGGAACATCAACTTCGACGGTCGTGGTGTCCTCGTACCGGATAAGGAAGGTTATGGTTGGAATGACAGCAACGCTGGCGCTCCCGCACAGATCTCCATCCCTATGGCACTCACCGTTGGCGTTTCCTACCACTTCAACAAGACTGGTTTCGATCGTCACAGCAGCATCACTCCCACCATCATCCCTGTTCCTTTCACTCTCGAGCAGTACAACGCACTTGAGGAGAGGGTTGCAGAACTGGAGAAGGAGAATGCAGAGCTGAAGGAAAAGGTTGCAGCTCTTGAGGAAGAGAACGCCAAGTATCGCGACCTCGCAAACGGTCAGAACTATGTGTATCAGGATGGCGAATTCGTCGCTACCGATTCCGTTAAGGGCGCTCCCGTTTCCCTGTACTTCGACTGCGGCAAGGCCGTTCTTTCAGAGCGTGAACTTGCTCACCTCGAGTACTTCGCCCAGAGTGTTCTGGACAAGGACAGCCAGGTGGTTATCACCGGTTCCGCCGACAAGCAGACCGGCACCGCCCGCATCAACCAGAAGCTCTCCGAGCAGCGCGCAGAGTATGTTAAGGACATCCTCGTCAAGAAGTATGGTCTTAACGCCGACAACATCGAGACTGTTGCAGAAGGCGACACGAACAATGTGTTCGACACCCCTGCAAAGAACCGTTGCGCCACCATCCGCGTGAAGTAAGAGAATCAACAGAGACAAAACTAAATCAGCGGCCTGAAAAGACCGCTGATTTTTTTGTGCCTTGTTTGTTTTGCGCGCCGTTACTTCCTGCGGCGCTTGCGGGATGCGTGGCGGCGCTTCTTGCTTGCATTTGCAAAGACCACTGCGCCGATGCCTGCCACCAGGGCTACACCGATAATGACATAAGTGATTGCGCTGGCGTTGTCGCCCTTGACGCGGCTCCACATTTCAATGAGCTTGGCGGTATTCTCGCCCCAGTCGTGCTCCTGTGTGGCGCGGTCGATGTCGGCCTTGTCGGGATAGAGAACGGCGCTTACGCGGACACTGTCGTAGCCGGGGCCGAAGAAGTAGGTGAGGTCAAGGGGATCGCATTCCTCATCGACAAAAGCCTCCAGAACCTCGGGAGTGCCGCTGACGGACACGTATCCGCAGGCATCGACATTACGCACTACGATGTCGGGACGGCTGAGGAAGTTGATCCAGTATTTTGCGGCTTTGATGTTCTTGGCGTATTTGGGGATTACCCAGCCGTCGAACCACACGGTGAATCCTTCGCGGGGGAGGGCATAGCGGAGGTCTACGCCTTGCTCTGCGGCCTCGTCGATGGCCCATACGGAGTCACCGCTCCAGTTGAGGTTCACCCAGCCGGTTTCCTGAACCATCTGGTCCTTGCCGAAATCGGCCTCCCAGCCGGCCACCAGTTCGCGGGCCTCGGAGAGATATGCCTCCACAGCGGCGATGTCCTCGTCGGAGGTGTAGTTCATCAGTTCGTCGGGAGTGATGCGGCCTGCGGCGATGTCTTCCTCGTGGATCTTGAGGATTATCTGCGAGTAGACGTCACGGGCGGAATCCTTGATGAAGATGCGGCCTTTGAACTTGGGGTTCTTGATGATGTCCCAGGTAAGGGCTTCTTCCTCGGTAACGTACTTGGCGTTGTAAAGGATGCCTGTGGTGCCCCACATATAGCCCACGGAGTAGTCGTTTGCATTCTTGCCGTTTCCTTCAATCTTGTCGAAGCAGGCACGGATGTAGGGCGACAGGTTCTCGTCGATGTAGTTGGGCGTGTCGCCGAAATCGCGGTCCAGGGGAAGGATAAGGTCGCTGCGGAGCATCCTTTCGATGATGTAGTCCGACGGGCACACCACGTCGTAATCCTCATGGCCTTTCTCGATCTTGGAGAGCATGGTCTCGTTGATGTCGAAGGTCTGGTAGATCACCTGCACCTTTTCGCCGGTCTGCTCCTCATACCACTGTTCAAACTCGGGGATTACATCTTCGTCGATGTAGTCGCTCCAGTTGTACACTTTCAGGATCTGTGAACGGTCCTGAGCGCAGCTACCCAGCATGAGGGCGGCTGCGGCAAGGCAGATTAGGGTTTTCTTCATTTCTGTATGTATTGTAATTTCTTTGCTTGTTTCTCCTTGCGCACGTTGATGATGATGAGCAGCACCAGGATGAGCAGGAATATCAGTGTCATCAGAGGGCGCAGCTCCGGGGTAAGGCCGCCTTTACGCGCGTCTGTATATATATAGGTAGAGAGAGTGTCCAGGCCGATGGTGCCGCGGGTGAAGAACGTCACGGCAAAATCGTCCAGCGACATAGTGAATGCGAGTATGAATCCGGACACCATTCCGGGCCTCAGTTCAGGGATGAGCACCTTGCGGAGGGCCTGGCCGGGAGTTGCTCCCAGGTCCAGTGCGGCTTCGTATATATTGGGATTCATCTGCTGCAGGCGAGGCATTACGCTGAGCACCACATAAGGCGTTCCGAAGGTCACGTGGGCCAGGATAACCGTGAGGTATCCCTGGCTTATGTGCAGGAACACGAACAGCAGGAACAGCGATACACCGGTGATAATATCCGGGTTGATCATCGGGATATTGTTCGTGAATATCACCGCTTTGCGGTATCGGCCCTTAAGATTATAGATGCCGATGGCCGCAATAGTTCCCAGCAGGGTGGAAAGCACGGCTGCCGCGAGGGCTATCAGGAGCGTATTGTTCACTGCCGATATCAGGGAGGCTTCGCCCGGCATATTGCCCGTGAGCAGGTTGCGGTACAGCTTTACGGAGAATCCGCTCCAGCTGCCCAGAACCTTGCTCTCCGTGAACGAGCACACTGCTATGAACACCAGAGGTGCATACAGGATCACAAGCAGGATCCAGATGTACACTTTTGCAAATACCTTCTTCATCATATGAGCGCCCCCTCCGCCTGATCCTTGTCCTTCTGGAACAGTGATGTTATTCCAATTATAATGAGCATGATGAAGGCCAGGGCCGCACCGTAGTTCCAGGACGACGAGTTGATGTTCTCCTGAATGATGGTACCGAAGAGCTTGATCTTGTTGTTGGTGAGGAACTCAGATATGGCAAAGGTCGATACAGTGGGCATAAACACCATCAGCACGCCGCTCATCACGCCCGGCATCGACAGGGGAACGGTAACCTTCCAGAATGCCTTCCATGGGGTTGCACCCAGGTCCACGGCCGCTTCCGCGTAGGATTTGTCCATCTTGTTCAGCACGTTGTAGATGGGGTAGATCATGAACGGCAGATAGTCGTACACCATACCGAACAACAGCGTGCCTTTGCCCAGGGATACTCCCAGCATGGTGAACAGCTGGGCTGTCGCCAGCGTTCTCATCAGGGCGTTTATCCACATCGGCATAATGAACAGGATGATGGTTACGGCGCTGCGGTTGTACTTCTTGTTGGAGAGTATCCACGCGGCGGGGTAGCCCAGCAGGATGCATATGGCGGTGTTCTCCAGGGCCACTTCCACGGATACCGCGAAGGTGGAAAGGGCGTCCCTGTCGGTGAAGAACTTGCCTATGTTCTTGAAGGTGAAATGCCCCATCCCGTCCTGGAACGCGTACAGCAGGACCAGAACCAGCGGAAGCACTACAAAGAGCACCAAAAATACCACGTAGGGTATGCTCCAGTTACTCCTTTTACTCATCTTCCTTAGTTATCTTGATGCCTTCACCGGCCTTGAAGCGGATGCCCACAAGGTCGCCTTTGTCCCAGATATCGTTAGTATCGACCCACAGGAAATCGCCGTCCTCGGTCTTTACGGTAAGGTGGTAATGGTTGCCCATATAGAGAATGGAGTGCACCTCGCCGTCCAGGAATCCGTCGTCCAGATTATCCATAAGGTCGATGGCCTCGAAGGGGATCTCCACCTTTACCTTCGTGCCGGCCTCGAACTCGTTCGGGAGAGGGAAGTCTGCGTCCAGGAGGGTAACCGTCTCCGCGTCCTTCACGGTGCCGTGGAGGGTGTTGCAGGTGCGTTCCTTCTTCATTACCTGGATGTCGTCCGGGTCGATGTAAAGCATAACCTCCGTGCCCACGGGGTAGGGGTCGTAGTCCTGGATCATCAGTTCGTATCCGCTGTCCGTGTCCACCCACATTTCGTAGTGGACGCCCTTGAAGGTGCAGGTGTTCACCTTGGCCTTGAACTGGCACTTGGCCGGGTCGGTGGTGAAGTAGATGTCCTCCGGACGCACTACGACATCCACCCTCTCGTCGGGTTCGAAGTCATCGACACAGTCGAATTCGTGCTTGATGAAGGCCACGCGGCGCTTGCCCGTCATCCTGCCTTTGAGGATGTTGGATTCGCCGATAAAATCGGCCACGAAGCAGTTCACCGGCTCGTTGTAGATGTCGGTGGGGGTGCCAACCTGCTGGATCTTGCCCTCGTTCAGGACGACGATGGTGTCCGACAGGGTAAGGGCCTCTTCCTGGTCGTGGGTTACGTATATGAAGGTGATGCCCAGTTTCTTGTGCATTTCCTTCAGTTCGATCTGCATATCCTTGCGCATCTTCAGGTCCAGTGCGGCAAGGGGCTCGTCCAGGAGCAGCACCTTGGGCTGGTTCACGATGGCCCGGGCAATGGCGATACGCTGCTGCTGGCCGCCGGAGAGGGTGTCCACGTCGCGGTCCTCATAGTCGCTCATCGCAACCAGTTTTAGTACGCGGCGCACGCGCTTGTCGATTTCGTCCTGGGGCACTTTCTTCAGCTTGAGGCCGAAGGCGATGTTGTCGTACACGTCCAGGTGCGGGAACAGGGCGTAGCGCTGGAAAACGGTGTTCAGCGGGCGTTCGTGCGGGGGTATGCCCACGAGTGGCTTCCCGTCCAGCAGGAGTTCTCCTTCGTCCGGCTCCAGGAAGCCTGCAATCATACGGAGCATTGTGGTCTTTCCGCAGCCGGAAGGGCCCAGCAGCGTGATGAACTCGCCCTTGTTAACGTACAGGTTAATGTCGTTAAGCACGTTCTTGCCGTCGAATGACTTGGAAACGTGCTTGAATTCGATGATTTTCTCTGCCATCGGCTACCAGAGTTTGAAGTCGAGGGTGTAGGTTGCACCAACCACGGCGTATATCATACCTTCGGTGAGGCCGGCGCATCCCTGTACCCTGAGGCCGTCCATAGGGAACCATTCTGCCTGCAGCGAGACATTGGGAACGGTATAGTCCAGATAGAATGTGTCATCGCCGTTTTTCTGGTGGAATCTCTCAAGGCAGTAGCGGGCCGACAGGTTCACGGTTTCCGACCTCTTGTATCCGAGAGTCATCAGAAGGGTGTATCCGTCGATATCGGAATAATTGTACAGGGGGTCACCTGCGCGGTTGACATAGTCGATGGTGGCGGTAAAGTCCCTGTATACGAAGCGGTTGCCCAGGCTGAGGATCGCGCTCAGTGCGTTGGCCTTGTGGAACGGACGGTTGCGGTCCGATATCATCAGGCTGTAGCTGGTGCTCCACCAGTCGATTTCTCCGTTCCACTTGAATCCGAAAGCGGGGGAGTTGTTGCACTGATTGGTGGAAATCATGGCCGTGAAGGTATGGGCCCCGTCCTGAATGCTCTTCGAGACACTGGCTCCGTACTGATACACAGTTAATGAGTTCCACAGTGTGCTTGTGGCGATGGGGTTGACGTCGAAATCGTATTCTTCGAATTCGAATCCGCCCACTAAGAGAGGCATCTTACCTGCCTGAATCTCCCAGTCTTCGTAGTTGAAGTTGATGTGGGCTTCGTCGAATATACTGTTGCCCGCTTTTCCTGTGAAGGGGAAGTTGATTGTGTTTTTGTAAAGGTCTCCGGTGGGAACGAGCAGGCCGTACTTGATGCCGGCTGAGCCCCAGTCCGCGCCAATCCAATGGTTTAAAACCGTAAATGACCAGTTTTCTGAGATGTTTCCCTCAAACAGAGTGTAGAGGGATGTGTTGCCGAAGTTGAAATAAGTACCTTCGTTTTTATCATAGGTTAATCCAGCATCGAGTCTGGACACGACGGACAACCCGGCTCCACTGCCGGTGTCTTCAGCCTCTTGTGCGCGCACAAGGAAGCAGGACAGCGTAATCGCTGCGCAAACAACCAGGATTTTTTTCATCTCTTACCATAAAAAGGATATTGGTTCAACATATACCCGAAAGCCTCTGCGGCTTTCAAACTGCAAAAATAATAAATTATTTTTAGTATTCCTATCGACAAAAGTCCATCAATAGGGTGTAAAATGGAACTTGTTGATACTCAGCGTTTTATAAAAATTAAATGCGGCAATTTGCCGCATTTAAAATCGGTAAGTTATTGATTATAAGATAGTTCCAGTTTACGGGCGAGGGCGCTATTTGTACAGGAACCTGCGGATGGACATCTTCGGGGTCTTCTCGAAGGGACGGTCCATGATTTCCACCTTGGAAATCTGGCTGTAGGCGGGGAACTGACGGTTGGCACCCAGGCGGATATTCTCCGGGATTTCCGCCTTTGCCTCGCCGTCCAGCAGAGACTTGGCGATGGACTGCTCATCCAGGAATACGAGTGCGACCAGTTTGCCGCCACGGTCCACGACGACGCTCTCCATCACATAGGGCTGGTTGTTCACGACAGCCTCCAGTTCTTCGGGATAGATGTTCTGTCCGGAAGGGCCCAGGATCATGTTCTTGGAGCGGCCGCGGATGAAGATATTGCCCTCTGCATCCATAATGCCAAGGTCGCCGGTGCGGAGCCAGCCGTCCTCGGTGAATGCATTGGCTGTTGCCTCTTCGTTTTTGTAATAGCCGATGGTGATGTTTTCTCCACGGGCCTGGATTTCACCTACCACATGCTGGGGATCATCCGAGTCGATGCGCACTTCTGCCACATCAACAGCCTTTCCGCAGCTGCCGGCAACATACTTGGTCCAGTGCTCATAGGCAAGGAGCGGGCAGGCTTCCGTCATGCCGTAACCCACAAGATAAGGGAACTTGATTCTCTTGAACAGGCGCTCCACCTCGGGGTTCAGGGCTGCACCGCCCATGATGAATTCCTGGACGTTTCCGCCGAAGGCCTGTACCAGGCCGTCCTTTACTTTCTTGTAGATGAGATTGTTGATCCCGGGGATTTTCAGGAGGAACTTGATCATGGGCTTGTCCAGAGTGGGTTTCACCTTGCTCTTGTAGATCTTCTCCATCACCAGGGGAACGGTGATCAGCAGATAAGGTTTCACCTCGGCGAATGCCTTGAGCAGGGACGACGGGGTGGGAGCCTTGGCCATCCAGTAGATGGAGGTACCGTTGCACAGGGGATACAGGAACTCGATTACCAGGCCGTACATATGGGCCATAGGCAGCATCGACACCATCTTGTCACCTGCGGGAACGTTGCGCTGGGAATAATCCACATTGGCGCTGAAGTTTCGGTAAGTGAGCATCACGCCCTTAGGGTCTCCGGTGGAGCCAGAGGTGTAGTTGATGGTTGAAAGGTCGTCCCAGTTGTCGGTGGGGAAAACCACTTTGTCCGGGCCGAAGCCGTCCTGGAACTTCTCGTTGAAAAGGTCGTCCAGATCCTCAACGGCCTTGGCAATCTTCTCGTCGCGGCAGAGGAGCATCTTCCAGTTGTCCACATCGAACACGACCCTCAGCTGAGGCATCTTCTCCGGGTCCATCTTCGCCCATTTGTCGGCGTTGGTGAACAGGGCGATGCTCTCCGAGTGGTTCACGAGGCCCATTACGCTCTCCGGGGTAAAATCGGCAAGGATGGGGACGATGACGGTTTCGTATGTATTGACGGCCAGGTAGGCGAAGCCCCAGCGGGCGCCGTTACGGGCGTTGAGGGCAATCTTGTCGCCTTTCTTGAAGCCGGCTTTTTCAAAGATAATATGGAATCTCTCGATATCGGTTGCCATCTGGGCATAAGTGAAAGAATCACCACCGATGGTGTTCAGCGCGGGCTTGTTCCAGTATTTGCGGGTAGCATCCTGGAGGCGCTTGAGATAGTGCGGATAATCTGTTACCATTATATAAAAATATGTTTAAGTTTTTCAGTACAGTCTGCAAATGTAGCAATTTTTCCGCAAATTGATGTATCTTTGCAGCGTTAATACGACGAATGGTATGAAACGCAAGCCCATTGTAGCACTCATTTACGATTTCGACGGAACCCTTTCTCCGGGCAACATGCAGGAGTTCGGATTTATCCAGGCCATCGGCCAGACTCCGGAAGAATTCTGGTCGAAGAGCGACGGCATCGCCATCGGCCAGGACGCCTCCAACATCCTGGCCTATATGAAGTTGATGTACGACGAAGCCCACAAGAAGGGCATCCGTCTCACCCGTGAGGATTTCATGAGGTTCGGGGCCGATATCAAGCTTTTCGACGGCGTGCGCGAATGGTTCCGCAACGTGAATGCGTACGGGGCATCCAAGGGCGTGAAGGTGGAACATTACATCAACTCCTCCGGCCTGAAGGAAATCATCGAAGGCTCTCCCATCGCCGGCGAATTCAAGCACATCTTTGCAGGCAGCTATATATATAATGAAAGTGGGGAAGCCGTGTGGCCCGGAATTGCCGTGGACTACACCGCAAAGACACAGTTCCTCTTCAAGATCCAGAAGGGAATCTTCTCCTCGCGCGACTCCAAACGCGTGAACGAGAGCATCTCCGACGACGAAAAGCGCATCCCCTTCACCAATATGATCTATTTCGGTGACGGTGAAACGGATGTGCCTTCAATGAAGGTTGTAGGCATGTTCGGCGGCCACTCCATCGCCGTGTTCAACCCCGCCAGCCCCCACAAGCGCGACGTCGCCCGCAAACTCCTCCGCCAGGGCCGCGTAGGCTACATGACCCCCGCCATCTACACCCGCGACAGCCGCACCTTCCGCCTCGTCTGCACCATCATCGACAAAATCAAGACCGACTACGAACTCCAGCGCCTCGGCCGCTACGTATAATTCTGCCAATTTGTCAGTAGAACTGGATTGGCTTACAATTTGACCATTGCAAACCGGCTCCGGAAAGGGCCGGTTTTTTGAATCTAATAATACAATATACTATGGCAAAAGCTACAAAAGGCCAGATTGGCGTAACTACCGAGAACATATTCCCGGTTATCAAGCAGTTCCTGTACAGTGATCACGAGATATTCCTGCGCGAACTTGTGGCGAACGCGGTGGATGCGACGCAGAAGGTGAAGGCGCTCGCGACAAGCGGCGACCTCAAGGAGGAGCTGGGAGAGCTTCAGGTTCATATCGACCTGGATGAGAAGAAGAAGATCCTCAAGGTGACGGACGAGGGCATCGGTATGACGGAGGAGGAGGTCGACAGGTTCATCAACCAGATCGCTTTTTCATCGGCAGGGGAGTTCCTGGAGAAATATAAGGACCAGATCGGGTCGATTATCGGCCATTTCGGCCTGGGATTCTACAGCGCGTTTATGGTGTCCAAGAAGGTCACCATCGACACGCTGAGCTGGAAGGAGGGCGCCAAGGCGGTTCAGTGGAGCTGCGACGGATCGCCGGAATACGAGATGAAGCCGTCGGACAAAAAGGAGCGCGGAACGGTGATTACGCTGTATCTGGACGACGATTCCACCGAATTCGCCCAGAAGGCCCGCATCGGCGCGCTGCTGGATAAATACTGCAAGTTCATGCCCGTGCCTATCGTTTTCGGCAAGGAGCAGGAATGGAAGGACGGCAAGTATGTCGACACAGATAAGGATAAGATCATCAACTCGGTGGAGCCGATGTGGACCAAGGCCCCGGCCGACCTCAAGGACGAGGATTACCTGAATTTCTACAGGACTCTGTACCCGATGAACGAGGAACCGCTGTTCTGGATTCATCTGAATGTCGATTATCCCTTCAATCTCACCGGCATCCTGTATTTCCCCAAGCTCAAGGACCGCGTGGCCGTGGAGCGCAACAAGATTTCGCTGTACTGCAACCAGATGTTCGTGACCGATCACGTAGACAATATCGTCCCGGACTTCATGACTCTGCTGCACGGCGTCATCGACTCGCCGGACATTCCCCTGAATGTTTCCAGAAGCTACCTTCAGAGCGATGCGTCGGTGAAGAAGATATCGACCTATATCACAAAGAAGGTGGCCGACCGCCTGGAGGGCATTTTCAAGGACGAAAGGGCCCAGCTGGAGCAGAAATGGGACAATCTGAAGCTGTTCATCGAGTATGGAATGCTGTCCGATGAGAAGTTCTGCGAGAGGGCTCTCAAGTTCGCGCTGCTGAAGAATACCGAAGGGAAGTATTTCTCCTTCGACGAGTACAAGACGGCGGTGGCCGATATGCAGACCGACAAGGACGGCAACCTTGTGTACCTATACGCCACCCAGCCGGACGACCAGTATGCCTTCATCCAGGCCGCAAAGGACAAGGGTTACGACGTGCTCCTGATGGACTGCGAGCTGGATTCGCACTATGTGAACCTGCTGGAGCAGAAGCTGGAGAAGAGCCGATTCGCCCGCGTGGATTCCGACGCCATCGACAAACTGATCGTGAAGGAAGAGCGCGTGAAGCTGGAGATGAAGGAGGACGAGCGCTACGACCTGGAGAACCTCTTCAAGGCCGCTCTGCCGGAGGGCAAGGACTATTACGTGGTAGGGGAGAACCTGGGGGCCGACGGCGCGCCGATCCTCATCACCCAGAACGAGTTTATGCGCCGATATCGTGAAATGAGCGCCCTGGGAGGCGGAATGAATTTCTACGGGTCGATGCCGGAGAGCTACAACATCACGGTGAATATGGAGAACCCGCTGGTTGCGCGCATCCTGGAGGGCAAGCCCGTGGGCGACGTGAAGACCGACGAGCACAAGGCCGAGCTGAAGACCTATGCCGATGGCTGCGACGTGCTCCACCAGATCGTGGACCTGGCGCTCCTCGCTAACGGTATGCTCAAAGGCAAGGCCCTGGCTGACTTCATCGCCAGGAGTGAGAAGGTATTACTTCCCGATTAACTGAAGGAACTCGTTGCGCGTTTTCTGGCTCTTCATGAAGATGCCGGAAAATGCGCTTGTAGTTGTGATGGCATTTGATTTCTGCACACCTCGCATCGACATGCAGGTGTGCATTGCTTCTATAACCACGGCAACGCCAAGGGGGTGGAGGGAGTCCTGGATGCAGTCGCGGATCTGCTCCGTGAGGCGTTCCTGAACCTGAAGGCGGCGGGCGTAAGTCTCCACCACGCGGGCAATCTTGCTCAGGCCCGTGATTTCCCCGTTGGGGATGTATGCCACGTGGGCTTTGCCGATGAAAGGCATCATGTGATGCTCGCACATAGAGAAGAGTTCGATGTCCTTGACAAGTACCATCTGGCTATAGGGCTCGTTGAATACGGCCGACTTGACGATGAGCTTTCCATCGTCCTGATAACCTTTGGTAAGGAACTGCCAGGCCTTTGCCACGCGCTCCGGGGTCTTGAGCAGACCCTCACGCTCCGGGTCCTCTCCAAGGAGTTTGAGAATGGCCTTCACGTGCCCTGCAAGTTCCTCTGTTACAGCCTGATCGTATTCTTCAGATTTGATGTATGCCATGGTAGTTAATATGCTGTTGATAAAAAAGTTCGCAAAATTACAAAAAATAATTCGTTATATAGAATTTTTACCTATCTTTGCGCCCTAAATTGATTAGTTATGTATTGGACACTCGAATTAGCTAGCAGCCTGGACGATGCACCATGGCCCGCAACCCGCGAAGAACTCATCGACTATGCCAACCGTTCCGGCGCCCCCGAGGAAGTCATCGAGAACCTTGTAGAGCTCGAAGAGGACGGCGAAGTCTACGAGTCCATAGAAGATATATGGCCCGACTATCCCACGAAGGAAGACTTTATGTGGAACGAGGAGGAATATTAACAGGGTATAATTGATAAATAGGTTATTATCAATTAGTTACGAATAGACCAGGGATAGTTCCCTGGTTTTTTTATGCCCCAAAAAGAGGCAAAATCAGGCCTTAAATGGCAGTTTTTGGATATTCACTACCCTTGGGACTATCCTTGGAAAGAAGAAATCCTCGTGAAAAGGTAATAGTAACTTGGCAAGAAGAGGAATAGTTAAAAAAATGCTAACTTTGTAAGTATGAAGCAGAAAAAGTCATATTGTTTGATTGCCATTGTAATTACTGTCGTGATTGCACTGCTTGTCTTTGTTTGCTTGAACTTCCGCATAATGAGAGTTGACAAGGTCAAGATTGCAGATGACAATGTGAGAGCTTGGCTCGAAGAGATTGCAGATAAAGAGAAAGCCAAGTCTAGTACTTCTAAGCTGTTCATTTATACCCATACAACCAGGAATTCCATTATGGCTCAACCAATGCATCCAAGTACCTGTGAGATTGGGGACAGTGTGTTTGGCCGGGTTGTTATCAATGGGGTTAAGTTTATTGTCTCAGAAGATAAACTGGAAGAATCCATTCCTGTTGTCTTTGAAAAGACAGGTAAAAAGACAACCATTCTTAAATATTCCTCTTTCGCATTCTTCCATACTATACCTTTCTTTAACCTTGCTCGTAATATTGATGATTGGGAAGAATACCACTTTAAGTACATGAATGGCAAGTGGGGTGTTTCCACTTGGGAGGATACATTCGGAGAGGAAATGGATGAGGAATATAAACAATGGGTATCAGAACATCCGGACACACTGGTAATAAAGCCCCCCATCAAGCCTTCATTTGTCCAAAAGTATCATTCCTTGACAGAGAGGAATTTCAATACATTTCTCAAGGAGTGGAAGAATTGGTCAGTGCAATTAAGGTCTTATTCAGCTGATTCTTTGATAAATCAGGCCGTTAAAAGAGTTTTCGTTGAATACAACAAGACTATTACTGACAGTTGTGCTTTTTGTTCATTACCTGGCTGCATAGAGGTTAGGAGGTATCCTGGGACCTTCAATGAATACCCTTTTGATGCACTTTGGGATAAGACTCCCTACTGGGAGTACATGATGAAGGCATCAGACCGCTTTGCATATGTTCCAAGTTTTGATTCTGATAAGGAGATAGTGTACATAACACCAGAAATCGACAGGCTCCTTTCAATATATGTTGGTGGTGTCTGTGAATCTGATGAGGATGATGTTTCCGACTATACTAAATGGACAAAGATTAATGAGGACAGATTAACTGAACTCAGGTATCTTATCCAAGTTAACAGAGGCCATTGGGGTGGGTATTGGCATTTTGAATCTATGCCGAAAATATTCAGTCTTTATCTCTATGACGATGGGG
>JAILDI010000144.1 GCA_024689525.1 Bacteroidales bacterium
AGATATCGACCCGAAAGGAATCGTCCCCACGGTGGGGTCGATGCAGGGGAGTATGACCAGCATCCTGGAATGCTCCCAGCTGGATCCCCGGAAGGACACGATCCTGTATATCTGCCCGGGCTTTTCGGCCCACGGAAGGCAGCCGGACATCCTTGGGATCAAGAACGAGATTTTCGATATCTATGAGTACAGGGCGGAGAAACTGCGTCCCAAGTTGGAGAGCTATTTCTCCCGGGGCAACATTGCCGCAATCCTGTATTCCAATCCCAATAATCCCGCGTGGATATGCCTCACTGAGGAGGAACTTCAGACTATTGGCGAGTTAGCTACCGAATACGACGTGATTGTGCTTGAGGATATGGCCTATCTGTGTATGGACTTCCGCAAGGATATGTCCGTGCCTTATGAGCCGCCGTTCCAGAGCACTGTGGCAAGGTATACGGACAATTACGTTATACTGCTTTCCGCTTCCAAGATTTTCAGTTATGCGGGTGAGAGAATTGCAATCGCCTGTATTTCGGATAAACTGTACCAGAGGGAGTATCCAGCTCTGAAGGGAAAGTGGGGGATTGCGCGCTTTGGCGACAATTTCATCCTGAACTATCTGTACGTGAATACGTCGGGTGCTTCACATTCCGCCCAGTACGCTTTCTCCGCAATGATGGAGGCGGCTGTGGAAGGCCGGTACAGCTTTGTGAAGGAGCTCCGCAATTATGGCTTCCGGGCGCATCGCAGCCGCGAGATCTTCGACGCCAACGGCTTCCACCTGGTGTACGACAAGGATATGGAGCAGACTATTTCCGACGGCTTCTTCTACACTGTGGAATATAAGTCTTTGAGCAACCGCGAACTGCTGGAAGGTCTGCTGCGCTGCGGCATCATCGCCATACCTCTGAATACCACCGGAAGCGGCCAGTGCGGCATTCGCGTGTGCGTTTCCCGCCTTCTGGACGATGCGGATTTCGAGCTTCTGGACCGCAATCTTAAACTGTTTGTAAAACTTGTAGAGCAATGAAGTTTGTTTCTGCCGACGAGGCCGTAAAACTGGTTCGCAGCGGGGATACCATCGCCTGCCAGGGCGGTGCTTCGGTGCCCGTGCTTCTTCAGGAGGCGCTGGCCCGCAGGCACAACGAGTTGAGGAATGTAACCATCACTTCCGGCTTTAACGTGCACAAGGATCCGGCGCCTTTCTGCAAGCCGGAATACAAGGATTCCTTCCTTGTGAACAGTATATTCATTTCCGCCGACCAGCGCGCCCACGTGGCGGCCGGTTATGGGTCGATGACGCCCGCATTTCTGGGCGAGGTGCCTGGGATGTTCCGCCGCGGAGAGTTCCCCGTGGACGTGGCGTTCATCGTGTGCTCGATGCCGGACGAGAATGGCTATTGCAGCTTTGGAATATCGGCCGATATTGCCGTGGCAGCTGCTGAGGTTGCCCGTGTGGTGATTGCCGAGGTGAGCCCCAACATCCCTTATCTGTATGGCGACTGCCTCATCCACGAGAGCAAGATCTCGGCGGCAGTGCTGTGCGATGTGGCTCCGTTTGCGATGACCTTTGGCGAGCCCACTCCCATCGAGGCTGCCATCGGCGCTAATGTGGCGTCGCAGATTCCGGACGGCGCCTGCCTGCAGATCGGCGTGGGAGGCATTCCCAATGCGGTTCTGAACGGCATCAAGCACCATCAGCATCTGGGCCTTCACACGGAGGCTATGACCGACGGGGTGATACGCCTGATGAAAGAAGGCGTCATCGACAATTCCCTTAAGAAAGTGCGCCCGGGCGTGAGCGTTGCGGCTCTGGCCATCGGCTCCAAGGAGATGTACGAATACATCGACCATAACCATACGATGGAGTTCTTCGACGTGGCTTACACCAACGATCCTTTCCTGATTGCGCAGAATCCGCGCGCCTGTGCCATCAATTCCGCCATCGAGGTGGACCTCACGGGCCAGATCTGTGCCGATTCGATAGGGGAGATGGTGTTCTCCAGCGTCGGCGGCCAGCACGACTTTATGTATGGCTGTGCGCTTTCCGAAGGCGGTCGCACCTTCATTGCGCTGCCTTCGCGCACCGCCAAGGGCAAGGCCAAGATAGTGCCCACGCTGACGCCCGGCGCCGGTGTGGTTACCACGCGCTTCCAAACGCAGTACGTCGCCACGGAGCACGGCATTGTCTATCTGCGTGGCAAGAGCCTCGCGGAGCGCGCCAAGCTCCTCATCTCCATCGCCCACCCGGACGACAGGGAAGAGTTGGAGCGTGCCGCCTGCAGGCGCTTCGGCTACAGCTTCCTGCGATTGAAATAATTTTTTCATATCTTTGTATCTGTTAATCAAATAACGATGAAAAGATACATTCTCGCTATCGCTGCGCTGGTTCTCGGCGCAACAGTGTGGGCACAGCCCCAGGAGGGCGGTCCCTGGACCAAAACCCAGATTGTCGACGGCATCACCTACTATGAGTTCCGCGGGCAGGACAGCATTTCCGGCGCGCCGCAGGAAGTGTTCATCATCGACTGGGATATGTCCAACCCGTCGTACGCACTGCGCTACACCTGGACGCCGGAAATGACCGTCACGTCGTCGGTATTCCGCAGGGAAAACGCCATCGTGGCCCTGAATGCGGCGTACGAGCCGGAATCCACGGCCATCAAGGTGGGCGGCCACCTGTACTCCTGTATGCCCAAGGACACCGTGATGACAACCCCGGTGCCCAACTGGAAGAGCGAGGGAGCGGTATATGTCGATGACTCCGGCCGCAACGTAAGGATCGCCTTCGACGGCAGGGGCAGGAGCATCGCCCAGCAGCGGGAATTCTACGGCTCATCTACCTGGGACAATATGTTCACCAGCGCGCCGATGCTCATTGACAACTTCAATCCCGTGGGCGCATTCTTCGTGGACAGCACCCTTACCAAGGAGCAGCTCAAGGAGTTTAACTATGAGGATCCCATCCGCCACCAAGGCGTGAGGCACCCCCGCACCGCAGTAGCCATCACCAAAGACAACCATTTTCTGATGTTTGCTGTCGATGGCCGAAAGAAGGGGATCAGCGAGGGCATGTCGGCCAGGGAACTCACACGTTTCATCGAACACTATTTCCATCCTCAGTATGCCCTGAATATGGACGGCGGCGGCTCCACAACCATGTGCGTCCGCGGCCAGGGAGACCCTCGGACACACGTCGTGAATTACCCCACTGGCAACAAGCAGCACGACCACGCCGGCGAGCGCAGTCTGTTCTCGCATTTCTGCATCGTGGAAGTGCCCGCCAATCCCCGCACGGACGTCCGCGAGGAGGTCCTGGCCGACTGGAACAAATCCTCCGGCCTGGACTGCGTATACGATATGTCGCCCAAGGCATCGACCCCTGCCCCCAAGGGCTATGAGGCCACTTACGTAAGCCATTACGGCCGCCACGGCTCCCGCTACGCATACACCGCAAAGGCATACACTGTGCTTCTGGATATGCTCCGGGAAGGCGCCGACAACGACAATCTCACCCCCTACGGCACTGAGCTCCTCAGCCGTCTTTCGGAGTTCTGGGACTACGCTCAATATCGCGTAGGAGACCTTACTCCGCTTGGCTGGCAGCAGCATCAGTACATCGCCAAGACTATGGTGGAATCGTTCCCCAAGGCCTTTGGCAAGGGTAGCCTGGTGGACGCGTGCTCATCGGCATCGACCAGGTCGATAGTGAGTATGTCGTCGTTCCTTTCCTCCATCTCCAGGAATGCACCCAAGGCCGATGTCTACGCGCACCAGGGCATTATGGACGTTCAGGCTACAAGGCCGAACCAGGGCGGTAGCAATCCCTTCCGCTATAAGGGCCCGGATACCGTATTCCCTTATGCGGAGAGCTCGGAGGAGTTCTTCCTGCGCCGTTTCCCCAACTACAACGACGTTCTGGAGCGTATGTTCAAGGACCCGGAGAAAGCCGTGGGCAGCCGTAGGATTTACGACGACGTTTTCTTCAACCTGTATATGCTGGTGGGCGGAATGAACAGCATTCCGGAGGAGGTGCGCTTCGACGTCAGCGGGCTCGTCACCCGTGAAGAATACGCACTGTTATGGGAGGCCGATAATTACGAGCGCCTCCGCGAATACCTCCGGTACAGGACTGCCTGCTCGTCGATTGTTCAAGACGTCATCGACAAAGCCGATGCACGCCTGGCCGATGGCAGCCACGGGGCCGACCTCCGCTTCGGCCACGACCACGTGGTTATGTCCCTGCTGATGATTATGGACATCGACGATTTCGCCAAGTATCCATCGAACCCCGACAATCTGGTGGAAGTGTTCCAGACCTTCCGCTCCTGCATGGCCACCAACCTGCAGTTCGTATTCTACACTCCCAAGAAGTGCTCCCGCGGCGATGCTGAACCCCTGGTGAAGATTCTCCTCAACGGCGAGGAAGCCCGTTTCGGCTCCCTCCAGCCCTACGACGGCCCCTACTATCGCTGGAGCGAGCTCAAGTACTACCTGCTTTCCCGCATCGCTATTTTCGTGGACTAACGGGCTGTCTACTTATTGCTGAATCGTCCTGCGAACAGCACCGCGCCGGTGCTGCGCTCGCTGATTACATAAAGGAAAGGATGGTCGGCGTGGAAGTAGATGATGGGATCCGGCATTCCCACTGAGGTGGTCCGGTACATGCCGGCGCTGGAGATGGCGGCGGCTTCCGTGCCTTCCTCATCGACCTTGATCTTTGCGTCCTGCTGGACAAAGCTCAGATAGGCTGCATCTTCCGACATAGGGGAGAAATCCGCTGCAGGGGTAAAGGAGAGAGGCATACCCATTTCGGAGAGGAGGTCGTTGAGGACAATCTTGTAGGTGGTTTCGAAGCGGGGAAGCCAGAGGTTCACCTTGCTGTAGTGGAAGCTCTTGCTGAATTCATCCCAGGAGGTGCCCTGGAGGAAGGAGACGGCATCGGCCACGGTGTAACCGCTGTTGGGGAGCAAAACCGTCATACTGTATGCGCTATTGCCATAGTTCAGCCTTACGGCGTTGAACTGCTTTCCGGTGTAATGGAGGAAGTCGGATTCCTGGCACATCATAGTGACTTTGGACTTTTTGCCGTCCTCCGCGGTGAAGTCCATCTGCTCGGAGAACTCTTTCTTGAAGGGGCTGGCCCATTTGCTCTTGAAATAAAGGGCGTTCAGAAGATAGGCCATCATTTCCGGGGAAACTTCGTCCAGGATCTTGGGAATCATTCCTTCCGTGTGGGAGGAGCACCAGTCGTTGATGTACTGGGCCGTACCTTTGACATCGTAAAAGCTCTTATTCGCCACTTCCGCCTGATAGTACTTGCTCACGGTTTCCCTGTACTGCTTGTTCAGCTTGCACTCCTCGTTGAGGATAATTGCATTGGCGATGGACAGCTTAGTTTCTTTATCCACCTCCGGGAGCTGGGAGAGCATGGCAAGGCAGTACTCGTTCACAGCCTCTGCGCCATCCGCTCCATAGCCGAGCACCGAGGAAATCTCGGCGGCGGTATCTCCGGCGGCCCCTTCCAGTATCATTCCAAGTAGGAATTGCATACTCAGGGGGGAGATCATATAGTCTTTGGTCTCCACTGCGTTCACCTTGCCAAGGAAGTTGAAGGCAAAGGTGTTGCCGGTGGTAACGAATTCGGTTTGGGCTTTGGTGAGGGTGATATCCTTGCGCGGATTGGGGTTCTCCTCGCCTGTGTTGGCCGTTTTGTCGCACGAGGAGGCAGTGCAGGCAAGGAGTGCAAAAAGAATCAGAATCTGTTTCATATTCAATTATGCGTTTTGCAATTGGCAAATGTACTGAAAGATGATTATATTTACAAGGTTTTTTCAAATCAGTATGTTTCGGAGGATTCTGTTTGTGGCCCTTGCCGTATTGATATCTGTTCCCGGTTTAAGCCAGGAGTCAGACACATCGGCAGTTGCCTTTCCTCTTTCTTCTGCCGATGCTATGCATTATATCCGTCCGGAATACAGGGGTCTGGTCGACATTCTTTCTCTCAACCGCGCGCAGGTTCCGCTGCTGGGAAACAGTGTGGAGATAATGCGCGGAATGCGTAAGTATGAGTTACTTATGGCCGATATGGCCGCCGCGCGGGAGAGCATCCATATGGAGTACTACGAGTTCCCTCGCGACGAAATTCCCCAGGCCGTTCGGGGTCGACTTATGGAAAAGGCCCTTGACGGGGTGGACGTGAAAGTGCTGGTGGAAAACGTAACCAATATGAAAGTGCCGATGAGCGATTACCGGGAGATGGGCGGAAGCGGCATCGAACTGCGCTTTTTCGACCCGTTCATGAGGCCTCTCCGTTTCATCTTCCGCCTGAATCACCGCAACCACCAGAAGATAGCCGTCATCGACCGGAATATAGGATATATCGGCGGGATGAACATG
>JAILDI010000147.1 GCA_024689525.1 Bacteroidales bacterium
GCAAAAGAATCATCAATGCGCTTGATGCGCAAAGTGAATCCTCCCTCTACCTGAAGGTCGTCTGCAAACTGTCCCGCTGGGTGGCCGCAGACAGTCAATCTTCCGTGATGAAAGAATATCGTTTCGAATTGGAATACAATCGACTGTAATACCTCGTAGGTGACTACGGCCGCCACGGACCTGCTGGCCTTTGCTGCCCAAAACGACATCAAGAATCCCGCGAAGTACATCGACAAGGTGAAAGAAGCGCTCAAGGGCTTCCGGTCTTTGGCTTCAGCGAACGGTGTCGCCCCTCTCTTCATCGACATAATAGAGTCACGCCTCTGCGAATTGTCTCCGGATGTCTTTGCTACGGCCGCCGCCACTTCGGACCTGATACGGTTCGAGATGACCGACTCGGGGAACATCCACCTTTACGCGACAATCGGCGGGCAGGAAAAACGGCGGGTGTTCACAAAGAAAAACGAGCAGTATGAGGCCGTTCTGGAAGCCATGAGAAAGAAGCTCTCGATAAAGGAACAGGAAGAGTTTTTGGAAAAGTTTTTCATCCTCAGCAGCATTTAGTTAGCCAATAACGGTATCAGAGAGCCATTTCAGCCATGAAGCCCTCCATCGACAGCGCCGTCGTGGCCGACGGTGCCTTCAAGATGACGGGCAAGGCCGGGAAGGACGATTTCCTGGCGGTCAATATCGACGGCGAAGACTGGTTTTTCCTGATGTTCAACGACGGGACTCCCGTCCAGATCGATGTCGCAAAGAAGACGGTGACCGGCTCCGATCTCAACAACACCCTGACCGCGTGTGACCTGAAGAACACGGAGGCTTACGGGGAGTACAACGATTTCATCCAGGCGTTCCTGGCGCTTCCCAAGGAGGAGCAGGCCGCGCAGGAGGCTGAGTTCATCCAGCAGTACCAGGCCAAGATCCAGGATTCGCTGCTGCGGGCCACCGGGAAGCAACGCTTCGACCTTTTCCCCGAAGGGGGCGACCTCATCGACGGCACCGGCCTGCTGGGGGCGCAACTTTTCTCTTTCCGCGTGCTCAAGCAATAGGGCCGTAGAATAGTTATACTCAAGTTTGGAAAGCCGGGAAAGAATCCCTATCTTTGTTAAAAACCACATTTTACTAAGACTTAATGGCTCTCTCCATCAAGCTGAAACTTTGGCAAAAAGTGCTCCTGTTGTGCTTGGCGGGCGTTTTCGTAGGGGGAGGATGTCTTTTCCTGTATATGCTGCGTTTCACGACGTATCTGGGAGACGACCCTTCTGCCTGCGTGAACTGCCATATCATGCAGCCCTATTACGCCACCTGGAACCACTCCTCGCACGGACGTGGAGAGACGGTCACCTGCAATGACTGTCACGTCCCGCACGAGAACGTGGTCCGCAAGTACGCATTCAAGGGCCTGGACGGAATGAAACACACGGGGGCTTTTCTCACCTTCAGCGAACCGCAGGTTCCTGCCGCTAAAGACCCCAGCGCCCAAGTCATCATGAACAACTGCATCCGCTGCCATACGGAACTCACCACGGAAATGGTCAAGCTGGGCAAGATGGATTTCAAGATGACGCAGGACGGCGAGGGAAAAGCCTGCTGGGACTGCCACCGGGACGTCCCGCACGGCGGGAAAAACAGCCTTTCTGCCACGGTCAACGCCAAGGTCCCCTTCCCGGATTCTCCGGTGCCGGAGTGGCTGCAGAAAGCCATCGGACACCATTCTCCCCACGGACATCTTCACGGAAAATAAAAACACGGCAATATGAGCGAAAAGAAACTGAAACCCTTGCACAGTTGGATGATCTTCGGCGGCTCCCTGGTCATCGTGTTCCTCCTGGGACTGCTGGTCTCCTCCCTGATGGAGCGTCGCGCCGAGGTGGCAAGCATCTTCAACAACCGCAAGAACCCTATGGAAGGTATCGTGGCCCAGAACCAGAAGTTCAAGAGCGACTTCCCGCGGGAGTATGAGACCTGGAAGGCCACCGAGGAGACGGATTTCCGTTCCAAGTATATGTCCTCCGACATCCAGGACGTCCTGGAGGAACGCCCCAACATGGTCGTGCTCTGGGCCGGCTATGCTTTCTCCTGGGACTACAATTCGCCCCGTGGCCACTTCCACGCCCTGGAGGACCATCGCGAAATCCTTCGCACCGGTTCTCCCACAGAGCTCTACGACGGCTCCAACCAGCCTGGCACCTGCTGGACCTGCAAAGGCCCTGATGTGCCGCGCCTGATGGAAGAAGTCGGCCCGGCGGAGTTCTACAAGGCCAACTGGGCCAAGTGGGGCGCCGATGTGGTGAACCCCATCGGCTGCAGCGACTGCCACGACAGCGAGACGATGGACCTGCACATCTCCCGTCCCGCCCTCCGCGAAGCCTTTGCCAGTATGGGCAAGGACGTGGACAAAGCCACGCACAATGAGATGCGTTCGCTGGTGTGCGCCCAGTGCCACGTGGAGTATTATTTTCACGACTATCCCGAAACGCCCGAAAAGGACCAGTACCTCACCTTCCCCTGGAAATACGGCCTCACGCTCGAAGATGCCGAGAAGTACTATGACGAGATGGAGTATGCCGACTATATCCACGCCCTCTCCAAGGCGCCTATCCTCAAGGCCCAGCATCCCGGCTATGAGACTTCGCTTCAGGGCATCCACGGCCAGCGGGGCGTCACCTGCGCCGACTGCCATATGCCTTACGTGGCCGATGGTGGCGTGAAGTATTCGGACCACCACATCCAGAGCCCGCTGGCGAAGATGGACCGCACCTGCCTGGTGTGCCACCGGGAGAGTGAGGAAACCCTGCGCCAGAATGTGTATGAGCGCCAGGAGAAGTGCCTCGAGGTCCGCGACCGCCTGGAAGACCTTCTGGCCAAGGCCCACATCGAGGCCAGGTTCGCCTGGGACAAGGGCGCCACGGAGGCTGAGATGAAAGACGCCCTGCAGGACATCCGCAAGAGCCAGTGGCGCTGGGATTATGCCGTGGCTTCCCACGGCGCTTCCTTCCACGCGCCGCAGGAGGTGCTCCGGCTGATGGGTGATGGTATCGACTATGCCGGTCAGGCCCGCCTGAAGATTGCCAAGGTGCTGGCCAAACACGGCTTCACCGGTGAGGTTCCGATGCCCGACATCTCGACCAAGGCCAAGGCTCAGGCCTACATCGGCCTGGATATGCCCGCCATGGAGAGCAAGAAGGAAGCCTTTATGGAGAATATCGTCCCGCAGTGGCTGTCCATCGCCAAGGAGAATGGAAAACTGCTTGATTATTAAGACCTATGTGGGATAAACCCTGGCATATGAAGGAGGGCTTCCTCATCGGAGGAGGCCTTCTTTTTACGGGCGTGCTGCTGCAGGTGGCGATGGGCCCCATCCGGTGGGAGCTCTTTGCCTGGCCGGTCAATCTGATTGTGCTGATCCTGCTGTTGACGGCTATAGGTGTGATGTTCGCGTTGCGCCGGAAAGTCTATGCCTTCGAGTGGATGATGCATGCAGGCGCCGCCGTTCCCTGCCTTGTTTACGCTGCCGCTCTGACTATGCTGATGGGCCTGCTCCCGCAGGTGCGTACGGGCGGAATGCCCTGGTTGAGCCAGATGCTGCGGTTCTGGCCATTCGTACTCATCTGGACCTGGATGATGATGATTTCGGCCCTGGCCGCGCTGAATCATCTCCTGCGCTGGAAAGTTCGTGAAATCCCGTTCATCCTGAACCACCTGGGTGTCGTGGTCGCCATCGTTTCCGCTACACTGGGGGGAGCCGATACGCAGAGCCTGCAGCTGACAGCCTTCACGGAAGAACCGGAGTGGCGGGCCGTGGATGATGACGGAACGGTACACGAACCGGGCCTGGCCATCGAGTTGCATAAGTTTACCCTTGAAGAGTATGACGACGGCACCCCAAAGCGTTTCGCTTCGGATATCACCGTCTATACGGAAGACGGGAAGACTGTCCAGGGAACGGTGGAAGTGAACAAGCCCCTGAAAGTGAACGGCTGGAAGATCTACCAGTACGGCTATGACGTAAGATACGGTGGCGAGAGTCCCTACAGCGTGTTCCAGCTGGTCCGAGACCCTTGGATAACGTGGGTGTATATCGGCATTTTCTTGATGATCGCAGGCGCCCTGTGCCTGATGCTTTTTATGGCCCCTAAACCCGTGAGAGTATGAGTTGGGATTCGTTTATCTGGTTTGCACTGGGAGCGGTGCTCCTTTGGGCCGCAGGGGCTTTCTTTGCCTGGAAAGAACGCAAGGCGCTGGTCTATGCCTGCACGCTGGCCGGCATCGCCGTTTTCTTTGCTTTTATCCTGGGGATGTGGATTGCGCTGGAGCGTCCGCCGCTTCGTACGATGGGAGAAACCCGCCTGTGGTACTCCTTCTTCCTGCCCGTTGCCGGCATTATCGTCTACAGCCGCTGGCGCTACAAATGGATCCTCAGTTTCAGCACGCTGCTATCCTTCGTTTTCATCTGCGTCAACCTGCTGAAGCCTGGCATCCACTCCAAGAGCCTGATGCCGGCTTTGCAGAGCCCCTGGTTTGCCCCGCACGTGATCGTGTATATGTTCTCGTATGCGCTGCTGGGCGCGGCTACGGTGATGGCCGTGTATATGCTCATCCGGAAAGGAAAAGCCACAGAGAAGGAAATCAATCTCACGGACAACCTGGTCTATGTGGGTCTGGCCTTCCTGACATTTGGGATGCTCTTCGGCGCCCTTTGGGCCAAAGAGGCCTGGGGTACCTACTGGGCCTGGGACCCCAAGGAAACCTGGGCCGCCGCCACCTGGCTCTGCTATCTGGTGTACCTGCACCTTCGCAAGGCAAAGCCCGGAGAATGGCACACCGCCTGCATCATCCTGCTGGTGAGCTTCGTCTGCCTGCAGATCTGCTGGTGGGGCATCAACTACCTGCCCTCGGCACAAGGCCTTTCCATTCATACGTACAACGTGAAATAAGGGCATTACGGAATATGTTATTCGTTTTCATAGTTCAACAGTTTTAGTGGGCGTCGTTGCAGGGCGCCCGGTTCGGGAGACGAAGATCGGGATCGATGGAGGAATCTCCAAGGATTATAAAGAATCCTGCTGCAGAATTTGTTGATTCTTTCCCGTTTTTCCGGATGGAAAAGAATTGTATTGGTTGGAGAAAGTGTATTTTTGCAGGGATAACCTCAGGTGTTTGTCTTATGAAAAGGATTATTTGCCTTGCTGTGATGTGTCTGTTGACACTCTCGTCCTGTTCGCGTCTTCCGAATGATAATTCAGTCGTCGGAGAAGAAGGAGAGGATTTTATTACCCTTCGCTATGTGAAATGGGCCCGCCAGCCGGTTGTCTGCTATCTGGGAGGTGCCGGGGAAAGCGCTCCGGAAGGGTTTTCTGCCCCTAATGAAGACCAGTTGAACAAACTCATGAATGTCTACAATAAATACTACGGCACCTACAATGGCGTCAAAGGGATACTCTTCAGCGCTGTGGGTATCGATGGCTTCAACCCGGCGACTCTCGCAAGCGACGGAAAAGTCCGTTCCGCGGATTACAACAGGTACACTTTCACCGACGAACATCTGGCCCATGCCGTTTTCCTCCCGGTGAATGATGGCTGGGACGGGTATTACTGGGGCGACTATGAAGGTGGCTATTACTATTTCCTTCATTTCAGCATGATAGAAATGAAGGTACAGCGCCGCACCTTCGCCAGCGGAGACCGTGCCTTCACCATCCTGGGAGGCATGCTGCCGGTAAAGAACTGAGTTATGGATTTTAAGTTATTTGGCGAGGAGAGCGCGCCGACATTGCTGTTGATCCCGGGTTTGGGAGTATCGTATGAGATATTCCTGCCGTTGACGGAGTTGTTGAAGGACAAGTTCCGGATTATTGCGGCAGAGGTGGATGGTTTCACGCTGGGTGTCCATACCCGGTTCACCTCCGTTGACGACCAGGCGGCGCAGGTGATTGCCTATGTCAAAGAACGGCTCGGTGGCCACCTGGACTGTGCCTATGGCCTTTCGCTGGGCGGAAAGATCCTGTCCCGCGTACTGGAACGTGACGAGGTCACCATCGACCACGCCGTCCTGGACGCGGCGCCGCTGCTGCCGCTGCCCAGGTGGTTGGTCGGGCCGCTTCGCTATTACCAGTGCGCCAATGTCTGGACCTGTTATCATTGGACGGGATTCTGGCGTTGGGTGTTCCATTCGCATTACTTCGACGTGCTGCTGGACGAATGCAAGAAGGTGTATCCGTTCGGTGGCGGGCAAGCGGTGCTGGAAGGTTACAAGTCGGTATATACCAACAAACTGGAGTCCATCCACGGGGCCGATATCCACTATTGGCACGGCTCACTGGAGGCCTTTGTCGCCAAACCGCAGGCAGAGCATCTGAAGAGCCTCTGCCCGGAGGTCGAGGTAGAGGTCTTCCCCAAGATGAACCACGGACAATTGCTCGTGGACCATCCGGAAGAGGTCGCGTCACGAATACTGAAGTATTTCGGCAAGTCCGGTGGCTGTCGGATTTGACCCCGCGCTTATTTGCGGGAATAGACGGTGCCGTAGCTGCTGAGGACCTTTTTGACCGGATCGAAGAAATAGTCCGGCTGGGCATCGGCCCCGGCCTCGTCGGTGTCCTGATAAATACAGTAGCCGCCGATGACGTAGTTGTACTCCAGGCTGCTGTCGTGTCCGATAACGCTCCAGCGGAGGGTCCCGTCCTTCGTCAGGACGATGCGCTCGTCTTCGCTCTCATACGTGCCGGCCACATCGGCATAGGAGACATACGGGGCCGGGGCGGAGCTCAGGTTGGAATAGAGCACCCAGCCCACCAGGTCGGGATTCTCGTCCGAGACCACCTTGAGCATGATGGGCTCCTCGCCCCAGAAAGGCCTGTCCTGCGTGATGTCCAGCGGATGCACTTCCGTCCCGGCCTTCAAGTTTCCGATGACCTTGGATTTCTCATCCGGTCCGCCATAAACCGGCACGGTATCTTTCTTGCCCGGATCGATAATGCGCATGCAGACGGCATTTGAGGATACCCAGGAATACTCATCCAATCCAATCTCGTCGGGGCCGTGGTTCACGCTGTCGGCCAGCACGTCCCACCAGCCGTCAACGGGGTTCGCCAGCCAGAAGCGGTAGGTCTCGCCCTTCTTCAGGGTAGCGGTCTTCACCCCGTTCCCGGGAGCGGAAAGCAGGGTCAGATCCTTGTCGGGTCTGGCATAGGCGTACATCCACGGGAAATCGTAGCCGTCGCCCGATTCGATGTCCTCGGGGACCGTGTCGGAGACCGCGATCCAGCCCGTCATTTTCCCCTCCTCGTAGTTGACCTTCACCCATTCGCCGTCGGCGGACAACTCCTGCGGCCGGAGAATGCCGATGAATTCCGGGATCATGCCGACTTTGGGCGCATCCGCGCGCGGTTCCGTCCGCAGGAAGCGATGGTGTGCGTCAAAGCTGTATGTGGCCACCGCAAGCACGGAGCGGTGGACCCAGGCCTGGGACTTGGGATCCTTCATTAACGAGCCGAAGACCTCGGCGGGATTCTTGATCTGCCACCAGCCGCCCGACGGTCCGGTCACGTTCATGGTAAAACCGCCCAGGCTATTGACCTGAAGGAGCACTTTCCCGCCCGGCGTCGCCCGGATATTGGTCAGCCCGGACGGATCGGTATCGTGGATGAAACATTCAAGCTCATGCTGCTGCGCCCGCAGCGTCAGGGCGCCCGCCATCAGGCAAAAAACCGCGGCCACCGCCGCAAGGATGCTGGACTTTTTCATAATTGTCGACAATTAACTCCGTAAAGATACAAAAAAGAATGACCCGGCTATGCCTATCTTTGCAAACGGGTTCGCTCACCTTTGAGCATTTTTGGGATATTTTTGGGATACGATTTTAACTAGCGGAGGGGTCGCAAAATGAAAATCAAGCGCAACGCAGCTTTCCGTCTCTTTGCCTACGGAAAGGACAAGAACCGGTATCAGATTAGATTCCGGGTTACCTTCAACAGCCAGCGTCTGGATCTGAAGACCGGATGCCAACTCGTCGATGCCAAGGCCTGGGATGACGAGGCCCAACTGGTCAAGTCGGGTTACAAAGGCCCCAAGGGTGAGACTGCCCTGTCCATCAACAACGAACTCCGGAACATCAAGGACCAGATGGACTCCACCTTCAAGTTCTTCGAGGCCATCGACCAGATCCCGACGCCGTCTCAACTTCAGAAGAAGTATGAGGACCGGCTGAATGGATCTGTCCCCCAGAAGCCTACCCCGGAGCCGAAGAAAGAGCGCAAGCCCAAGGAGCACGACTTCTTCAAGGTCTATGATATGTTCCTCAAGGAGTGCGGAGAGAAGAACGCCTGGACGGAAGCCACCTTCGAGAAGATGGAGGCGATGCGCGTCGATCTGACTACCTTCAAGAAAAACATCAAATTCTCCGACTTGACGGAAGCCACCCTGACGGAATTCGTCGCCTATATGCGCGACAGCAAGAAGCTCCGGACTCCTCGTAAAAAGAAGGGGGAAAGGGAAGACTATGATCAGGAAGATTTGGTGGGCCTGAAGAACTCCACCATCGAGAAGAAACTGGGCTATCTCCGCTGGTTCCTGAACTGGGCGACCGACCGGGGCTACAACACCAACCTGGACTATAAGAAATTCCACCCGACCCTGAAGATGACGCAGCGGAAGGTCATTTACCTCACTAAAGAGGAAATCGCCCGCGTCCGCGACCTGGAACTCTCCGAATCCCAGGCCTACCTGGATCCTATCCGGGACATCTTCCTGTTCTGCTGCTTCTCCGGCCTCCG
>JAILDI010000194.1 GCA_024689525.1 Bacteroidales bacterium
CATAAGGGAGTCCCGTCGAATGATAGGGGAATATGTCGCCACTCAGGCCGACTGTGAAGGTCGTGGCAACGTATCGGACGGAGTCGCCCTTGCTGCCTATAATATGGATTCTCATAACTGCCAGAGGATAGTCGTGATCAAAGACGGTATCGCAATGGTAAAGAACGAGGGTAATGTTGAGATTCCGGGAGGATATCCATATCCTGTGTCCTACCGCTGTCTGACCCCCAAGCGCTCTGAATGCACGAATCTCCTTGTGCCGGTTTGCCTTTCGGCTAGTCATATCGCCTATGGCTCAATACGTATGGAACCGGTCTTTATGGCTCTAGGACAAGCCTGTGGAGTGGCATCGGCACTTGCGGCCGATCCGGGATGCTGTGTACAGGATGTGGATGTGGATGCCCTGCAAAGCATTTTAACAGATAATCCGTTCCTTGACGGAAGCACCCCTGATATTCTAATAGACGATACCTCATCGGATGTGTCGTTCTACGGTTCCTGGGAGCGGGTGCGCGGTGTCGCCGGATATGGTCCGTCTTATTTGGAAAGCAAATCGGCAAGCGATAATGACAGTTTGGTTTACCTCTTCCCGGAAGGCCTAAAGGGTGAATACTCGGTATATAGCTATCAGCAGATGCGTGGTGATCTCGATAAGACATTAACCTTCCGGCTTGTTTGTGGGACAGAATCGTTATGTTCAGTATTTGACATTGATTCACACGAAGTCACCGGTCAGACGTCCGGAGAATGGTTCCATATCGGGGATTTAAGCGTAGATGGCTCCGAAAGAGTTTCGCTGATGATTGAGCGTAGTAATGGGAATAAGGTTTCCAGGGTCGATGCAATTCTACTTATTAAAAAATGAAAAAACTAGTATCCTTTTTATCGCTTTTTTTAGCCGTGGCAGCCTGCCGGACACTGCCCCCTACCGTTGGAGCCAAATTGTCCTGTGACGTGTGTGTCTACGGTGGCAGTGCCAGCGGATTCACTGCGGCTATTCAGGCAGCAAGAATGGGAAAAACAGTTATTCTCATTTCGCCGCTCGAGCACGTCGGAGGAATGGTGACATCCGGACTCACGGCAACCGATATGAACAAGCATAAATGCATTGGAGGAGTGACGGCAGAATTCTATGGCCGCATTTATGAATACTATATGGACCCTTCAGTCTGGCGCAATCAGACAAGGGAAGAGTTTATGATCTCTACTCTCAAACGCACTTATACAGGCAAGAACGACGAGCGCAGAATCCAGTGGGTTTATGAATCCGGTGTTGCTGAAAGAATAATGCTGGACATGCTGCAGGAGTCCGGGGTTCAATTGCTCCTTGGCACCCGCCTTATCGAGTCTTCATCGGCAGTCCACAAAAAAGGCAACAGTATCTCGCGCCTGAGACTGACTAACGGTACAACAGTATCAGCAAAAATGTTTATTGATGCATCTTACGAAGGCGACCTCATGGCAGCCAGCGGTGTGAGCTATATTGTCGGACGGGAAAGCCGTGCACAATACGGCGAAGAGTTTGCCGGTATCCGGGTCAAATGGGATTATCCTCTCACTGCCGTTAATCCATACAAGAACGGCAAATTGCTCCCTCTTGTAGATTCCGAGCCCTGGGGCAACAATGGAGATGCCGATGGACGCACCCAAGCATATTGCTATCGCCTAACCCTTACTGACGATCCGGCGAATCTGGTGCCGATACAAAAGCCGGAAAATTATAATCCGGACTATTACGAAGTCCTTCTTGCCCAGATTCTGGCAAAGGAAGGGGCACAACTGAAAGATTTCATCACCTTTACACCTATGCCCAACCGGAAAACGGATACAAATCATCTGGATATGTTCGGCGGCAGTTATTCTTATCCCGAGGGAAATTACAGTGTACGTGAGGAGATGGAAAGAGTTCACAGGAACTACGCTTTAGGACAACTTTGGTTCCTTGGACACGACGAACGCGTGCCGTTGGAACTCCGTGAGGAAATGCTACGCTGGGGCCTTGCCGCCGATGAGTTTAAAGACAATGGGAATTTCCCGTATCAGATTTATGTCCGTGAGGCAAGACGGATGAAAGGGGCTTTCATAATGACAGAGAAAAATGTTCTGAAGGACAACAGGGAAGATGCTCCAAACTCTGTAGGCCTTGGCTCTTATCCTCTGGACTGTCACTTTGTATCCACCGTGGTCAAGGACGGTGTGATTTACCGCGAAGGGACGATGTTCCAGGCCCTTGCACCATATCCTATTGCATATGGCTCAATAACGCCGCGCAAGGAAGAGTGCTCCAATCTGTTCGTGACAGTATGTCTGTCGGCATCGCACGTTGCATACAGTTCGCTGAGGATGGAGCCACAGTATATGGTCCTGGGGCAGAGCGCCGCAACGGCGGCGTGCCTGAGCATCGACAATAAATGCAGCATTCAGGACCTGCCTTATGAAATTCTTAAAAGCAAACTCGAACAAGACAATCAAATATTATCATATTAATTTCAAATAACATTTATTATGAAAAAGGATTACTTATCCCCAACAACGACAGTGATTACACTTAGTTGCTCAACAATTTGCGCAGTAAGCGGAGGCGTACAATCCGCTCCTTCCCATCCGGAAGACTGGGAGGCGGGAGAAACAGACTGGTGGAACTCTTAAATGCATTGCCTTATGAAAAAGACTATTATTCTTGTTTGCTCGGCAATCATCGCCCTTCTCTCGCTTTATTCCTGTGAGAAAAACGTTCAACTTGAACAGAAGGAAAGTACTTCATCCCCGACTATCTATGCTTATGATGCCACTTCCAAAACCACACTTGGCACCGACTGGAAAGTGTCATGGGACAGCAATGACGCACTATCAGTATTCAATGCTGCTGCAGGCGGTAGCACCTATTCAGACAACTGCAAGTTCCTCATCGACGGAACTCCGTCCGATGGAAAATTCATCAAAGATCCCAGCCAGACCGGCAAGTCTCTCATAGATGGAGAGAGCTCCTATGACTGGTACGCCTGTTCTCCCTATATGGAGTATGGCGCCAATCCTGGAGGGACAAAGGGCTATACAATCAACCGCACCCCCCAGCAGGTCGGATATAACTCAGCAGCCCACATCACTTCTTCCGACATAATGGCCGGAACGGCATTCGGTGTGGCCGATGGTACGGCACCTTCGATTGCCCTACATCATGTAGGAACTATCATGAAGTTCACCGTTACCAACAACACAGGTGAAGCAGCCGCCATCACAGGTTTGACACTTGATGCAACGGCAGGCGGATCTTACATAACTGGCTCCTTCACGATGAATTGGGGCGGTTCATCAACCCAACCTTCCCTGGATGCCACGAATATGGGCTCTGCAAAGGCTTACACCTGCGCCCTTTCTGTTGTGAAGAATACCGGCACCGCAGAAAGCCCTGTATACGTAGCCACAGATGAAACAATAGCCAATGGCGCTTCTGTGGATCTGTACATGGTTGTCGCTCCGTTCTCGATTCCGGCAGGAGGAAAAATCAAACTCACCATAGCTGGAAGCCTCGGCAGTCTTGAACTGGAAAAGACCATGGGTTCTGCCATTACTTTTGCTGCCGGCAAGTATAACACGGCCAATTTGAGTTATACCAAACCTGAATATGTCGTGTTTACTGAGACCTTTGGCGCAAACTCTGTTACTTACGCCAATCTTAATGCGGGAAAATATACCAAGACGGGTTTAACTACAGCAGTGGCATCTCACAAGGATAATTATTCTTACTCGGCCACTGGAAATACCTCTATTGCTGTTTCTACACAGACGAGTCAGAAGATTAACATCGCAGACTATGGGGCATATGTGGAAGGTGCGGTGGCCAAGTTACCTGCAACATCAGCTACCGCCGCTAATTCTGCAATTTATATCTCCGGCATCATCGTAGAACCGAATACAACTTATATCTTCAAATACAACAAATCAAAGGGAACTCTTTCTGGTTCCGGAGAGTATGATACAACTACCCAGTTCAAGTGGAGAGTAAACGGCACTACCGATTGGACCGCTGTTAATCCCACAACGGCAGTTGGTACAATTTCTCAGGAGTTCACAACCGGCAGTGAAACCACTATTGACATTGGTGTTGAAGCCACTGACAGAAATCCGGCAGGAACCATTACATATTATCCTGCTCTTGACTTATTCAAACTCATTAAGAAATAATACTATGCATTTTTCAAGATTCCCGGCCATTCTGGCATTTGCCGCAGTTGTGGCCTGTTCTCCGGAACAGATGGATATTACCCTGGAGAACAACAGCACTGAAACACCTGTTCTGGTTGCCAGAGACGCCCAGTTCTCAAAAACGACTATGAATCCGGCTGATTATTCCGTTTCGTGGTTGGACGGGGACCATATCTCCGTGTTCAACAGGCAGGCTGGCACGGGCTCCTGGTCGGGG
>JAILDI010000199.1 GCA_024689525.1 Bacteroidales bacterium
GAAGGTCCAGCTCCAGCCTGCCGTCTGGGCGACAAGGCCGATGACGGTGTTGGCGAGGATGAAGGTGCCCAGGAAGTAGCCGAAGAAGCCGGTGAGGCCGGCGGCCGTTCCGGAGGCGTTCTTCGGGGCGAGGTCCAGGGCCTGGACGCCGATGAGCATCACGGGGCCGTAGATGAAGAAGCCGATGCCGATGAGGCAGATGATCACCACCGTGAGATTGTCGATGAACATCCAGTACAGCAGCACGAACACCAGCACCAGGGCCATAAACAGCATCGTGGGCAGCGCGCGCTTGCCGTGGAAGAGTTTGTCGCTGAGCCAGCCGCAGAGGAGCGTTCCGGGGATGGCGGCGAACTCGTAGGCGAAATAGGCCCATCCGGCGCTCTTGAGGTCGATGCCCTTCTCCGTAAGAATCGTAGGTGCCCAGTCCAGGCAGCCGTAACGCACCATATAAACGAAGGCGTTGGCCAGGGCGATGAACCACAGGAACTTGTTATTCAGCACATACTTGAAGAAAATCTCCTTGGTGGTGAGGGTTTCCTCGTGCTTTTCAGAATAGTTCTTGGGATAGTCGTTGCGCCAGGCCTCGATGGACTGCAGCCCGCAGGACTGCGGCGTATCGCGCAGCAGCACGAAGGCCAGCAGGGCGATGAACAGAGCCACCGCAGCCGGGAAGGCGAATGTGCCGATAAGGAAATACATATCCGTATGCGCACCGTAGAACCAGCTGCCGAACCACATTGCACCATAGGTTGCCATAGGGCCCACGAGGGCGCCGCCAACGTTATGGGCGCAGTTCCAGATGCTCATCATCGTGCCGCGTTCGCTCACCGAGAACCAGTGCGTCATCACACGGCCGCAAGGAGGCCAGCCCATACCGTTGAACCATCCCACAAGGAAGTTCAGCACACCCATCACCAGGATTGCCAGCGCCTTGTTATCGGCGCCGATAAACTGGATGGGCACGATCATAAAGCACATTGAGATGGCGGTGAGGATAAGGCCGAGGGGCAGGAAAACCCGCGCGTTGGAGCGGTCCGAGACGCTGCCCATAAGGAACTTCGAAAGCGCGTATGCCGCGGCGTTCAGGCCCAGCACGAAGCCCAGTTCGGTTTTCTCGAAACCAAGCGGGGCCATTGCGGGGATTGCCATCGACAGGTTCTTGCGAACCAGATAGAATCCGGCATAACCTATAAACGCGCCAAGGAACACCTGCAGGCGCAGCCTCTTGTACTTAGCATCGGCCTCGGGGCCGGTTTCCGCCGGTTTGTATGCCGGCTGCTGCAAAAACTTCAACATTATCGAACTACTGCAATTAATCTGTCGGGATAATTGGAAATGATGGCTTCTACGCCGCAGTCCACAAGACGCTGCATCTCAGCGGGTTCGTCCACGGTCCATGGCACAACGCCTATTCCAAGGGAGTGGCAGTACTCCACGTTCTCCTTTGTGACCACGCTGTAATGAGGGCTCCACCACTGCGGCTTGAAACTAAGGTTGCCAAGGATCTCTTCGATGTCGGGTTCATCCTCGTCGGTAAGATACGAAAGGATGAGATCCGGCCACTTCTCGTGCATATACTCCAGGGCGCGGACGTCGAAGCACTGGACGATGAGCCTCTCCCCCAGGTTCTTGCTCAGCAGCACCGGAATGCAGGTGTCGCAGAACGTCTTGTAATCCGGCCAAAGCGTGCCTTCACCATCGCCGGGCCAGGATTTAATCTCGATATTGTAGCCCAGAGGGGCAAGCCCCTTCTCCCTGGCATAATTCTCCGCAAAGTCGATGAGGTCCGATGCCAGCGGCTTCACCTCCGCCACCTTAACCTGCTCCGGCCAGCGCTCCACAAAACGGAGACCCACATCGTACTTGACTATGCTGTCGTACGGCATCGTATAAAGGTATTCCTTGGGATCATCGGCCTGGATCAGGGTTCCGTCCGGGCGGGTGGAATACCGGGGATGGAAATAATTGTCGTGGGAGACGACCACCTTGCCGTCCTGCGAAAGCTGGAGGTCGAATTCCAGCGTATTGACTTTCAGGTCGATGGCATTCTTCATTGCCGATACGGTGTTCTCCGGCATAAGACCGGCGCCCCCGCGATGGGCCTGAACGTCGATGAATCTTTTCTGATTGCAGGCGCAAACAGCTAAAACAGCGACAATTACCAACAGAAGATTTCTTTTCATAGGGTTACAGTTTTACTGATTCCCACAAATATAAGCAAAATCGGTGAATAATGGAATTTTGCTTTGTAAGGATTATTTGTTACATTTGTCTTTCAGACAAGATCACAAACTAACCATTCGTTAATAATGAAAAAACTTTTCCATCTGGGAGCACTGCTCCTCCTTGTTTTCTCCACCTCCAGCTGCCTGGTGGGCAAATACATGTGCAACTACGCCCTCGTACCCACTCCCCACGGCTCTGACGAAAGCGAGATCCAGCGTACACGTCACAAAGCGGATTCTCTCTGTCCCGGCGTCATCGCCTGGTACGACAACCTTGTGGCACAGGGCGAAATGCGCGACACCTTCATCGTAGGCTATCACGGCAAGAGGGTTCACGCCGTCTATGCCGCCGCAAAGAATCCCGAAACCGCGGAAGGCAATGCAGTTGTGGTTCACGGCTACGGAGACAACCATTTCGTATTCCTTTATCTCGTAAAAATGTACCGGGACGATTTCAACTACAACGTAATGGTTCCGGACCTCCAGTATCATGGCTATTCGGAGGGCGATGCCATCCAGATGGGCTGGTACGACCGTTTCGACGTTGAAAAACTCACCGAACTGGCTCACGAAATCTGGCCCAACGACTTCACCGTCATCCACGGCGTGTCGATGGGCGGCGCCACCACAATGATGATGAGCGGCGATTTCCTGCCCCAGTATGTGCGCGCCTTCGTGGAGGACTGCGGATACTCTTCGGTGTGGGACCAGCTCAAGAGCAACCTCAAGCAGAGCTTCCACCTGCCTCCGTTCCCGGTGCTCACCAGCGCAAGCATCGTGTGCAAGCACCGCTATGGCTGGAGCTTCAAAGAAGCTTCATCCGTCAAGCAGCTTGCCAAGTGCACCAGACCCATGCTCTTCATCCACGGCGATGCCGACGATTTCGTACCGGTGGACCACGTTTACAAGAACTATGAAGCCAAGACCCAGGGTTACAAGGAAATCTGGGTAACGGAAGGATCGGTGCACGCCAACTCCTACCAGAGGCACACGGAAGAGTATCACGCCCGTGTTAAGGCATTCCTTGAAAAAGCCAAAACCATCCAATAATGTCCCTTAACAACGCCTATTGCTCCGACAAGTACCAGTACACGATGGGAAAGTCGTATCTGGAAACGGGCAAGTACCGCCAGAGAGCAGTATTCAACCTCTTCTACCGCAAGGCCCCGGAGAATAACAACTGGGCCGTAGTGAGCGGCACCGACGAGGTTATCGAAATGGTGAGCCGCCTTGGAACGGAAAGCGAGGATTTCTATGAAAAGTTCCTTCCCGGCGACGGATATGCGGAATTCCGCCGCTACCTGTCCACCATGAAATTCACCGGCGAGGTTTACGCCATGAGGGAAGGGGAAATAGTGTTCCCCACCCAGCCCATCGTAACGGTTGTGGCTCCGCTCATCGAAGCCCAGGTGCTGGAGACCCCCATGCTGTGCATCCTCAACCACCAGATGGCCGTTGCCACAAAGGCGTCCAGAGTGTGCCGGGCAACCTCGCATCCCGTGAGCGAATTCGGCTCCAGGCGTGCCCACGGCCCGTGGGCCGCAACCTATGGAGCCAAGGCCGCCATCATCGCGGGCTGCGCCAGCACGTCCAACATCCTCACGGGCGCAATGAACGGCGTACCATCGACCGGTACCATGGCTCACAGTTTCGTCACTTCGTACGGTTCCACCGTCCAGGGAGAATACGAGGCGTTCTGCGATTACATACGCACGCACAAGGGGGAGAACATCATCCTCCTCATCGACACATATGACACACTGCGCTGCGGAGTCCTCAATGCCATCAGGGCATTCCGGGAATGCGGCATCGACAATGATTATCCCTACGGCTATGGCGTAAGGCTGGACAGCGGCGACCTTGCCTATTTATCTATTAAGGTAAGGGAAACCCTGGATAAAGCCGGGCTCACGGGTTGCAAGATATTCGCAACCAACAGCCTGGACGAATACCTTATCACCGACCTGGAGCGCCAGGGCGCCCGCATCGACAGTTATGGAGTGGGCGATGCCATCGCCACCAGCAAGGATGCCCCTTGCTTCGGCAATGTGTACAAACTGGTACAGATCGACGACCTCCCCGTGCTCAAGCGCTCGGAGGACAAGATCAAGCTCATCAACCCCGGATTCCAGATCACCTGGAGAATCAGCGTGGAGGGAATCAACAAGGCCGATGTCACCTGCCTCCGCGGAGACGCCCTGGACAAGGACATCGCCGCCGGAAAGACGGTTACGGTCAGGGATGAGTACGACCATTACAAGAATCTCACCTTCAAGGAAGGCACATACAAGGCACGTCCCCTGCAGCTTCCCGTTATCGAAAAAGGCGGGCGCTGCGCCCCGGTTCACACCCTCCCGGAGAAGAAAGAATTCTTCAATTCCAACCTTGCGAGTTTCAGCCCGGCAGAGAGACGTCTCATAAATCCACACTACTATAAGGTAGATATTTCCGACGCACTTTACGACTGCAAAATTCATTTAATTGACTCCCTTGTTAAGGAAATTGAAAATTTTTCCATATCTTTGTAATGATCTGGTTCAATCAGGCAATGCTTATCAACCAATATTAATTCTTTAATTTATGGCGTATCAAAAAGTTACTACAACCTCCTACGGCCAGCGCTTAAAGAAGAGCGGCAGCAACGTAGGCACCGGCTTCATCATGGTCATTGCGGCCACTATCCTCCTCTTCTGGAATGAAGGACGCACGGTGAAAACCACCAAGATGCTCAAGCAGGCACAGAAAGAATGTGTCGAACTTGGCGACATCAGCTCCGTAAATGCAGAACTGAACGGCCAGATGGTCCACGCCTCCGGCGCTTACAAGACCGACGATGTCCTCACCGACGGCGCTTTTGCAATCAGCCTCAATGCTATCAGGCTCAGCCGCAGCGTAGAGTACTACCAGTGGGTAGAGCACCAGCAGACCGAAACCCACGACAAGGTGGGCGGCGGCGAAGAGACTATCACCACCTACACCTACAGCAAGGAGTGGCGCCTCTTCAAGCAGGACTCCAGCACCTTCGAGGATCCCGAGTATCGTAACATCGACAACACCACCGTGTCCGACATCGACAGCGACAGCTGGTCGGCCGACAATGTATCCTTCGGTGCATATGTATTCCCCGACGGCCTGATCTCCCAGATCAACGATTCCAAGCCCCTCAACGTGGAGCTTGATCCCAGTGTGGTGAACACCTACAACACCCAGGTCCTCAAAGTGAGGAAGGTGGCCAATGCCGACGGTTATGTACACGTTGCAGGCAACGTCGTATACCTTGGCAAGGACGCCAATATGCCCGAGGTCGGTGACGTCCGCATCACCTTCAACTACGTTCCCGCAGAAGGCGACGTATCCATCCTGGCAAAGGTCAACGGCAACACCTTCGAGCAGTACACCGCAAAGAACGGCAAGACCCTCCTGGTCCTCACCGAAGGCACTGTGAGCATGGAAGAGATGTTCGCAACCGAGAAAGCCAACAACAAGGCTCTCTGCTGGCTGCTCCGTCTCCTCGGCATCGTCCTGCTGTTCATGGGCTTCAAGAACATCTTCGACATCCTTGTGAAGCTCCTGAAGGTTATCCCCGCTCTCTCCAATGTCGCATCCCTTGGCACCGGTCTGGTTGCAGGCGCACTTGCTCTCGCATGGGGCATCATCGTCATCGCAATCGCATGGCTGTTCTACAGGCCTCTCACAGCTATCCTGCTGCTGGCAATCGTAGGTGGTCTCATCTGGTTCCTTGGCAAGAAGAGCAAGGAGAAGAAAGCAGCTGCCGCAGCAGAAGCCGCCGCAGCACCTGCAGCACCCGCAGCACCCGCAGAGCCCGAGAAACCCGCAGAGTAATCCTTACTCGGACAATCACAATGAAAGCCGGCTCGTTTGAACCGGCTTTCATTATTTATAATAAGTAGAGAAGTCTTAGAATCTCCAGCCCACCGTTACAAGCACATCGGTAAGAGTGGTGTTGATGTTCACTGTGGGTGAAGGCATCTGGAGGTTACCTGCAGCGTCGTATGCATAGTCGGCATATATATTAAGGTGTTCCTCCGGAAGGGTGTTCACCCTCACTGCCAGGTCGGCAAAGAAGGAACCGGGCGAGCTGTAGCCAAGGCCGAGGGAATAAGAACTGCGCTCTCCGTTCACATAATCCTTCAGGGGATTGGATGTGTAGGTGTAACCGCCGCGGACGGCAAGTTCCGGAAGCACGCGCACTTCCGCACCGACTCTGAGGTTGTTGCTGACTCCCATATTAGCCCTGATATCGCTGTTCAGGTATGAGAAATCGTAAGAGTCGGACCTGAACCTCATCGAATTGTACATCACGCGCTCATAATCGGCACTCAGGAGGATGGAGCTGCCGATTGTATAGGCAACGCCCAGATTGTACAGCCAAGGGCTCCTCATGCTGTAGGTCCACTCGTCCTGGGGAGTAGATACCTCGGCGTAGTTTTCGCTTTCCCGGAACACGGTTTTGGCATCATAGCCGTAGCGCTCGGTGATGCTGAACGCAGTGGGAGACTGGATGGCAGCAGCAATGCGCAGGCCGCCGAACACCCTCCACAGGAAGCCGGCCTTGGCATAGATGCCGGAACCGTCGGCCTCATATGAATAGCGCATGCGCAGATAGTCGAAGTGCAGGGTGGAGCCGTCGGCAAAGTTAAGGGCGAAGTTGTTGGGATTAACCGCCTGCTCCAGCCAATACTCCTCGTTGCGATAGCTGAGGCTGGTTATGCCGATGTTGGCACCGAAGAAGAAACGGTCCGACACATTGAAGGCCATATTGGTGAGAAGGTCGTACTTGTTGCCGGTACGGCGCGAGCCATATTCCTGATTGATAATGTCGGTGAGCTGGATGCCGCCATCGGCCAGAAGCCTTTCCGTAACGCCGATATACTGATCCGTCAGACCATTATATGTGTCGATGATGCCGGACTGATAGGCAAGCATCGAGTTCCAGTCCGGAAGGGGATCCACCCTGTCCCACCAGCCCGCGGTGAGGTTATCCTGGGGAATACCGCTTGTCTTTGCCGCAAGGGCGCCCGCAAGCGAGGTTTCCCTGTTGGTACCAGTTGCCAGAATGCTGTTCTGGTAGTTGTGGGTAGCATTTCCAACAAAACCGAAGGTCCAGTTACGGATACCGCGGCTGCGGCCGGTGTCCATATTCAGCATAAGGCCGAAGTTGGGCATCTTGAAGCGCGTCATATTGGTTTTGTTCATATCCTGGAAGCAATAGGGAGATGAATCACCCGTCATTGCCTGGCCCACCGTTCCCGTGGAAGACACGGAGATGGAAGGAGTAAGAACAAACTGTGAATATGTTGTAACTGCGGCACCTGCGGGATTGAAGGTTATCGATCCCAGGTCCCCGCCGACGGCCGTCATTGCGTTACCAAGGGCCACGGAACGGGCTGTACCGTAATAGTTGGTCTGCGAGAAATTGTACGCATCCCAAAGTGTTTGGGCTCCCAGGGGCACTCCCGCTCCCAAGAGCATCAGGGCTGCCACTATCTTTTTCATATCTAATACACGTTAAATCAGTCAAACTTATCTGCGACCACCGCCGCCGCCACCACTGCTGTGGGAGCTTCCGCCGCCACCGCCGCCGGAATGACCGCCACCGCCGGAGTATCCGCCGCCGCCACGGGACGAACTGCCGCCCGAATGGCTGCTGCCACTACTGCGGGAACTGCCACCGGAATAGCTGCTGCCGCTGCTGCGGGAACTGCTGCCGGAGTAGCTGCCGGAAGAACGCACCGTGGAGCCGCCGCCGGAATAACTGCGGGAACTGCCGCCCGACGAAGAAGAACTGCCACGATAGCTGGAACCGCGGGATGAGCCGCCTGCGCTGCGATAGTTGGAACTGCCGCCGGAATAGCTGCTGCGGCCAGAAGTGCTGGAACCGCGGGAAGTGCTGCCGGTGTAACTGCGACCGGTGCTGCTGCCGGAGTAGCTGCTGCTGCGACCGGTTGTGCTTCCGCTGCGGGAAGAGCCGCCGGTGTAACTGCTACTGCGGCCTGTTGTGCCGGTGCCGGTACGGGAAAAACCGGTGCGGGTAGTTGTACCGCCAACCCTGCTGCTGGCAGTGCCGGAAGTAACCGAACCTGCGGCGCGGTTTACACGGGTCATACTTGAGCCGCTGCGGGTGCTGGTTGTGCCGGCCACGCGGTTTGAACCGGTGGTTCCTGTTGCCGCGCGGGCAACACTGTTACGGCCCGCCGCAGGGGCGCCTGTTGACGTTGTTGCACCCTCTACCCTACCTCGGGGGATATTGGTGTTGGAATGGCCGGAGAAACTCTCCCCATAGCGGCCTCTCATCCAGTCGTGACCGGGTGCGAAGCGGCCGTGATAGCCATATCCGCGGTGGCCGTAGTAGCCGTGGTGGTGATAGCCATAGTAACCATAGTACGGACGATAATACCACGAATCATAGTACCACGGGTCGTAGTACCAGGAATCGTAATACCAGGGATCGTAATAGGCATACCACCTGTAGTAACGGTACGGACGGTAATAGTCGTACCAGTACGGGCGGAATCCGTAATAGCCGTAATAGCCGAACGAGTTGTAGTACCAGGGATCATAATAGCCGCTGTAGTAGCTGTTGAGATACCAGGGTGTGTACAGACGGGAATAGGAGTCCGTATACACATTTACAACTGTAGGCTGGGATTCCGTCCCTGCCTGAACCATTGCGGTTGAGCCAGCAGGAACGACTATGGTGTCGTTACCGCCGCCCAGTATATACACCGGGGATTCGTGGGTAAGTTCCACAAGCTGGTCCACCTCGTCCGTCCCGGGGGCGTCGGCAGGCCTCAAGGCAACGGGAGCGGCGTACACCGGATCCTGAAACCTTTGGGAGGTCACGGAAAAACGGGCGCTGCTCCCGCACGATGCGGCCACGAGCAACGCTGCAAATAAGCAAGCTGTCTGCTTTTTCATATTCTCTCCTCCTATTTCAATAATTTTTAAGTATCTTTGTGCCGGGAAACCCGGATTTACCGGCATTTCTAACAATTATCGTACCCGGTTTATATAAAACCGATGCAATTTAACGACTAATACGCAAAAAAACAAAAAAGATATGGCAAAAGAGGTAACCAGTCGCTCCGACAACTACTCCCAGTGGTACAACGACCTTGTTGTAAAGGCAGACCTTGCGGAGCAGTCGGCAGTGCGCGGATGTATGGTGATAAAGCCCTATGGATACGCGATTTGGGAGAAGATGCAGCACATCCTGGACGGTATGTTCAAGGAAACCGGCGTGAAGAACGCCTATTTCCCCCTGTTCATCCCCAAATCCTTCCTCAGCCGCGAGGCGGAGCACGTGGAAGGCTTCGCAAAGGAGTGTGCAGTGGTTACCCACCACCGCCTGATGACCAATCCCAACGGCCCCGGCGTGGTTGTAGACCCCAGCGCAAAGCTTGAAGAGGAGCTTGTGGTGCGTCCCACTTCCGAAACCATTATCTGGAACACATACAAGAACTGGATCCACTCCTGGAGGGATCTTCCCGTGCTTTGCAACCAGTGGTGCAACGTGGTGCGCTGGGAAATGCGCACACGCCTGTTCCTGAGAACGGCGGAATTCCTGTGGCAGGAAGGCCACACGGCCCACGCCACCGCGGAGGAAGCATACCAGGAGGCGGAGCGTATGGTGAACGTATACGCAAAGTTCGCCCGCGAGGTTATGGCTCTGCCCGTAGTCGTCGGACACAAGAGCCCCGGCGAGCGTTTTGCCGGCGCGCTTGACACCCTCACCATCGAGGCTTTGATGCAGGACGGCAAGGCCTTGCAGGCAGGTACGTCGCACTTCCTGGGCCAGAACTTCGCCAAGAGTTTCGACGTCCAGTTCACCAACAAGGAAGGCAAGCTGGACTATGTGTGGGCATCATCCTGGGGCGTATCGACCCGTCTTATGGGCGCGCTCATCATGGCCCACGGCGACGACAACGGTCTTGTCCTGCCCCCGGCGCTGGCACCCATCCAGGTGGTGATGGTTCCAATTTACAAGAGCGAGGAGGAACGAAATGCCGTCCTGGATAAGATGTACGCCCTGAAGAAGAACCTGGAGGCCGGGGGCCATACGGTGGAAGTGGACGACAGGGACACCCTGCGCCCGGGATTCAAGTTCGCGGAGTGGGAGCTCAAGGGCGTTCCCGTGCGCCTGGCCATGGGCCCTCGCGACATCGCCAACGGTACGGTGGAAGTTGCCCGCAGGGATACTCTGGAGAAGATTTCCGAACCGCTGGAAGGCCTGGAGGACCGCATCATCGGCCTTCTGGACGACATTCAGAAGAATATCTACGAAAAGGCATTCGCCTTCCGCGAGAGCCAGATCCGCAAGGTGGACAGCTGGGACGAGTTCAAGGTGGAAATCGAGAAGGGCGGCCTTCTGCTCTGCCACTGGGACGGCACCGCTGAGACCGAGGCCCGCATCCAGGAAGAGACAAAGGCAACCATCCGCTGCATCCCCGTGGACACGTTCGTGTGTATGGAGGAAGGAAAGTGCGTCTATTCCGGCAAGCCTTCGCACCAGAGAGTTATTTTTGCAAGATCATATTAATAATACGGAATAATGAAAAAACTGTTCTTACTCATAGCAGCGCTGGGTTTTGCGGCAGCCGCATACGCCCAGGAGCCTACCACCACCGAAGTTGCGGAGGAAGCCGCAGCCGTCCTTGAAGAAGGCGAGGAAGCCCCCGCACCGGAGCCCAAGCCCACTTACTGGACCCTGTCGCTCCAGAACAACATCAACTTCGGACAGACCTATCTTTCGCAGTGGGCGGCCGGCGGTTACAACAACTACACCCTGGCAGCAGGAGTGGACGCCAGCGCCAACTACGCCAAGGACAAGATGATCTGGAACAACCGTCTGCAGATGGACTACGGTTTCCTGTATTCGGCCGACAAACCAATCCTCCAGAAGAACAAGGACCGCATCTACCTGGAATCCAAGTGGGGCCTTGAGACTCCCATCCAGCACTTGAGCTATTCCGCAAACTTCGACTTCCGCACCCAGTTCGACAACAATTTCGCGTACGGGACTCCCAATGTGGCGACCGGCGAGCCCACAAAGGCCGACTGGCTGGGCGCAAGGACGCTCAAGTCGGGCCTGTTCTCCCCCGCCTACATCAATCTGGGTCTCGGTCTCCTGTGGACTCCCAAGCCCTGGTTCTCGCTGAACGTAGCGCCCCTCACCGGCGGCGTTGTTATCGTTAGCGAGCCCACTCTCAGGGACACCTACACAATGCCTGTGGTTGACGATACCGCAGATCCGAAGGTTTACAAGCCCGTGCGCTATGAATTCGGTGCCCAGATCAAGGCCGACGCCAATTTCGTGGTGAACGAGAATCTCTCCTACACCACCCAGCTCGCCCTGTTCTACAACTACCTCACTCCCAAGGTGGAGCCCCGTATCAACTGGGACAACAAGGTGTTCTGGAAGATGGCCAAGTACTTCGCACTCACCGTTTCCACGAACCTTATCTATGATCCTCTGGTGAAACTGGAGAAGAAGGACGGAACCACCGGAAAGGGCATCCAGTTCCGTGAGTTCATGGAGTTCGGCTTCACCTACACCATCGCAGGGAAGAAGTAATGAACCTTGTTGCAGTAAGCGGAGGCATCGATTCGATGTGCCTCATGGAAAAGGTCCGTCTCGGCGAAGGCGGGCCTTTTGCGGCCGCTCACTGCAATTTCCGCCTCCGCGGGGAGGAGAGCGACCTGGACGAAGCTCTGGTGCGCGACTATTGCTCCCGCTATGGCATCACACTGCACGTAAAGGCCTTTGACACACAGTCATATGCCGATGAAAAGGGCATCAGCATCGAGATGGCGGCGCGGGAGCTCCGCTACCGCTGGTTCGGGGAACTGTGCACGGAGCACGGGTACGATGCCGTGCTTGTGGCCCACAACGCTCAGGACAACGCGGAAACGCTGATTCTGAACCTGCTGCGCGGAACCGGGCCCAAAGGCATCGTGGGAATGAAGGCCGATGGCTTCCTCCCCGTACCCGAATACGCCCATATCCCCCTCCGCAGGCCCCTGCTGGGCATTACCCGCGAGGAGATCATGGATTTCGCCAAGGAGCATTCCCTCCCCTGGCGCGAAGACAGCACCAACTGCGAGAACGGCTACAAACGCAACAAAATCCGCAACCTGGTGTTCCCCGTCTTCCGCGAAATCAACCCCTCCTTCGTCCGCACCCTGAACCGCGATATGGCCCGCTTCCGCGATGTATGGGAAGGAGACAAAAGTTTTTCGTCAGCGGAGTCGGACAAAACTTTTTCGACATTTTCCGGAGAAAAAGTTTTAGTCCGCGGAGCCAGAAAAACTTTTGTCCCGATTTTATCGGAATATATTATTAAGGAAGAGCCCTGGTGCAATACGAACGAGGTTAAGCAGGATCCCGGACATTTAATCCTGGATGCGTGCAAGATTGAGGCGGTGCCGGAGTTTAGTTACTGGAAGGAGGGCGACTGGATAAGGCCGCTGGGCGCTCCGGGGAAGAAGAAACTGCAGGACTGGTTCACCGACCATCATGTGCCGGTGGAGTTCAAGCATCTGATTCCTCTGGTGAGAGACCCGGAGGACGAGTCGCACATCCTGGCCATCGCGGGATGCTGCATCGACAAGAAAGTAAAGGTGGGCCCTGCCACAACTAAGATTTACAGGATAGACCCGATAGAAGAGTAATATGGAATTAAGCGCTAAACAGCTCGCACAGATACTGCGCGGCACCGTGGACGGCGACGAGAACGCCGTGGCTACCAAATTCGCAAAGATCGAGCACGGCAAGCCCGGGAGCATAAGCTTTTTTGCCAATCCCAAATACGAGGAATATGTATACACCAGCAAGGCAAGCATCCTGCTGGTGAACAAGGATTTCCAGCCCAGGGAGGCCGTCACGCCCACTATGGTGAGGGTCGATAATGCCTATGCCGCAGTGGCCGAGTTGCTCAAATATGTATCTGACCATAAGAAGAAGGCGCGCCGCCGTCGCAGTCTGAGGGCCCGCTGGTTCCTTTCCACGAAGTTCGGGAAGAGGGTCAATCTTGGCGATTTCTCTTATGTGGGACGGCATACTATCGTGGGCGACGACACTGTGATTTACGAGAACGTATACATCGGCGACGACTGTAAAATCGGCAAAAAATGCATCATCTATCCCGGCGTTCGCATCTATCCGGGGATGGTTATCGGGGACAACGTGATCCTGCACGCAGGCTGCGTCATCGGCTCGGACGGGTTCGGAAATGTGCCCAAGGAGGACGGAACGTGGGAGAAGATCGAGCATATGGGGAACGTCGTCATCGGCAATAATGTGGAGATCGGGGCGAACTGCACCATCGACAAGGCCCAGATGGAGTCTACCATCATCGGCAACGGGGTGAAACTGGACAACCTCTGCCATATCGCACACAACGTCGTTATCGGAGACAATACGGTGATGGCTGCGATGTGCGGGGTGGCCGGGTCTACCGTCATCGGCAAGAACTGCATCTTCGGAGGACAGGTTGGAATTGCCGGCCATGTTACCATTGCCGATCACACCACGGTGGGGGCCCAGTGCGGCATCATCGGCAATATAAAAAAGGAAGGACAGGTACTTCTTGGTTCGCCTTCAATGCCTATCAAACAATACATGAGGGCATACGCAAAATTCAAGATGAGCGGGGCTGAGTAAGTTTGGCGAGTTCGATTTTAATCACTATCTTTGCGCACTTTTTGAAAACGCACTGCGAATGCACGCAACCCAGCATACACTGAAGAAAGCTTATTATTTTTCCGGAAAAGGACTTCATACAGGTACTTACGCTCATCTTAAGCTAATGCCCGCTCCTGCGGACCACGGTATCGTGTTCCGTCGCAAGGACCTTCGCAGCAAGCCCCTCATCGAGGCAATCGCGGAAAATGTCACCAACACCGCCCGCAGCACCACCATTTCGCACGACGAGGCCGTGGTTGTTACCATCGAGCATATAATGTCGGCCCTCACCGGTCTGGGCGTGGACAATGCCCTCATCGAAATGGACAACATCGAGGTGCCCATTCTGGACGGCAGTGCAAAGCCTTATATCGACGCTATTCTCAAGGACGGAACCCTGGACCAGGGCGTGCCGCGGAAATATATCGACATACCCCACTCGCTGGAAATCAAGGACAAGAGGACGGGCTCCTGGATAAGGATCGAGCCGGCAAAGGCTCCTTCGATGGACCTTACCGTGGACTTCAATTCCAAGATCCTGGGCATCCAGAAGGCACATTGGGACGAGAATTGCGACTATGCGCACGAGATTGGCGTATGCCGCACTTTCGTGTTCTTCCACGAAATCGAGTACCTGTTCCGCAACAATCTTATCAAGGGCGGCGACGTGGACAATGCCATCGTAATTGTGGAGAATCCTGTGACTCCGGACCAGCTGGAATCCCTTTCCATGCTGTTCAACATGCCGGGGCTAAGCATCACGGAAGAAGGCTACCTGAATAACCTCCAGCTGCACTTCCCGGATGAATGCGGGCGTCACAAAATGCTGGACCTCATTGGCGACATGCGTCTAGCCGGAGGCTACCTCAACGCAAAGATTACGGCCTACAAACCGGGCCATACGATTAATACCAAGGCTGCAAAAGCCCTCAGAGCACTGTTATGACAAAGATTCATCCCCTTGCAACCGTAAGCCCCAATGCAATTCTGGGCGAGAATGTCGAAGTGGGCCCTTATGCCTTCATCGACGATAATGTACAGATCGGCGACGGATGCAAGATACTCCCCCACGCCACTATTTTCTCATACGTGAAGATGGGCCGCGACTGCACCGTGTTTCCGGGAGCGGTTATCGGCGCAATCCCCCAGGACCTGAAGTTCGAGGGCGAGGAAAGCTGGGTGGAGATCGGCGACAGGGTGAACATCCGCGAATGCGCCACCATCAACCGCGGCACCAAGGCCAGCGGTAAGGGTGTGACCAAAATAGGAAACGATACACTTATTATGTCATACGTGCACGTGGCGCACGACTGCTGCGTTGGCAACCACTGCATCCTCGTGAGCTATGTTGGCATTGCCGGTGAAACCGACGTGGAAGACTGGGCCATCATGGGCGGCACTTCCAAGGCTCACCAGTTCTCGCGCATCGGCACTCACGCAATGGTGGGCGGCGGCGCGAAAGTGGCCAAGGACGTGCCTCCGTACGTGCTTTGCGACCGCGATCCCCTCTGCTTCGAGGGCGTGAACCACGTGGGACTTAGCCGCCGCGGCTTCACCCAGGAGCAGATAGAGAACATCAAGAACATTTACGAGACGCTTTACTTCAAGGGCATGAACATCACGGATGCCATGGCCTACATCGAGGCCAACTTCCCGGCCACTCCGGAAAGGGACACCATCCTGAACTTTATCCGCAAGTCCAAGCGCGGCATCATCCCCAAGCCCAGAATCAACAAGTGATCTTATCCACGGCATATCTGCCTCCGGTGCAGTACTTTGCACTTCTGGCAAGCGGCATGACCCTGTCTCCGGACAGGGTTTCGCC
>JAILDI010000208.1 GCA_024689525.1 Bacteroidales bacterium
CGAGGTATCGGCCCAGTTTTTCGTTCATCTGAAGATTGCGCTCCTTTCGGGCGTCGTGGTCGCCTTTCCTTATATAATATATGAGTTGTGGCGTTTCATACGCCCCGCTCTGTATGAAAATGAGCGCAAATCGGCCTCCAGAGCCTTTGGAATGTCGTCTTTCCTGTTCTATCTGGGCGCTGCGGTGGGCTATTTCATTGTCCTGCCGGTGTGCCTGGTGTTCTTTATGAACTATACGGTGAGCGACGCCGTTGCCAATACCATCACGCTGAATTCGTACATCTCGCTATTCATATCAATGGTGTTTATGATAGGCCTTTTGTTCGAGTTTCCCACCGTTGTTATGGTGCTTTCCTCTCTTGGAGTGCTTTCCAAGGCCGATTTGAAGGCTGCCCGCAAGTATGCCTTCGTGGCTGTACTACTGCTGGCCGCCATTATTACGCCTTCCGATCCGGTGTCGATGTTCGTGCTGGGAATTCCCCTGTACGGGCTATATGAATTCTCTATCCTTGTCTGCCGCAAATGATATCTTTCCGCAACATAACCGTCTCATACGGTGGTTTCACCCTGCTGGACGATGTGAATTTCCACATCACGGAAGGGGAGAAGATCGGCCTGGTGGGGCGGAACGGGGCGGGGAAGTCGACCCTTCTTAAACTCCTGGCCGGAGAGCAGTCGCCCACTCAGGGGTCGATTGAGATGCCCTCCGGACTGCGGGTGGGATATCTGCCCCAGATCAAGGAGAGCTCCAGAGGAAAAACCGTGCTGGAGGAGGCTATGGAGGCATTTTCGGAGCAGAAGGATCTGGAAGATGAGGCCAACCGCATCAATCAGCAGTTGGCCGATAGGACGGATTATGAGTCGGCGGGATATGCCTCCCTCATCGACCGTCTGGGAGATATTAATGGCCGATTAGCCCTGGAAAGCCACCAGGCCCGCGAGGCCAGGGCTGAGAAGACGCTATGCGGTCTAGGTTTCAAAATTGAAGAACTGGGCCGGATGGTGGAAACCTTCAGCCAGGGCTGGAATATGCGTATCGCCCTAGCGAAGATCCTCCTTATGGATGCCGATGTCCTGCTCCTGGATGAACCCACGAATCACCTTGATATAGAGTCGATTGAGTGGCTGGAGGATTATCTGGCGGGCTGCAGGTCGGCCCTTCTGCTGGTGTCGCACGACAGGCGTTTCCTGGACAATGTTACAAGCCGCACGGTGGAGATTGTACTGGGAAAGATCCACGACTACAAGGTTCCATATTCAAAATATCTGGCGCTGAGGGAGGAGAGGATGGCCCAGCAGACGGCCGCCTACGAGAACCAGCAGCGGATGATAGAGAAGACGGAGGATTTCATCAACCGATTCCGCTACAAGCCCACCAAATCGAACCAGGTGCAGGCCCGAATCAAGGCGCTTGAGAAGCTGGACAGGATAGAGGTCGATGAAACCGATAATCAGGCCTTTACGCTTAAGTTTCCGCCCGCACAACGCTCCGGAGACGTGGTTTTCAAGGCATCGGACCTGACTGCCGGTTACCCCGGCAAGGTTGTATTCACCGGCGCCAACGTGGAAATCAGAAGGGGAGAGAAGGTTGCCCTGGTGGGCCGCAACGGCGAGGGCAAGACCACTCTGGTAAGGATTATGTCCCGCGAGCTGTATCCCCTTGCCGGAGAGGCCGTCCTGGGGCACAACATCCAGCTGGGCTATTATGCCCAGAATCAGGAAGATATCCTGGACGGGTCGATGACGGTGTTCGAGACTCTGGACCGCATAGCGGTGGGGGAGATGAGAACGAAGCTCCGGGACCTTCTGGGGGCGTTCCTGTTCAAGGGCGACGACATCGACAAGAAAGTTTCGGTGCTGTCGGGAGGGGAGAGGGCGCGCCTTGGAATGGCCAAGCTGATGCTGCTCCCATACAATGTGCTTGTGCTGGACGAACCCACCAATCATATGGACATCCGCTCCAAGGATATACTCAAGCAGGCGCTGAAAAAGTTTGACGGCACGCTTGTTGTTGTATCCCACGACCGTGATTTTTTGGATTCACTGGTTGACAAGTTCTACGAGTTCCGCGACGGAAGGGTCAAAGAGCACCTTGGAGGAGTCACCGAGTTCCTTGAAAAACGAAAAATCGAGAATCTGCAGCAGCTGGAGCGCCGCACTACACCTGAACCATTACCCAAAGCTCCAGCTCCGGAGAAGAAAGCCGCCTCGGCACAGAGCCAAGTGCTTTATAAAGAGGCGGAAAAAGCAAGCCGGAAGCGCCGTAACCGTATAGAATACCTTGAAAAGGAAATCGCGAAAAAAGAGTCGGAGATGGGGAAAATTGAAAAAATTCTTGCAAATCCGGGAAATAATTGCGATATTTTGCAGTTAACTCGTGATTACCTCGAGAACAAACGCAGCCTGGACGCCTTCATGGAGGAGTGGACGGGCCTTATGGAACAGGAAAACTAATAATTTCTTATTTATTAAAATATGAAGAATTTACTCAACATTGCAATGAAAGCCGCCATCGCTCTGGTAGCTTTCGCAGGGCTCTCCGTAGCAGCCTCTGCACAGACAAAGGAAGTAACTCAGGAATTCCCCGAGTTCTCCGCCATCAACGTCGCCAACGACTTTGACGTGACAGTGCGTCAGGGTGAGGCCTACAGCATCACCCTCACGGTGGACGAAGCACTTGCTCCCTATCTTTCCGTACGTATCCAGGGCAAGACCCTCTTCGTTTCCTTCGAAGAGAAGTCCGTTCCCAAGGACGTAAAGAAACTCTACAGCGGCCGCAACGCTCCGAAGCCTGTGTTCAACGCAGTCATCACACTCCCTGTGATTGAGGCAGTTACCATCAGCGGCAACGTGATCCTGAACAGCACCACTCCTTTCGAGGGTGGCGACAAGTTCGAACTCACAGCAGCCGACAAAGCCCAGGTTAAACTCTTCAACGTTTCAGCCCGCAGCGCCAGCATCGTTCTCCAGAAGGATGCAACAGCCGTGATGAACGTGAACACCGAGAATACCCTCGAGGCAGCAACGGAAGGCAAGAGCAATCTGCGCCTCACCTCCACCGCAGGCGAACTCGTTGTCAATGCAAGCGGTTCTTCCAGGGTAGCGGTCACCAATATTTCCAACAAGGTTAATGTTGCAACCGCCGGCAGCGCTCAGGTAAGCATTTCCGGTCCCTGCACCTCTGCAATCGTGAATGCGGAAGGCTCCAGCAAGCTCACCCTCACCGGTGGCGGCGAGAGCCTCGCGGTCAAGGCCAGCAAGAGCGCCAATGTCGATGCATACGGCCTGGAGGTCACTACTGCCAGCATTGATATGGCAGGCAGCGCATCCATCAGCGTGAACGTTTCCGAAAGCATCGATCTGAACCTCACCGGCGGTAAACTCCTCTTCGGCGGTTCTCCTGTCTTCAAGATCGTCAAGATCAGCAAGGCCAGTGTAACTCCTTACGGTTCCGGCGAGTAATTGATGGCACCGCTGTTTGACAGCCATGTCGACACCCCTTCCTCCCTCTTGAGGCTCAGGAATCCGGGTGTCGACAATCGTTATGGGCACGTCGACTTCCCCAAGCTCAGACGCGGGGGAGTCGGCGGGGCTTTCTTTGCCCTGTACACTCCGCCCTCAATGGGGCCTGCCGATGCCACCGCCTATGCCCTGCGTATGGTTGCGGCCGTGCAGGACGCCCTTGAGGCCTATCCGGAGTACGCTGAAGCGGCCACGACGCCGGATGATTTCCGCAGGATCTCCGCAGAAGGCCGTACCGCCATATTCCTTGGAATGGAGAACGCATCTCCCATCCAGGAAGACCTTTCGCTTCTGAGGCTTTTCTACCGCCTTGGCGTGAGGTATATCACCCTTACTCACAATGGAGACAATTCCGTGGCCGATGCAGCCTCGCACGGCAGCCGCTGGGGCGGCCTGAGCCCCTTCGGAAGGAAAGTGGTGGCCGAGATGAACCGCCTGGGCATAATGGTCGACCTTTCCCACGCCTCCGACAAAACCTTCTATGACGCCCTGGAGTGTTCCAAGGCGCCCGTTATCGCATCCCATTCCTGCTGCAGGGCCCTTTGCCCGCACAGGCGCAACCTCACCGACGACATGCTCCGCGCATTAGGGGAGTGCGGCGGTTACGTAGGTATCAATTTCTATCCAGCATTTCTATCCACAACCTACGGCTCTTCAAAGGCCGATGCCGCCATCCTGGACGAGGCCGATGAGGTGGAAGTCCGTTTCCGGGCCAATCCTGCCGACCCTGCACGCGTTGCCGACTGGGAACGTATGCGGGACAAGCTCCAGGAGATATGGCTGCCCGGAGTAAAGGAAGTTGTTGACCATATGGAGAGAGCCATCTCTCTTGCCGGGGAGGACCACGTCGGAATCGGTACCGACTTCGACGGAATTCCGGTCCCTCCGAGGGGACTCGAAGACATCTCGAAGGTGGGTTTGGTGGCCGATGAAATGAGGGCCAGAGGCTTCGATGAAAGCCTGATTGATAAGGTATTTTCCGGAAATTTGCTCCGAGTTATGCAAAATGTGATAACTTGCTAATAATCAGTAGGTTGTATCAAAATCAAAAGTGATGTAACAAATTTGTTTAAAGCCTGAACAGATTTGTTACATCTTTTGTTTATCAAGCATTTAGCTCAGAAAGGACAAAATTCCTCAAAAAGTCCAGTGCGGTGGCTGCGAAGCGCTGAATATTGCGTTTTCTGTCGTTCTTGTAAGAGAATTTCTGGGCCTTTTCCCCGTGTGGTCCGGCCACCGCGATCCATACTGTTCCGCCTGGATTGCGGCCGTCGCCCTCGGATCCGGCCAGACCGGTGGTGGCAACCGAGTAGTCGCTCCCGAGAACCCGGCGGACTCCCTTTGCCATGGCTATCGCAACCTCTTCGCTCACCACTCCGAACTTGTCGATGGTTTCGGCGGGAACTCCGAGCACCTCTTCCTTCACCTTGATGGCGTAGGATGTGACGGATCCCAGGAAGTAATCCGAGGCTCCGGACACCGTCGTGATAAGGTGGGCGATTTCTCCTCCGGTGCACGATTCAGCGGCGGCCAGGGTGAGCTTGTTCTGCTTGAAAATACGGCCTACGGTGGCCTCCAGGGTATCATCGGCCTCCGAATAAATACGGTTGCCAAGTATGTCTTTCAGTTTCTTGAGTTCCGAGTCGATAAGGGCGTTCTCTTTATCTGAAGTGCCGCTGTATATCGAAAGGCGTAAACGTATGCCTTTCAGCGGATCAGGCAGGTAGGCGAGGTGTATTTCAGGGGGGAGAGCATCCTCCCAGGGGGCTATGAGTTCTGAGAGGGCGCTTTCCGCCAGCCCGTACACCATCACGTTGCGGTGGCAGATGTCATTCAGGGCGAAGCGGCCGCTGATGTGCCTGAGCACGTCGGGCATAGCTCCCATGGCCTCGTGCGGAACGCCCGGGAGGGCATACAGCACCGAGCCGTTATCGGCAGTGAATGTCATTATCGGGGCGGTTCCCAGTTTGTTGGGAATGACCTCGCAGCGCTCCGGCACCCAGGCCTGGCGGCGGTTGATTTCCAGCACCTGAAGCCCGCGGCTGGAGAGTATCCTTTCCACGATCTCCATCTGCTGCGGATTTTCCACCATGCGGGTGCTGCCGGAAAGCTCGCAGAGAACATCCTTGGTGATGTCGTCCTTGGTGGGGCCCAGCCCGCCGGTGGTGATTACGATGTCGCTGGAGGCGAGTTCGCGCCTGAGAGCATCCAGAATGGCCTCCCTGCGGTCCCCGACCGTCACCATTGAGCGGACGGGAATGCCGGCTTCGCCAAGAGCCCTGGCGATGTTGGAGGAATTTGTATCGACAACCTGGCCGATGAGGATTTCATCGCCTATGGTGCATATAGACGCCTGTATCATAGTTTCTTGAGATATTTCCCTAGGAATGAAGGATTTACGCACTCCACGAGCGAGGCTCCGGCGTCAAGGATGGCCCGGGCGTCCTGAACCCGGCCGCGGCCGATGACGGGGAGGCGGCCGCCGGTGAATTCGACATCGGCCCTTACGAAGGCTTCTCCTTCG
>JAILDI010000007.1 GCA_024689525.1 Bacteroidales bacterium
CATATCCACGAAGCCGTGGCCGGAGAGGTTGAAGAGGATGGTCTTGGCCTCGCCGGTTTCCTTGCACTTGAGGGCCTCGTTGATGGTTGCGGCAATAGCGTGGCAGGATTCGGGTGCGGGGATGATGCCTTCGGTGCGGGCGAAGAGGACGCCGGAGCGGAAGCTGTCAAGCTGGTCGATGTCCACCGCCTCCATGAAGCCGTCCTTCATAAGCTGCGACAGGATCACGCCTGCACCGTGGTAGCGGAGGCCGCCGGCATGGATGGATGCGGGCTTGAAGCTGTGGCCCAGGGTGAACATCGGCAGGAGCGGGGTCATACCGGCCTCATCGCCAAAGTCGTACTCGAACTTGCCGCGTGTGAGTTTGGGGCAGGATGTGGGTTCCGCCGCAATGAAACGGGTCTTTTTGCCTTCAAGGATGTTGTGGCGCATGAAGGGGAATGCCAGGCCGGAGAAATTGGAGCCGCCGCCGAAGCAGGCGACCACGATGTCCGGATACTCACCGGTGAGTTCCATCTGCTTCTCCGCTTCAAGGCCGATGACCGTCTGGTGCATACAAACGTGGTTCAGCACCGAGCCCAGTGCGTATTTGCAGTTAGGGGTCGATACGGCCAGTTCGATAGCCTCCGAGATGGCGCAGCCAAGGGAGCCGCGGTCGTTGGGGTTGATGGTGAGAATGTCCTTACCGGCACGCGTTGACATCGACGGAGAAGGAGTGATGGCCGCTCCGAATGTCTGCATAATGCTGCGGCGATAGGGCTTTTGCTCATAGCTCACCTTTACCATATATACTGCGCAGTCGATGCCGAACTTCTTGGTGGCATAGCTGAGTGCACCGCCCCACTGGCCCGCACCTGTTTCCGTGGTGAGGTTCGTAATGCCCTGCTCCTTGGCATAATATGCCTGGGCGATGGCGGAATTCAGTTTATGGCTGCCGGCAGGGCTCACACTCTCGTTCTTGAAGTAGATGTGGGCCGGGGTGCCAAGGGCGGCTTCCAGTTCATAGGCGCGCACCAGCGGTGTGCAGCGGTATGCGGCATACTGTTCACGCACGGGCTCGGGGATGGGAATCCACTGGTCGGTCTGATTCAGTTCCTGGTCGGCGCAGGCCTTGCAGAAAATGGGGTACAGATCCTCGGGCTTGAGGGGCTGGCGAGTTGCGGGATGCAGGAACGGCATCGGCTTATTGGGCATCACAGCCTGGATGTTGAAGTAGTGAGTGGGAATCTCTGATTCCGGAAGCATGAATTTTTTCTGTTTCATAATATATAAGTGTTTTGTTGTTTGCGGGAAAAATCGGCATAAAAAAAGCACGCTGTAAGTCAGCGTGCCTTTATGGTTATACTACGGCAAGTGCTGCTTACAGTTTTGAGCTGCAAGTGCACCACCACCAAGTATTTACCATAGTTCTCATCATTTCTACTGCAAATATGCGATATTCATTTTTAATATGCAAATTTTTATGCGATAAAATTCGCCTGGATGAATGCGTTCACCGCAGCGGCCACAAAGAGCATGATGATAAGGGTGCTCACCACAATGCCGATTACGCGCAGGCGGGGCAGCCATTTCTTGTTGTTCCATCCGATTGACTGGAACATGCTCCAGAAGCCGTGGTTCATGTGCAGCCAGATGAAGAAGAACCATACAAGGTACAGGGCCAGAATCCACCATTTGCTGAACGTAGCCTCCAGCAGGAAGTAGGGATTGTTCTCGAAATTGCCGATGCCGAACATCTCCGGAAGCTGCATCTTGGCCCAGAAATGAGTGAGGTGGAAGCCGATGAAGCCGAGGATGATTATGCCGAGCACAAACATGTTCTTTGCGCTCCAGCTGTCGTTCTTAGCCTTGGAGGGCACAGCATAACGATTGATACCGCCCCTGCGCTGTAAATTCTGGACCGAAAGCCATATTCCGAATGCAATGTGCACCACAAAGCCAAGGGCAAGGATGGGGACCATGATATCCACAACGGGAGTGGACATGAAGTCGCAGCCCAGCTTGAAGAGGCCGTCCCCTTTCGAGAACAGTATTTCGTCATTTGCGGCGATCCCGTACTTCCCGGTGAAAGAATCTATCACCGAGAAGAAATTGATAGTTCCGTGAATCAGCAGGAAAAGAATCAGAAATGCACCGCTGATGCTCTGTATGAACTTTTTACCGATGGATGAAGTAAAAAAGTTTGCCATTTGTCTATAGTTTTGGACAACAAAGATAGCAATTTTTCCGGATAACAGTTATCTGAGGAAAGCCCACCTGGTCATACCTACGGTCGATAAGTAAACATCCTTGCCATCATCCGACACGCACATGGGGAATGAGCTGAAAGCATCCTGATATGTCATTCCTTCAAGCCAATGGTAATCCGGATTGTTGAAGCTGAAATTTTCAAAGTCGATATCTGCCTGTCCGGCAAACCAGTCGCCGTCTGAGGATTGACCATGCTCGCCCCAGGTAGGGTTGAATTTCATCATTCCGTTTTCAATCTTGTACGTTCCTCTGAGATGGCATCCCCAGGCGTGGACGTACAGATCCATCTGGTCTCCTTTTATAATGAAACTGAATGTTCTGTCATAGTTTCCGCTGCCTTTGATTCCATTGTGGGGAGCGTCATAACGGCCATCCTTCAGTGCGCCGGACTGTACCTGGGCACCCTTCTTATAATAAAGCGAATGAATTACTTGTTTGCCGGAAAACTCGTCTTCGTAATCAATTTCAGTAACCAATGCGGCTTTCCCGCCTAGAAGTTTTATCTTAACTTCCTGAATTGTCATTTCCTCATCCTCCGGATATTTTGACAAGATGGTCAAATCAGAGCCTTTCAACTCCCATGTACCACTCATTTCGGAAGTGCCGTCCGTTTGAGTATATTTGCCGCCCTTTTCGAATTTCATGGTCTGTCCAAAATCGGCGATGGTGTTAGTCCATTCCCCCACCAGATCATCGGCATTTGCGGAATTGTTTTCCTTTTCGCAAGCGCAAAGGAGAAGTCCGATGGCGGCGAAGATAAGTGTCATTTTTTTCATAATCCTTCGATGTTTTTTAAGGGTTAACCCCCAAATATAGGCAAATTATTGGAGATTTCGCATTATTTCGGTACTTTTGTTACCAAAATGCATCGAATCATGTACAAAAGAGTACTCCTGAAACTTAGCGGCGAAAGCCTGGGCGGACCTGCCGGAAAGGGCCTGGATACGGCCTGGCTCGAAAAATATGCAAAAGAAATAGCTGCGGCGGCAAAGGCCGGCCTGCAGATAGCCATCGTCAACGGCGGCGGAAACATCTTCCGCGGCCTCCAGGGCGTGGGCAAGGGCTTCGACCGCGTGGACGGCGACAAGATGGGCATGCTGGCTACTGTCATCAACTCCCTGGCCCTGAGCATGTTCATCAAGGCGGAAGGTGTCGATGCCGTCGTGTTCACATCGACCCCCATGGAACCTCACGCCAAGTACTATATGCGTGACGATGCGGTGGCTGTGCTCGAACGCGGAGGCGTGGCCCTCATCGCCGGCGGCACCGGCAATCCCTTCTTCACCACGGACTCCGGCGCAGCCCTCCGTGCCCTTGAAATCGGCGCTGACGCCCTCCTTAAAGGCACACGTGTCGATGGGGTCTACACGGCCGACCCCGAAAAGGACCCCTCCGCCGTGAAATACGACTCCCTCACCTTCGACGAAGCCATCTCCAAGCACCTCAAAGTGATGGACCAGACGGCCTACGCCCTCTGTTCCGACGGCAAGATGCCCATCATCGTCTTCGATATGAACGCCACTGGCAACCTCACCCGCCTCCTCAAAGGCGAGAAGGTGGGCACCCTGGTACATCCGTA
>JAILDI010000086.1 GCA_024689525.1 Bacteroidales bacterium
GAATGACGGAGCCCCTCTCATCGACCCCAGCGACAATGCTACCGGCTCGGACGTGATTAAACTGACCCCTGCAGGCAGCGCATTTGCAACCGGCGATACCTATTATGTATGGGTTCTCCCCGGCGAGTACAAGGGACTCACTGTCACCTTGATCTCCCCTTCCGGAATGACAGCCGTCAAGAGCGGAAGCAATACTCTCACCATCGCCAGGAATCAGATTGTGAACCTGGGCGAAATCGGCGGCCTCACCTTCAAGGAGAAAGAGGCTGAGAGACAGACTCTCCGCTTCGACTTCACCGGAGACCCCCAGGAAGGATGGCCTACCGCCGACAAATGGAAGAACGCTCCCGGAGACACCACTTGCGTGTACAATCTGAACGGAGTTAACTACAACTTCATCCTCACCGACTGCGGTAATGCAACTCAAGCCCGCGTGGCCTGGGTTAAGGACAAGGGCGGCCTTATCCTGTTCGCAGGATGGCGTTACCTGGGTCTCCCCGCAATCGAAGGATCCAAACTAGTGAAGGTTACCGGATGTCTCTGCCTTGCCTCCAATGCCAAGCGCCAGGCCGGCATAACGAAATCAGTTGTAGCCGACAACACAACCGACCAGAACGAATTCGTTCCCGGCGGTGAATCGATCGCGTGGGCCACAGGCGGAGAGGTGTACTCATATAACCTGGAAGAGACGCTGCCCAACACCGTCTACTACCTGGCGTGCACCGCTACCAGTATCGGAACATCATATCTTGATCTGACATACGAAAAGGTTGAATAATGGGGCGTAGGATTGTTTTGGTGTTGGTATTGTTGGTACTGACCGGAGGCATAATCGCTTCCGGCCAGTCACCGCGATATCACTTCACCGAGGCAAGCGATCTTACGCTCGTGGGCAAACTGTTCCAGGATACGCCCAATCCCTATCACAGGGTAGATACGGTAAAATTCGGGGGCCTTACGCGCAGGGAGAACACATTGGTGAGAATGTCGTCGGGCATAGCTTGCGCATTCCGCACCAACTCCACCTCCATAAGCGTGAAGACTGTTTATCTGGCTCCCACCTTCCCCACCAACGGAAATGGGATAAGCACCCGCGGATACGACCTGTACATACGCGAAAACGGGAAATGGTACTACGCCGCATCCGGAGTGAACCCGGACGGCAAACTGGAAGAGGACCTGGTTCTTATCAAAGATATGCAGGAAGGCCGATACTATGACTGCCTGCTTTACCTCCCCCTCTACAGCGAGGTTGGAAGCGTACAGATAGGCGTTCTGGATGGGGCGGAGATAGAAGCCCTCGAAAACCCTTTCCGCCACAGGATAGCGGTATTCGGCTCCAGTTTCACCCACGGATCCAGCACTTCCAGGGCAGGAATGAGCTACCCGGCTCAATTCAGCCGCAACACCGGCCTGCAGATACTAAGCCTTGGCGTCAGCGGCAACTGCCTGCTTCAGGACAGATTCTGCGACATCTTGTGCGCGGCTCCGGACATCGACGCATTCGTCTTCGATGCATTCTCGAACCCGAGCGCAGGCACCATTAACGAGCGCCTTTTCCCTTTCATCGAGAAACTGCAGGCCGCCCATCCTGGTGTTCCCCTCATTTTCCAAAAGACAATCTGGAGGGAGCAACGCCATTTCAACACCGTAAAGGACGCCCAGGAAGAGAAGAAAATGCATATGGCCGATTCTCTTATGGCCATTGCCGTGAGGCGGTACAAAGACGTCTATTACATCACCCCCAACGCTACATCAAAGGCCCACGACACCTCCGTGGACGGGGTCCATCCCGGAGACCACGGCTACACACTGTGGGCCTACTCAATACGGAAACCAATGAAGCGGATACTTCGCAAATATGGAATCAAATAGTATGAAAAAAATCATTCTGATTCTGCTGAGCCTTCTTACGGCCGGCAACATCCTGTACGCACAGGGCGTCAAACTGAGCGGCCTGGTGAAGGATGCAAACGGGCTCCCCGTTCCCGGAGCCTATGTATACGTCACCGGCACCCAGAACG
>JAILDI010000087.1 GCA_024689525.1 Bacteroidales bacterium
GAATGACGGAGCCCCTCTCATCGACCCCAGCGACAATGCTACCGGCTCGGACGTGATTAAACTGACCCCTGCAGGCAGCGCATTTGCAACCGGCGATACCTATTATGTATGGGTTCTCCCCGGCGAGTACAAGGGACTCACCCTTACTCTCATCTCCCCTACTCAGATGACGGCGACAAAAGCGGGCACAAGCACACTCACGGTTGCTCGCAACCAGGTTGTGGACCTTGGCGAGATCGGAGGCCTTGAATACAAGGCCAGGGAAACCGAAAAGAAAGCTCTTCACTTCGACTTTACAGGCTCGCCCCAGGAAGGCTGGCCCACCAAGGACAAGTGGAAGGACGTCGCAAACGGAGATCCTAATCCCTGCCCCGGCGACTCCACCTGCGTTTACAATCTGAACGGCGAACTCTACAACTTCATCCTTACCGACTGCGGGAATGCAACGCAGGCCCGTGTATGCTGGGATACCAGTAAGGGCGGTCTGATCTGGTATGCAGGATGGCGCTATCTCGGCCTTCCCGCAATCGAGGGCTTCAGGCTCATTAAGGTGACTGGCAAACTCTGCCTCGCAAGCAACTCTAAGCGCAAAGGCGGCGTTACCACCGGCGTGGTCGCGAACAACACCACCGACAAGAACGAATTCGTCAGCGGCGGTGAAGAAATCGCATGGGCCACCAAGGATACCGAATACTCCTACAACCTTGAAGGAACTGTAGCCAATACGGTGTATTACCTCTGCTGCACTGCCACGAGCATGGGCACATACTACCTTGACCTGGTTTACGAAAAAGTCGAATAAATGAGGCGTAGGATTGTTTTGGTGTTGGTATTGCTGGTACTGACCGGAGGCATAATCGCTTCCGGCCAGTCACCGCGATATCATTTCACCGAGGCAAGCAATCTTACGCTCGTGGGCAAACTGTTCCTGGATACTCCCAATCCCTACCACAGGGTGGATACGGCAAAATTCGGGGGCCTTACGCGCAGGGAGAACACATTGGTGAGAATGTCGTCGGGCATAGCTTGCGCATTCCGCACCAACTCCACAGCCATAAGCGTAAAAACAGTTTATCTGGCTCCCACCTTCCCCACCAACGGCAATGGAATAAGCACCCGCGGATATGACCTGTATATCCGTGAAAACGGGAAATGGTACTATGCCGCATCCGGAGTGAACCCGGACGGCAAATTGGAAGAGGACCTGGTTCTTATCAAAGATATGCAGGAAGGCCGATACTATGACTGCCTGCTATACCTTCCCCTCTACAGCGAGGTTGGAAGCGTACAGATAGGCGTCCTGGAAGGGGCCGAAATTGAAGCCCTCGAGAACCCTTTCCGTCACAGGATAGCGGTATTCGGCTCCAGTTTCACCCACGGCTCCAGCACTTCCAGGGCAGGAATGAGCTACCCGGCTCAATTCAGCCGCAACACCGGCCTGCAGATGCTCAGCCTTGGAGTGAGCGGCAACTGCCTGCTTCAGGACAGCTTATGCGACATCTTGTGCGCGGCTCCGGACATCGACGCATTCGTCTTCGATGCATTCTCGAACCCGAGCGCAGGCACCATAAACGAGCGCCTATTCCATTTCATCGAAAAACTGCAGGCCGCCCATCCAGGCGTTCCGCTAATTTTCCAGAAGACAATCTGGAGGGAGCAGCGCCACTTCAACACCGTAAAGGACGCCCAGGAAGAGAAGAAAATGCACATGGCCGATTCACTGATGGCCATTGCCGTGAGGCGGTACAAAGACGTCTATTACATCACTCCCAACGCCACATCCAAGGCCCACGACACCTCCGTGGACGGGGTCCATCCCGGAGACCACGGCTACACCCTGTGGGCCGACTCAATACGGAAACCAATGAAGCGGATACTTCGCAAATACGGAATCAAATAGTATGAAACAAATCATTCTGATTCTGCTGAGCCTTCTTACGGCCGGCAACATCCTGTACGCACAGGGCGTCAAACTGAGCGGCCTGGTGAAGGATGCAAACGGGCTCCCCGTTCCCGGAGCCTATGTATACGTCACCGGCACCCAGAACG
>JAILDI010000080.1 GCA_024689525.1 Bacteroidales bacterium
ACACCGGCCGGGCCGTTATTTTTGTCGGCGGCGTCGCTGTAGAGATAGATATCGTCGTGCAGGACGCCGTCCTTGTCGGCCACACGGTCGAAGTCGAAGGAACCGAGGGAAGGGAAGTACATTCCGTAGAGTTTCTGGTCCACACAGCGGCCCTGCTTCCAGCGCATAAGGTCGTACCAGCGGAAATCGCCCTCCATGGCGAGTTCAATCATCCTTTCACGGCGGATTTCCAGAATTATGCCCTTGTTCGCGCCGGTAACGTTGTTGTAGCCATAGGCCGATGAACCCATATAATTGTCGTCGGGATTGGCATTGGCATCAGCAAGCACCAGCGCAGGCATGCCGGCCCTGGCGCGGATAAGGTTCACCGATTTGTCAAGGTCGGCCTGCGAAATTGCGGCATCGCCGCGTTCAGCCATGGCTTCGGCGTAGTTCAGGAGCACCTCGGCGGTGCGGTATATGGGAAGGTCGTTGTCCTGCGGGCCCCAGCCCCAGGAGGGATAATCCTTCCATGAAAGGGCGTATTTCACAGGCTGGTAGCCGGTGAAGCCGTGGTTGAAGTCGGCGCAGAGCAGGGAGTCAACCCCTTCGCGTCTGTAGCCGGGGATGCGGATGATCTGCCCCAGGCGGGGATCCCTGCCGGTGGTTTCGTCGTAATACTCCATGGTCTCCCAGCCGGCCTTGTCGGTGAAGCGGGTGCCGTCGGCCATAAGGAACGCATCCACGAATTTCTTGCTGAAGGAATTTGCCGATGACGTCCCGAATGTGTCGTAGGTTGCGAAGTGGGAAACCTGCAGAGTTATTGAATAGCTCTTTGCAAGGATCACTTCCTGGTCGGGGCACACCGGCTGGTTGAATACGTGCGTGTAGTCAATCTCAGGATGCCCTGTGTTCACCAGGGAATATGGTGAGTGTTCCATGAAATCGGCCGATACGTCGGCGGCAAGCTTCAGATAATAATCGGCATCGTGCTCATAGGCTTCGCCAGACGACAGGCTTGTGTTTCCATGATACTTCCTCCATGTCCCTTCGAACAGGCAGAAACGCGATTTGAAAGCCATTGCAGTCCACTTCGTCACATGATAAAGATCCTTTTCCGACGGGAGGTTGGCAATGGCAAAGTCCACATCGGCAAGCATCTTTTCCATAATGTAGTCCCTGCTGTCGCGGGCCTTGTAAAGCTGGTCGTTCTCGGATACGCCCAATTCGTGGTCGTAGAAAGGGACGTCACCGAAGTCGCGCACTTTGTAATAATAGAAATACGCCCTGAAGAAGCGTCCGTAGGCTTCGTAAAGGATGCGGGTGTTCTGGTCGTCGCAATTGCCCAGATGATCCAAAAGCGCGTTGATCCTGGCCAGCGGGTTCCAGTCCCAGCCGCCTCCGGAAGAAGGTGTGGTCCGGAGCGAGCCGCCCCTCATCCTGGTGCCGGGACTCTTCGCCAGAAGGAGATCATTGGTCTCCGTGCAGAAAGGGCCTGTGAATGTGAGCTGATACAGATAATTGGTATAGGTTTCCAGCTGTGAGGCGTCCTTGAAGAAAGTGGATTCGGATACTTTGTCGAGCGGAGACTGGTCCAGCCCTTCAAGGGAGGAAAGGCAAGATGTTGCAAGCGCGCAGGCTAAGGCGATTATAGTAATCTTTTTCATGGCTCAATCAGAATTTTATATCCACACCCAAAACGTAGGTCTTCTGCCAGGGATAGGTGAATCCGAGCACGATGGACCCGGTTGACATCTGTTCGGGGTCTATGTACGGATTGATTTTCTTCAGCTGCGACAGATAGAACAGATTCTCACCCGTTGCAAACACGCGCACGTTTTCCAGACCTGTCTTTTCGGTGAGTTTTGAGGGAAGGGTGTATCCTACCGAAACATTCTTCAGGCGGAAATAGGCAAGGTTCAGAAGGAATTTGTCGTTCTTGGTGGTAATGTAGCTGCTGTTGTGCGCCATCTCGCCGCGGGGACGCGGATAATAGGCATCGCGGTTGGTCTCGCTCCAGCACTTGTCCATGAAGTCTTTCTGGATATAGGTGGCAGCCCTGTTGTACGGGCCCCAGAAAGCCGTGTTGTCGGACTGCGGGTATCTCTGCAGCCGCCCTATTCCCTGGCCGAAAACGGAAATGTCGATATTGTTCCACTGGGCCGAAAGAGTTATGCCGTACTGCCAGCGCGGGCGGGAATTGCCGATAATCTGGTAATCCCCGGAATCGCCCACTTCAATGGCTCCCTTGTTGATTTCATTGTCGCCGTCAATGTCCAGGAACTTCACGTCGCCGGCTTTCCAGCCGCCGTGAAGGAAACCGGCAACCTGGCTGCAGTCCACCCTGGAGGTGTATTCCTGCGCTTCTTCGTCGGTCTGGAAATAGCCGTCGGTCTTGAAGCCCCAGATCTCACCGAAGGTCATGCCCGGGTAGTAGCTGCCCGGCATCTTGAGTGAAACGTCGTATTCCACAAGTTTCGCGGTGTCATCGCCGAGAGTGGCCACGGCGCCATAGGTGAAAGGTTTTCCATGGAAGATGAATGTGTCTTTCCATCCAAGCGACAGTTCATATCCCTGGGAACGCAGCATGCCGGCATTCTTCTGGGGAACAGCATTGCCGTACACGGCGGGAAGGATATCGCCGTCCACAATCATTCCCCGGGTTTCACGGATGAAGAAATCGCCGGTGAAGTTCAGGCGGTCCCCGAAGAATCCCCAGTCCACGCCCAGATTGTAGTGGCGGGTGTTTTCCCAGGTGAGTTCGTCGGATTCGGGACTGTCCAGCCAGGCTCCCTTGACGGGGCTGTCGCCACCGAACAGATACGACTGCTTCTCCATGTTCACCGAACGGATGAACATATAATAGCTGCCAACGGCCTGGTTCCCCAGCTGGCCTATGGAGAAACGCAGTTTGCTTGACGACCACACGGGTGCCAGAGGGCGCCAGAACGGTTCGTCGGACATCCTCCAGCCGGCTGAGACAGAAGGGAAGAAGCCCCACTGGTTGCCGGGAAGGAACTTTGACGAGCCGTCGGCACGGAAGCTAAGCTCAAAGAGATAGCGTTCTTTCCAGTCGTAATTCACGCGGCCGAAAACGCCTTCAAGCACGTACCGGCCCTTCCCGCCGTTCACGTAGTTGGTGCCGGTTGCCACCTTGAAGTCGTTGATGTAGGTGGAGGAAAGATCGTCGGCATAGGCGTAGTTGTTCTTGTAGTAATGGTTTTCGTAGTTGGCACCCAGTACTGCCTTGAAATTGTGTCCTCTTCCGAAGGTTTTCTGATAGGTGCCGTAGAGGTTCGCGGCATTGTAGGTGCTGAAGTTGTGCCATTCCTCCAGCCTGTTCATGAAACGGCCGCTCCTGTCCCATTCTATTATCCCCGGATACTTGGAGTATGAGGCGTTGGTCCAGCGCGCCATTGAATTCTCCGTGTTCTTGGTATAGGTATAGTTGGCGCGGATGTCAAGCCCGGGAATGGGATGTATGGAAATCTCCAGCGTATTGGAAAAGCTCTGTTTCTGGCGAAAGTTGTATTTGGTGTCGGCACCCAGTTCAATGTGACAGCCGTTGGTAACGTTGGAGTCCGAGAAGATTGTCTTGTACACCCAGGTCCCGTCCGGGTTCCGGGGCGGCAGGGAGGCCAGGGCGTGGACACTGGAATAACCGAAGGTATAGTCCACCGATGCGTTGCCCGGGTAGTCGTAATCCTGTGAATAGAAGCTCATGTTGTTGCTCACCGACAGCCATGGGGTAACGTTGAAGTCCAGCTTGGAGCGCAGGTTGTACTTGTCGAACTGCTCGGGGCGCACCTGGAAGGTTCCCTGTTTGTGCTCGTAGCCGCCGGAGAAATAGTATTTCACGTACTTGTCGCCTCCGCTCACCGAAATGTTGTGATGGGTGAAGGGGTTGAAATCGGTATAGAGGGTGTGATACCAGTCGGTGTTGCAATAGTAGATGTAGGATTCTTTTCCGCCCCTTACCTGTGTGAGGACCCAGGGGCGCTCCGGATTCTCGGTAACGTCGTTTCTGCGCTCAAGCAGTTCCTGCATATCGGCCTGTGTATAGTGCGAATATGGGACTCCGTAGCTCTCCTTCCAGAATGTGTCCAGGATGTTCACGGTGTCGTAGCCGCGGGTTTCGTAGTCGGTGCAGGTGGTGGGCGTAGTGAAGCCGATGTGTCCGTTGTAACGCACAACGGGGGCGCTGCCGCTTGCCAGGCCCGACTTGGTAGTTACCAGGATAACTCCATAGGCCGCACGGGCGCCGTAGATTGCCGATGACGACGCATCCTTAATCACGGAAATGGATTCAACGTCGGCAGGGTTCACCTTCGCCAGGTCGCCGTTCACTCCGTCCACAATAACAAGAGGGGAGCCTCCGTTGATGGATGTGTATCCCCTGATGTTGATGGATGCCTCATTGGAGGGATTGCCCGATGACGTGGTGACGTACAGTCCGGGAACGGCTCCCTGGAGCATGTGGGTGAGCGAGGGCGACGTGCGCATGGACAGCTCCCTGGACGATACTGCCGTTACTGCGCCGGTCAGGTTTATCTTCTTGGTGGTGCCGTAACCTATTACCACAGTTTCTTCCAGAACCATATCGTCATCTTCCATCACCACATCAATGTCGTTCTGGGCTGGAGAGACGGAGATTGTCACGCTCACATAGCCCAGGCAGTGGAATTCCAGGTTTACGGTTTCCCCGTCGGGAACATTCAGCGAGAACGAGCCGTCGGCCTTGGTCATAGTCCCGTTTCCGCTGCCGTACATCACGGTCACACCTTCCAGCGGAAGGCCGTCTTTGTCGTAAACGTGTCCCTTCACGGTTCTTGCATGCAGCGATAATGCACACAAAGCTGCAAGGGCCAGAGTCAACAGTCTTTTCATAGGCGGGATATCATTTTGCGGTGAAGGAGCCAATCCGGTTGCAACCGGTTGATGCATCCCATACATTCTTGTTCGCAAATCGTACGCTGTATTCCGGACGGTCGTGGAGGCCGGGTTCGGAATCGGCGATACGGATATTGAGCGAGTACCCGGTTCCGGATTTCAGTTCATCGGGCAGCGTAATGCTCTCGGTATAAACATAATAATGGCTTCCCTGCCAGTAGCGGGGATCCGTTGCGGATTTGAAAACATATTCTTCGGATGTATCCTCAGTGGAGCGAACCACGAATTCAAGGTCGTGTGGATTGATAAGGGAAGCAAAGCCGTAATTGGCAAAGCACAGCTTCACCGAGAATTTGCTTCCTGCAGAGAAATCGCCATCGAATGCGGCTCCGTTAAGTACGAAACGGTAACCAACACGGGCGGAGGCGTCTTCATAACAGCCTTGTTCCTTCCATATCTTAATTATGTCGTGATGGTTGCTCAGATACGACCAGTGGAAAGTGCGCAGGTTCTTGTATGAGGGAATGCACTGGCAATAGGTTTTCTCTCCCACGTAACAGGATTCGCCGCCAAGGATGACATAGTTGGAAATTGTGCTCCAGTGCAGCCTGTCGGCGTTGTCGGCATATGTGCCTCCGTCGCTGTTGTTCACGAAGGCGCAGTCGTTGAAACATGCAAGGCGCGAGGCATACGACCCGTCAAAGGCAGTGGCCAGGGTTACGCTGTCCCTTATCTTGTAGGCTTTTCCGCTAAGGTCCGACAGCGTGGCCCTCATGTGGGTGGGGGTCCTCAGCGCCACCTGCCTGTTGGACGGCAGGGCGTCAAGCACCGCCTTTACAATCTGGGAACGCTCGGCCCTGGTGTTTACGTTGGTGGTATATGCCCATTCACCGTATGTGCCCACAAAACCCATCTGCATCACGTAAATAATGTCGGAATACTCCTGGAAAATGGGTTTAAGCTGTGCAATCTGTGCAAGGATAATCTCTGCGTCGGGCTCCTGCTGGGTTTTGTCGTTGGAATTCCAGTACCAGCTGTATGCAAAGCGGACTATGGTTTTGCATCCGGCTTCACGGACTCGCGCAAAATGCCTGCGGATGTGGGACAGCACTTCTTCGGAGATAACGGAATCCAGGAAATCGCACAGATAGAAGTGCGAGAACATCAGCGAGCAGCCGCTTTCCCTTGTGCGAACCATGTCGGAAACTGACGCGAGCGAAGGAATGTTCCCGTTTATATAGCTGTATGAAATGGGATTGTAGGGGCCCCGTTCCGGATTGGGGAAGTTCGAGGGGTCGTATTCGAATGTAACATCGTACTTGAACGGGGGCTCCGGGACGATATAGCTCTGGACATCCACGTCGGCCTGCTCCGGCATAGCCCAGGACGCGGAGTCTCCGGCAATGGTGACATCTTTGGAACCGGTGTCGGTAACGTCCTCTTTCTGCTCCTGCTTGTCGCACGAAAGCGTAACGAGGAGCATCATTGCGGCAATGGCCGGGATAAACGTTTTTCTTGACATACTATTCAGTTGCTTTGAATGTGCAGATAAGGTTGTAGCCCCGCGCGGAATCCCACATGTCCCTGTTCGCAAGACGCACGCTGAATTCCGGATTTCCGTACAGGGCAGGTGCGGGATCGGGAAGGTTGAGGTACAGATTGTATGTTTCGCCGCAGGCAAGCGTTTCGGGAAGGCGAATTGAAGGTTCCCACACGGTGGTGGTTCCCGCCTGCCAATAACGCGGGTCCTCTCCGCTTGGAATAATTGTTATATCCGAGGGCTCTCCGTCCCTTTCCACTACGAACTCCACGAGCCTCGGGTTCATAAGTGACGCGAACCCGTTATTCTTCACGGCAAGGCGGAGATGTATTGTCCCGCCCGCCTTCCACTCACCGTCGAAGGCCGCCTTTTCAAGGGACAAGCGGTAGCCCAGACGTTTGTGAATTTCGTCCAGGCACCCTTCATCCTTCAACAGGGCAAGTGCTTTAACATTGTAGGCAGAATTAAGATACGACCAGTGATAGGTTTCCAGGCTTTCGATCCCGCCGGTGCAGTTGCAGTATTTGGGGTCCGGGATGCAGGTTTCCCCGCCCATGATGGTGTAGCGGGTATCGTATTCCCACAGGATACGGTCGGCATCGGAACTATAAGTTCCGGCGTCGGAGCCGTTGGCGAGGAAACAGTCGTTGTGGCCGCCCACCCTGGAGAGCGGCGACCCGTCAAAGGCCGTGGCCAGCGTTATGGTGTCTCGCAGTTTTGACCCGAAGACACGCCTCTTGAACGCAGGTGTGCGAAGTTGTATCTGCCGTGTGGGCGGCAGTGCGTCCAGCAGAGCATCCACAACCCTCCGCCGGTCGGAGTCTTTGCCGAAGTGGGTGCTTATGGACCATTCTCCCCAGGAGCCTATGAATCCGGCCTGCAGAACATAGATTATGTCGCTGTATTCCTGAAGGAGGGGTTTCACCTGTTCTATGTGACGAAGCACAAGATCCACTTCCGGTTCTTTGGGGGAATCGCTCTCCGTTCCCGTGTAATTATAGCAGAAGCGCACTATGGTTTTCAGGCCCGCGGCGCGGTGATTCCGAAAGTCGTCCCTTATCGTGGCCAGCACTTCCGGCGACAGCTCGTCTTCAAGGAAATCCATCAGGTAGAACTGCGAAAAGGACAGGCTCATGTTCCGTTCACGGAAGGAACGCATATGCTCCACCGATGCGGCCGAAGGGATTTCCCCGTCACGGAAATAATACACGTTGGTCTGATACATTCCCCTCTCGGGATTTATGAAGTCGGTATCGTCGTATTCATAAATATAGTCGGGCGCAAAGGGGTCGGAAGGGGCATCCTTACCACAGGAACCTGCCGCGGCGATTACGCCGCAGCAGATCCCTGCAGAAAGGAATATGCGTATGTTACGCATTATTGAAGTTCAAGCGTAAGCGGGCCCACTATTCCGGTGTACTGGCCCCATGACGCCGTTTCGGAACCATTTGCCATCACAACACCGAAAGACACCGTACTTCCGGATATGGCAATGGGAAGTACGTCTTTCTGGATTGCGAATTCAATCTTGGCCACGCCGCCGCTCAATGTGGATGCCATGTTCTCGAAGCCGGGGGCGATATTGTCGTAATCGGGTTCCCAGCCGCCCTCGGGATCCTTGAGCTGCCACCAGTCTCCCTGCTGGTAATAGTCGCCGTCGCAGTCATAGGCATTTCCTTCGGCATCCTTGGTTGGAGCTATGATTACCTGGGACCAGCCAAGCTGGGCGCCCTTGTCGGGAGCCTTGGTGGAGATGAACAGATAAAGTTCAAAACCCATTTCGCAGCCTAAGCCTTCCACAACCGGCTTCTTGGTCTGGCTGTCGATGTGGGGATAGAAGCCGGTATCGGCATTATTGTCGGCATCGAAATACACATAGAGAGGGCCGGGAGTGCTGTCGCCATGGCCGTCATTCGAATTGCCTCCGGTATGGGCACTCTCGGAATGCTGTATCACATCCACCGAGACCTCAGTGTAGAAGTAGAGGAAAGTGTCGTCGGAAGTGGCTTTCACCACCTTCACTTTTTTGGCGTCTCCGGAGGGATTGCCCACTACGCAATAATCATCCTCGGCTGTCACGTTCGCCCAGTCGTCGAATTCGCCGTCAATCACAATGCTCACGTCCTCGCCTTCACCGCCTCCGGGATTGTCTTTCCCGCCCGGATTGTTCTGATTGCCTCCCTTATTACAGGAGATTGCAGCAGCCGCACATATCATAAGAAGCGCCGCAAAACGTAAATAACTCATTTTCATAACTGTTATGATGTTTGGTTTAATATTATCTTGAAGTACCGTCGGCAAATGCATACTTGAAGCCGTTGGAAACCTGCCAGTATCCTCGTGTGAAATCTGGAACCTCTACCGGAGCGCAGCCGTTGTCCATGGAGATTTCTCCAAGAGGGCCAAGACAGCACCATTCTGCCAGATCATACACGTCCATGTCCAGGGGCAGTCCGTAATGCAGGCAGTAGATGAGCCTGTAGTCCATAAGGAAGTCCATTCCGCCATGTCCGCCCACCTTCTTCGCCTTTTCCTCAAGTTCCGAGTCCAGGATGGGGCTGGGGAACAATTCATGGAGCCGGGCCACTACGCTTTCGGGAAGCGGGGCGTGCTGGTTGTCGATATGATAGTCTATTCCAAGGGCGTCCAGGCCGTCCTGCCTGAGGGAATACATCTCAACGGGGTATTTTGAGGCATAGCCTTCCGTTCCCACAAGCTGATACATCCGGTTATAGGGGCGTGGGGTGAGCACGTCGTGTTCTATCAGTATGGATTTTCCGTTAACGGTACGGATCATCGTGCAGGTGATGTCTCCGTTGCGGAATGCCGATGCGTCTTCGCCTTCAAAGTAGCCGCTGCGTTCCTTTTTGGCATTGAATGAAGCCTGGCCGTTCACAGAACGCGTGTCCATGGCCACGAGGGTCTCGAAGCGGTCGCCGCGATGTATTCCAAGGGCCTGTGCCACAGGGCCGAGTCCGTGCGTGGGATATACGTCCCCGCGGTGGCGGTAATTGAAGTCCAGCCTCCAGTTCTCCCAGTAATCGTCCCAGTAGTCGGAAAGGTTGTGCAGGTATGAGCCTTCAGCGTGGAGGATTTCCCCGAAGACCCCTCTGCGGGCCATTTCAAGGGAAGTGAGTTCGAAGAAATCGTAACAGCAGTTCTCCAGCATCATGCAGTGCCTGCGGGTTCTTTCCGAGGCGTTCACCAGCGCCCAGCATTCTTCAAGGGAAGTTGCGGCGGGAACCTCGATGGCGGCATGTTTTCCATGCTCCATCGCGTAAAGGGCGATTGGGGTGTGATGCACCCAGTCGGTGCAGATGTAAACGAGGTCTATGTCGTCGCGTTCGCAGAGTTCCTTGTATCCTTCAGGGCCGGTGTATCCGGCAGGTGCTTCGAAGCCGTTCTCCACAAGGAACTGCGTGGATTTCTCCACTTTTTCGGGAAGGACGTCGCAAAGGGCCACAATCTTCGTCCATGGAACATTTGTATATCGGTAAACGGCAAACGCGCCCCTTGCGCCAAGGCCCACGATTCCTATTCTCACCGTGTCTATGGGATCTGCCCTGAGACCAATCACATTCTCCTGTCCCGCCGGACGCGGAGGAATCTCCGTCTTGATAACCCGGGACGCCTTGTTCCCGGAACAGGCCGCCAGAATTGCGGCAGCACTCAATAAGCAGGCGAGCCTGCCGATTAATGACTTGCTCATCTATTTGATAATTAAACTTTTGCCTTCTTCGTATGTCATCTCCCACGGTCCCTTTCTGCTTTTCAGGTACTCTTCCAACTCTTCGGGAGTACGGGCCGGCTTTTCGTAGCCCGGCATCCCTGCCGTTCCCCAGGTATATTTACAATAGGTATATCCCATGGCCTCGTATATTCTTGCCGAATGGTCCAGGGCTGCGCGGAAACGCTCCCAGTCGCGGGCGCCTTCCGCTTCCCATTGCACTTCGCTCAGTGCCGCCAGACGAGGAAGCAGCATATACTCAAGATAGTCGTCGCTGCCTATGAATTCCGTCCACAGGTTTGCCTGGACTCCGATGATATGTGATTCCGCTCCGGGTGTTACGCCTTCGCACGGTTCATATGAGTACACGAGTTCCGTTGGCAGGCAGGCGCCTATCGAAACCGGCTCCCTGTCCCATTCCTCGCTGTTGTAGCGGTCGAAATACATATAATAACCCGGCGACATTATTGCATCGAAGCCCTTTGCCGCCGCCCTGATTCCGGGCTCTATCCCGCGCCACGACATAATTGTGGCCCCCTGGTCCAGATTCCCCTCCAGTATCTCTTCCCAGCCGATAATCCTGCGCCCTTTCGATGCAAGGAATTTTTGAATCCGGTTTGTAACGTAACTCTGAAGATACTGCTCCGCAGTGTGCCCGTCGTGGTCGGAAAAACCCAGCTCCCTTATTCGTGCCTGGCATTCGGGGCAGTCTTTCCAGCGGATTTTCGGGCACTCGTCGCCTCCTATATTGATGTATTCCCCGGGGAACAGCTCCAGAACTTCAGTGAGAACATCCTCCAGGAATTCGAAGGTTTTCTCGTTTCCTGCGCAAAGGACATCGCTCTTCACGCCCCAGGTGCAGGCAACCTCATACGGCCCCCCGGTACATCCAAGTGAAGGATATGCGGCAAGAGCCGACATCATGTGGCCGGGAAGGTCTATTTCCGGGATTACGCTTATTCCCCGTGCGGCCGCATAGGCCACTATGTCCCTAATCTGGTCCTGTGTATAATAGCCTTTGTACTCCTTATGGTCCAGGCTGTCCCTCCAGTGGGCCACCTGGGTTTCCCTGCGAACCGAGCCGATTTCCGTGAGTAGAGGGTATTTCTTTATCTCTATACGCCATCCCTGGTCTTCGGTGAGGTGCCAGTGGAAACGGTTTATCTTGTAGAGTGCCATTACGTCAAGGCCTCTCTTGATTTCATCGGCAGAGAAGAAATGGCGGCCGGAATCAATCAGCACTCCGCGGTAGGAGAAGCGGGGGCTGTCGGAAATGCGGGCATACTGCACGCGGTATCGGCATCCCTTGGTTTCGGGGGAGAAGAACGATGGCGGAAGCATCTGCGACAAGGTATGGATGGCATTCAGGAGGCCGCTCCGGCACGAGGCTGTGACCAACACCCCGTCCTGGCCGATGTGAATCCCATATGCATCGGGGGAATCTCCCTCCGGTGCGGCTACGAACTTCACGCCCTTTCCGAATGCCGACGGATCGCCGGAGCTGATCCTGTTTTTTAACCCGGAAACTTCCCTGAGCCTTCCGGCAAAGGCGCGGGCTACTTCCAGTCCGTCGGCCCCCAGGGCCTTGTCCACGAAAAAGCGCGCCCCGGTGAGCTCGAAGTATCCATCGTCAAGGACGACTTCCCGCGGACAGGGAATTACGCTGAAAGGGATATCTTCGAAAGGATAGTCTCCGGACGGCCCGTTGCCGCATGAAGTAAGTGCGGCGATAACGATAAATGCTGCCAGTAGTCTTGTGCTTACATTCATGGTGGTTCAGTTCTATCTCAAAGACAATTGAAAACTGTTCATGGGTAGTGCACTACCCAAAAAGAATGTGGTGCCTGTCATATAAAGGAACAACCACAGCCCATAATGAAAAAACAGTATCTATTCGTTCTCCTTGCCGCATTGCTTGCCTTTGCGGGATGCTCTGAAAGGGACAATGACGCAGCCGGCACATTCACCATGGAAGTGACCATTCCGGAAGGCACCCCTTCGGCCGATGCGGTTTACATTGCAGGCCCTTTCAACGCAGAGGCGGTTTCCGACGACTGGCTGCTCTCTCCCAAACATGCAAGACTTCGTACCATTGAACTGGATCCGGAGAAATTCGTGTCGGGAAAAACGCTGGAAGACGGGTTCTGGTTTGTCTCCGCTGCCCTGGGCCGGGAACTTGACGAGGATGGCCAGGGAGTTTCACACACGCTGAAGGCGCACACGGGCTATACCTACAAGGTGAGCGTGTCCCGGTGGAGTTCGGAGGTGGAGGGTGAAGATATCACGGAAAGGATGCTCAACGGCCAGTGGGCGCTGGTGGGCACGCATAACGAGTGGAGGTTGTCGCTTGCCTACAACATGGAAAAATCCGGCAACGAAAGGGTTCACGGCGGCCTTAACTGCAGCGGGGAAGATTCCTTCAAACTGGTGCTGGACGGCTCGTGGCTTGTCAATTTCGGTTACGGGAATCCCGGCACTTCAACCGTGGTTCACGCCGGCAAACAGGTGACTCTCGTGCGCGACGGAGGCAATGTCCGTCCGGAAGCGGGGCTGTACACCGTGAAGTTCAATCCCTCTATATGCGCGCTGATCCTTGAAAAGACCGGCGAATACACCCCGCCGCCGGCACCTGATTCCTGGGCTGTAACCGGCAAGTTCAACGGCTGGAATGCAGCGGAGAACTGTTTCCCTCTCACCCGTGGAAAGGATGGCAAATACACGGCGTCCTTTGTGAATCTGATGCAGGCAACATCGGCCGATGGCGGCGACGCGGGTTTCCTGCTGGCGAAGAACGGCTCCATGGACGGATTCCTGGGCCTTGCCGGCGGCAGAGGTACCGTGAGCCTGGATGTGGCGAATGCACTGGCAGAAGAAGGCGGAGTGATGCTGGTTCCGGAAAACGGGTTCTACGAATTCATCCTCGATCCGGAGAACAACAGCCTGAGCGTGACTCCAAGTCCTGCCGCCGCAATGTCGTCATGGTCGATAGTGGGCAAGTTCAACGACTGGGACCCCACCACCGGAATCCCCATGTACACTTATGGCAACTGGCATATCGCATTCAGCGTGGAACTCACCCAGATGCTCGGTGAAACAGGAGGCATGGGCTTCAAGTTCGTAAAGAACAAGTCGTGGGACAACAACCGCGGATACACCGGATACGTGGGGGGTGAAGGCGGTCACAAAGTTGTTGAACTGGACACGGAGATACCGTTGTCACAGGGTGGAGGCAACATTCAGCTGGTGGAGGACGGTACTTACGACGTCTATATGAACACCGCCACCGATAAAGCTTTTATCCTGGAGGCGGGAGCGCCCTTCCTGCATTAGCGCTCGGAAACCGACATAAGCAGCTGATACTGCTGGTTTATCACAATATCAAACTCCCAATTGCGAGTATTGTCGAGATGGTCAAATTGATGATTATCTCCGCGCAATATAATCCCATTGGCAAGAGTTTAAAAACGTGTGCCAGGGATTGAAATACATGCCCCACAAGCGATAAAAATTGGAGAAGCATTCGGGTATAAACAATATGTTTCTCCCTTGTTGATTGGGCCGCTATAATAATGTCCAGGGCTGGTGCATTTTTATCTCAAAAAAGACGCACCGAGTCAGGAGAGGACTAGTGCGCTGGCCTGATTACCACACGTAGCCGGAGAACTCGACGTCCTTCTGGGCGCGGGCCTTCAGGTCTTCGTCCTTGATTTTGTGGAGGTTCTCGGCAACCTTGTCGGCGTCGCCACGGCGGGCGGCGATGATGGCGCGGAGGTAGTTGGCTTTGTCGCTGCCGCACTTGAGGACGCTTTCAGCCTGGTCGATGTCGCCTGCAAGGATGTAGGCGAGGGCTTTGTTCACGGGGCAGCCGGGAGCATCGGCCAGCGCAGACGTGGCCTGGTCGTAGCGGCCGGTGAGCACATACACGACACCCAGGTTGGCCTTGGCCTCTGCGGCCTTGGACTTGGTGAAGCAATCCTCGGCGGTTTCAAGGTCGCCCTTGCGCAGAGCAAGCACGCCCATTGCGTTCACAACGTCGTCGCCGCCGTCCTTAACTTCGGCGAGAGCCTTTTCGGCCTTGTCGACCTTGCCCTGGTTCAGGTACAGGACTGCGAGGTTGTACTGTGCACGGTCGCTGCCATACTGGCTGACGGCTTTCTTTAAAACATTCTCCTTTTCTGCCTCGTCCTCAGTTACAGATGCAAGGCGCAAAAGGGCTTCCTCGTCCAGGCTGGCGGGATCGTCCTTATACCGGGCCGCCAACTCCTCTGCATTGAAATTCGCATACTCCACGGTGGCCACCATGCGTGCGCGGCGGAGTTCCGGGAGAACTTCCTGCTTCAGGGCGGTGAACACCTCCGACATATTGCGGATTTCGTTCTCACGCACTGCAGGGTCGCTGTACATCGAAAGGACGCGGATGATGAGTTCCTTGTCCTCCAGGGACGATTCGCTCACGAGTTTCTGGAAGCCTTCCCAGTCCTCGCCCAGGCTCACCACCGTGGGTTCGATGATGTTGCTGCCCTTGGTGAGCTGGTCCCAGGCCTTGCCGGCGCTCTGACCGCGGCGCTCTGAGAGCTGATTGTTAAGGTCGATGGCGCCTTCCGGCGATGCGTAGGCGATGATCTGAGTGTTGGTGATGGTGGAACGCTCATCGGCATTGATCCTGTCCAGTTCCGCGAGGAAATCCTTCACGGAAGCGGAACGGAGCTCGCTCTGGCGCACCTCCGAGCTGTTCACCATATAGAGGATCTGGCCCTCGGCCTCGGTGGTGACAACCTCCTGATAGTCGTCCTTCATCTCCGCAAGGGTGCCGTTCTGCTTCACAAGCATATAGGTGGTGTTGGCGCCCTGGGCAACCTTCACGACGGGCAGGGGGATGTCCTTCTTCTTGGTCTTCACAACGCCACGGAGCTCCAGATAGCTGTTCTCCATACCTTCCACATAGTCGAAGTGCACCTTCTCCTTCACGGTCTGGCCCTTGGACGAAACCACTTTGTAGTTGTCCTTCACCTTCTCTCCCTGATACATGAAGGGCTCTTCCATCCTGGCCTCTCCGCCGTCATAAACCAGCACGGGAGTAACCTCCAGGATGGCCTTGGGAAGGAAATATCCTTCCGGATATGTCACGCTCACAGTTGCGTCGATGGCGCCGCCCACAACCTCAAGCACCGCGGGGTCGCAGGTGATTTCCAGCGCCTCAGCCTGTTTTGCCATCTGTTCCATGCTTCCGCAGGATGCTGCGAGTGCGACCGCCACGGCCGCCACAAAAATCTTAAGAATGTTTTTCATATCGTTTGACAATAATTATTGACGATTGTGGTATATAGTAGTCGACAAATATAAGGAAAAATTACTAATTTTGCATCTAATGGATATACAGGCACTAAAAAATAAGTACGACATCATCGGGAACGATCCCGCCCTGAACGAGGCCCTGGAGACGGCAGTAAAATTCGCCCCCACGGACCTCAGCGTGCTCATCCAGGGAGAAAGCGGCGTGGGTAAGGAAAACTTCGCCCGCATAATCCACCAGTATTCGGCCAGGAAAAACGCCAGCCTGTTCATCATCAACTGCGGCGCACTGGCCAAGGAACTCGTGAATTCGGAACTGTTCGGCCACGTAAAGGGCGCCTTCACCGGCTCCACGGAAACCCGCAAGGGTTACTTCGAGGACGCCAACGGCGGCACCCTGTTCCTGGACGAAATCGCGGAACTGCCCCTGGAATCCCAGGCGCTCCTGCTGCGCGTGCTGCAAAGCGGCGAATACCGCAAGGTGGGTTCCAATAAAATAGAGCACACGGACGTGCGCGTAGTTGCGGCCACCAACACCCAGCTGTACGAGGCCGTCAAGCGCGGCAAGTTCAGGGAAGACCTGTACTTCCGCCTCAGCGCCGCCCAGATCCGCATCCCCGCCCTGCGGGACCGCAAGAACGACATATACCTCCTTTTCCGCAAATTCACGTCGGACTTCTCCGAAGTGAGCGGAATGTGCAAGCTCTCCCTGCGCCCGGACGCAATCCGCCTGCTGGAAAGCTACCGCTGGCCCGGCAACATCCGCCAGCTCATGGGCTTCACCCAGTCCATCACGGCCCGCTTCTCCCAGAAGGTAACCCCCTCGCTCCAGAGGGTGGAACTGGACGCATCGACCCTTGCCCCGTTCATGCCCACGGAAGAGGGCGAACCCCTGCCGGTGCTGTACGACCCGGAATCCGCGCCCCGCAACGAAGGCGGCCTCCGCGAAGAAGAGCGTCAGGCCATCTATAAGGCCATTTTCGACCTTAAGAGAGATGTCGATGCCCTCAAGGCACAATACCTTCACCACAGCCTCCCGCCCGCTCCTGAGCGCCAGGAGGCCGAATGGCAGGGCCCGGAGGAGCAGGAATTCGACCAGCCTGTGGTGAATATCGACCATAAGGAAGAGGCCGATCTTTCCATCCGCCGCTCGGAGGAGGAACTCATCCGCCGCGCCCTGGAAAAGCACCACGGCAACCGCAAGCTGGCGGCACAGGAGCTTGGAATGTCGGAGCGCACGCTATACCGCAAGATGCCACAAGACTTCAGAAAGAAATGAAACACGTCATAGCCCTCATAAGCGCACTCGCCCTTGTGGCCGGCTGCGGCATCTACTCCTTCACCGGTACCTCCATCCAGCCGGACGTGAAGACAATCACCATACCTTATATTGAAAATAAGGCCATCCGGATCAACCCCTCGCTTTCCAACGACCTCACGGAGGCCCTCCAGGACAAGTTCCGCAAACTCACCTCCCTCCAGCAGGTGGAAATGGACGGGGACCTGGAACTGGTGTGCGAGATAACCGGCTACGACGTGAAAGCCACCGCCGTAACGGCAAACGAAGTTGCGGCACAGAACCGCCTCACGGTAACGGTGAAAATCCAGTTCTCCAACAAGAAATATCCGGAGGACGATGTGGACAAGTCCTTCAGCGCCTATGCCGATTATGACACCAACAACTCGCTGGACGCAGTTGAGGCCTCCCTGTGCGAGGAAATAATCGACAAACTTTGCGAGGATATATTCAACGCCACGGTGGCCCAATGGTAAATTTATTGCGCCCGCGTTTTGGATTTTACGGAAAAAAGTGTTTACTTTGCAGCCCTTTAGGAAAAACAGAGACAAAAAGATATGAACGTCGTATTTAACATCATCGTCATCCTGATCGTCATCGCAGCTATCCTGCTGGTGGCCGTGGTGCTCCTGCAGAACGGCAAGGACGGCGGTCTCGCAACCAACTTCACCTCCGCCAACCAGACTCTTGGCGTACGTCAGACTGCAACCATCCTGGAGAAAGCAACCTGGTATCTGGTAGCCTTCATCCTGGTGCTCTCCATCGTGAGCGTGTTCACCCTCCGTTCAGGCAGGGCCGCCGCAGGAGACAACATGGGTACTGAAATCCTCAACGAGGCAAGCGCCGAAACAGAGGATGTCGCAGTTCCCCAGATCGATCCTTCCGCACTGGAAGTTCCCGCAGAGAACGACGCAGAGTAATCCCGGAAGCGGCAACTGACAAACTGTCAGTATCCGCCGCATAAGGAACGGAGATTGATGAATAGCCGTTTGCCCGCAAGGGCAGGCGGCTATTGCTGCATATAGGAGATAATGATTATGAACAACGAAAATAGCTTTCTGCAACGTTTTGCAGTGAATCTTAACGAAAGGGCGGCCGCGGGGAAAACCGACCCGGTGATTGGCCGTGACGACGAAATCCGCCGCGTGCTGCAAATCCTGTCGCGCCGCACCAAGAACAACCCCATACTGGTTGGCGAGCCCGGCGTGGGCAAGACCGCCATTTCGGAAGGCATCGCGCAGAGGATCGTGAACGGCCAGGTGCCGGAGAATCTGAAGTCCAAGACCGTGTACTCGCTGGATATGGGCTCGCTCATCGCGGGCGCCAAGTATCAGGGTGAGTTCGAGGAACGCCTCAAGGGCGTAGTGAAGGAAGTAGTCGACTCCGCCGGCGAAATCATCCTGTTCATCGACGAAATTCACACCCTGGTGGGCGCCGGGCGCTCATCTGGCGCGATGGATGCATCGAACATCCTCAAGCCCGCACTGGCCCGGGGAGAGCTCCGCACCATCGGCTCAACAACTCTGGACGAGTACCAGAAATACTTCGAAACCGACAAGGCCCTGGAGCGCCGTTTCCAGATGGTAATGGTCGATGAACCCTCGCCCGCCGAGTCCATCGCCATCCTCCGAGGCCTGAAGGAACGCTACGAAAACCACCACAAGGTGCGCATCGAGGACGACGCCCTCATCGCCGCCGTGAACCTGAGCCACCGCTACATCACCAGCCGGTATCTGCCCGACAAGGCCATCGACCTGGTCGATGAAGCCGCCTCCAAACTGCGTCTGGAGATGAATTCCGTCCCCGAGCCCATCGACGACCTCAACTCCGCCATCCGCCAGAAGGAGATCGAGCGCGAGGCCATCAAACGCGAGGGCGTGAACGCCAAGATGGAGAAACTGGAGGCCGAGCTCAAGGACCTCCAGGGCAAGCGGGCGGAACTGATGAAGCGCTGGAACGACGAAAAGGAAATCCTCTCCGGCCTCCAGAACGCCCGTCAGCAGATCGAGGACCTGAAGATCCAGGCCCAGGCCGCGGAGCGCTCAGGCGACTACGGCAAGGTGGCCGAAATCCGCTACGGCAAGATGGCCGCCGCGCAGAACACCATCGACACACTCCAGGCCAAGGCCGATGCCATAAAGGAACCCATCATCACCGAAGCCGTCACCCCCGAGGACATCGCCGAGGTGGTTGCCAAATGGACCGGCATCCCCGTCAAGCGTATGCTGGAAAGCGAAAAGGACAAGCTCCTGCGCATGGAGGAAGAGCTCCATAAACGCGTAGTGGGCCAGGACGAGGCCATCAAGGCCGTGGCCGATGCCGTGCGCCGCAACCGCGCCGGCCTCTCCAACGAGAAGCGCCCCATCGGCTCGTTCTTGTTCCTGGGAACCACCGGCGTGGGCAAGACGGAGCTCGCCAAAGCCCTTGCCGAGTTCCTGTTCAACGACGAGAATATGATGACTCGTATCGATATGTCCGAATACCAGGAGCGCCACACGGTGTCCAGGCTCGTTGGCGCGCCTCCGGGATATGTCGGTTACGACGAGGGCGGCCAGCTCACCGAGGCCGTGCGCCGCAAACCCTACTCAGTTGTGCTTCTGGACGAAATCGAAAAAGCCCATCCGGACGTGTTCAACGTGCTTCTCCAGGTCCTGGACGACGGCCGCCTCACGGACAACAAGGGCCGCACCGCCGACTTCAAGAACACCATCCTGATCATGACCTCCAACGCCCCGGCCGACCATCTGCGCGACTTCATGCGTCCGGAGTTCCTGAACAGGATAGACGAAATAATCCAGTTCGAAAGCCTCACGAAGGACAACATCCGTGAAATCCTCCATCTGCAGGAGGCCCAGCTGCAGCAGAAACTGCAGGAGAGCGGCATCACGCTGCACTTCACCCCCGCCTTCGAGGACCAGATGGTGGAACACGGCTACGACCCGGCATACGGCGCCCGTCCGCTCAAGCGCATCATGCAGCGCGAGCTCATAAACCAGCTTGCAACGGCTATCCTCAACGGCAGCGTACATAAAAACTCCGCCATAACGGTGGATGCCGCCGGCGGAGTCGTAGTGCTGAAGAACGATTAACGGACTTCGATGTATTCCCCGTGCTCGGTTGCTACCGACTCCTTCCAGATGTCGGTGTAACCGGGCCATTCCACTTTCTCAGGAATGCCGGTGGAATGCTCCGAATGGATGAAACTGCCGTCCTCGTTCTGAGGCTTCACATTGCCGTCGATGAACTTCACAAGCAGCTCCTCCTCCAGGGCCACCCACTTCTCGAACTGGTCCTGAGCGGTATCCACGGTATATTTGGTGAGGTACTTGCCGATCTTCTTGAACGGAGTCCTGGACACCATCACGGTGCCGGGGCTGCTAAACTTCTTCTGCAGCTTGACCACAATCTCGTTGTACATCACCACGGCCATACTGTCGGTGGAATGCGTCTTGTGGAACATCTGGTCGTACTCGAAATCGTCGATCCTCTCCCTCACGAACGGGGCCATGATGTTGTACATCTTGTAGCACGCATTGGCCACCCTGTTGTTGATCCAGAACGACGCGGTGGGCGAATAGTGCAGCAAATCGCCATTGCCCACGCGGAAGCACTCGGGAACTTTATTGGTCGATGTGTAAATCGGCGTAACGTATGACGTGGCCGCATCGTCAGTGCCGAACCACAGGATGCCGCCCACCTCGTCCGGAATGAAATTCCTGGCCTGGCCGATCATCCAGAAGCCCGTCTGCTGCGTTGCAATGGCCCTTTCGTTGATATAGGTCTTGCCGTCGAACTCGAACTCCATCGGCCTCCAGCGATAAGGCAGGGCGTTTCCGCCTGCGCCGATATCCTGGGTCATATCCATCGGCGTGCTCTCATAGTGGTCGCGCATCACATCGGCCAGATTCTTCGCCGTGATCCTCTCCTTCGGGAACACATACAGGGGAAGGTCGCCCTCCAGATTGTATCCCATAGCATAGTCGAGGAAAGCCGTAGCGTCCCTGGAAACCGCATTGCCGTTCTCGTCATAGTACGCGAACCAGCCCTTGCAAAGGATGTTGAAGGCGCTCCAGACGCGTGCGTCGCAGCCACGGACCGTCCCGAAATCGATCGGGCAATAAGCCTTCTTGAAGCTGAATTCATCGTCCTCGCCGCTGAAATAGCCCTTGCGCCTGGCAAATGAAATCACGTCGGGAGCATAGAGCCAGTTGTCCGGATCGTCCTTGGGGAAGGTGCCGATCCTCGGCTGGTTGGCATGGGCCGATATAGCCCCGTCGGGAATGCGAACCGCAACCCAGACAATGCCCTTCTGGGTGTTCGTGCCATTGCGCATATTAGTTCCCTTGCCGATGAGGTCCATCATCCACACCTCGTTCTTATCGGCAATGGAGAAGGTCTCGCCCTCCGACGCATAGCCGTATTTATTGGCGATATCGACAATTACGTCGATGGCCTCGCGCGCGGTCTTAGCCCTCTGCAGGGCGATGAGGATGAGGGACTGATAGTCCACCACACCCTTTTTGTCCTCCAGCTCCGGACGGCCGCCCCAGGTGGTTTCGGTGATGATGAGCTGGAATTCGTTCATATTGCCGATAACCTTGTAGGTGTGCTCCGCCTGGTCGATGAAACCGAGGTACTTGTTCGAGTCTCCGTCGTAGATCTGCATCTTCGTGCCCACCTTCCAGTCGGCGGCGGGAATGAAACGGAGGTCTCCGTATGAATAGTGGGAGTCGGCGGCATAGGTTACCATCACGGAACCGTCCTCGCTGGCCGCCCTGGTTACGAGCACATTGGTACAAGTATTGCCAGGAAGTGCGTGCATCAGCAGAATTGCGGCGGAAAGGAGGATGCCGGGCGTCGAATTTCTCATCGTTATTATGCTTTTGATATTATTTTCGTTATTTTTGCCTTTCAAACAACTTGCAAAGTTATGAAATTTTACAATGCAATGAAACACTATCTGGCAGTAGTTCTGTTTGCCGCGCTTTTCGC
>JAILDI010000085.1 GCA_024689525.1 Bacteroidales bacterium
TCCGGCTACGAAGGGCAGAAGGCCGCGCTCATTCTGAAGCTTGAATTTTTCAATCCGGGCGGCTCGGTTAAGGACCGTATCGCCCTTGCCATGATAGAGGACGCGGAGCAGCGCGGCATCCTCAAGCCCGGGGCCACCATCGGGGAAGGCTTTGCCATAGACCACGGAACCGGGGTGGTTATCGGAGAGACTGCGATTATCGGCAATAATGTCACTCTGTATCAGGGCGTTACCCTTGGAGCCAAGAGCTTCAGCTACGGTGAGGATGGAAGGCCGCTGAATCTCCCCCGCCACCCCATCCTGGAAGACGGGGTTACGGTATATTCCAACACCTCCATTCTTGGAAGGGTCACTATCGGGAAAGGAACGATTATCGGCGGTAACGTGTGGCTCACCCATTCCGTTCCTCCCGGCTCCCGTGTTCTGCAGGGCCGGGCGGAAGAGCAGTTCTCCGACGGAGCGGGAATCTAGAACAGCATGTTGAATGCGGCCTGCTGGGCCTTCTGGCTGTGCCCGGCATTCATCTTTCCGAAGTTCCACTTCACCCCGAAGAGGATGTATCGGCCCATAATCAGGCGGTAGGAATCTTCCTCGTAATGATGGATATATGTTGCGAACGATTCACTGGGCATATACATCACCTTTTGGAGAAGATGTGATTTTACCCCTGTGACCTTCTCCAAAAGTCCTGGCTAGACGATGAGTTATGGGGAAGATCAAGCCCCTGAAATCACATCTTCTCCAAGAACACGCGCCATGGGCACATAAAAGGCCAGTGCCTTACCTCGACCTTCAGGGGCGTGGCGAAATCCGCTACATTATTATCATTTTTATTGACTTTATTTGCGAAAAATACGATGATTATGAAACGATTAGTTTATTTTATGGCAATATCGACCCTCCTGCTGGCGGTGGCTTGCGGGAAGGAAGAAGGCAATGGCGGGACCGATAACGGCAAGGGCGAAGATGGCAAGACCACGGAGGCAAAAGACTATTCCAACACCACGGATTTTGTGCTGGTGGATATGGGGCTCTCCGTGAAATGGGCAAGTATGAACCTGGGGGCTTCAGCCTCCTGGGAGGTTGGGGATTACTGCGTGCTGAGCAACGAGACATTAAGCGGGAATCTGTCGCAGGGCGGAGTCACCACGCTGCGCCTTCCCACCAAAGCGGAATGGGAAGAGTTCTACCTTGGCTGCCGAAAGATGAGTACTGCGGTGAACGGAATGAACGGCTTGCTTTTCACCAGCAGGACTAACGGCAATGCAATCTTCCTCCCCTGCGCTGGGTATCAGTATACTTATCCCAGCCTGGGCTACAGCAATGTTGGCGAACAGGCCCATTACTGGAGCTCTACTTTCTATATCGACAATGGCTCCACGCTGTACTATTCATTGATTGGCTCCTGGAACGGGATGGACGCCGTTGGCGGGACGTTAGGTTTTTCGCACCACCCCATCGAGTTCGATCACCTGCCTGTGCGCCTGGTGAACTAGACTTCAAGTCAAGGCTATTATATAATACTGAAGGCTGACGAAAAAACCGTCAGCCTTAGAGCAGCGAATCCGTAGGCAAAAGAATCCCCGCCTTTTACAGGATGCCCATCTCGGTGGCCTTGTGGATGAGGTCGGCCACGTTGCGGACGTCCATTTTGCCGTAGATGCGGCGGCGGTGGGTGTTGATGGTGTGGACGCTGAGGCAGGTGCGCTCGGCAATCTGCGCGGCGGTGAGGCCCTCGGCGCTGAGGCGGATTATTTGGATTTCGCGGGGCGAAAGGCCGATATCGGCAATCTTCTTGCTCCTCTCTACGAGGATGTCGCCCACGTAGCGGGCCACATCGGCATTCATTTCCTCGGTGTTTTTGGCCAGTTCCTGGCATTTGGTGCGGATCTCTCCGGGCGACAGCGTTGCGGCCTGGGCGGAAAGCGCGGCAATGTCGCCGGCAATTGCGTTCGCCGGGTTCTTGAGGTCTTTGGACAGGAATTCGATGATCTGCTCGCGGGAGTCGCTGATGCGCTGGAGCTCGGCGCTGCGGCGGCGTAGTTTACGGAGGTACAGGCCGATAAGGACTATCACCGCAATAGCCAGGAGCAGGGCCAGCACCAGCAGGGAAATCCTGTACCGGCTGCGCTCCAGGGCACGCTGCTTGGCCTGAACCTCGAAGCGGGTTTCCATCTCCTGGAGGGTCTCGTCCTGCTTCTGCTGAATGTATTTCTGGGTGTGGAGGACATAGCTGTCGTGGGTGTCCAGGGCCTTCTGATACTGCCCGGTGCGGGTGTAGAGCCGAACCAGGCGGTCCTCCAGGGCCGATGCCGTGAGATAGTCCCCCTCGCGAAGCGTTGCGAGCACCTGCTCGAAGTATTTGATGGCCTCGTCGTTGCGATTGCCCTGCTGGAACCAGCGTGAGCGGAAGAGGATGCCGTTGCGCTTCAGGCGCGGAATATCGTAAGTATCGGCAAGGGCCTGCCCCTTGTCCAGATACTCCCCTGCCAGGCGGTATAGTCCCGGGTCGATGGGGTCGTTCCAGCGGTTCTTGTTGATATACAGGGATGCGATGACGTAGCAGGCTTCGCATTCCTGTTCTACGGCATCGACCTCCCGGGCAAGTGAGAGGGCCTCGGTGGCATAGGCCAGACCTTCGTCGTTTCGGCCGGTTTCCGGGGAGATTTCTGCGTAGGAGCAGAGCTTGGCTTTGGAGATGAGAATGCCGGAGAGCTCCTCCCTGAAGCCTTCGGCACGGGCGATCGACTCGGCTTCATCGGCCTTATCCCAGGCATCGGCGTCCCGGCTGGTCATTATGTCGATGCCGGTGATGCACGCCAGGGCGCGGACTCGCAGGAGCGGGTCGTCATCGGCCATATCCAGGGCCTGGAGGGCCTTTTCCATCGCCTCGTCGAAGCGCTGGGATGAGACATAGGTCGATGCGGCCTCTATCAAGGCCTGGTTATCGCTGCCGCCGCGGCTGAGGTTCCCCCCGCCGCAGGCCGTGATAAGCAAAAGGGATATGTAAAGAATCGTCCTTCTCATATTGCAAAGTTAAATAAAACGGCCGAAAAGCGTAAAAAATGTCCGATTTAGGTAAAGGAGAGGCCGCAAATTACTTAAAAATGAGTAATCCCAAGTGCAGGGCTTTTCCGAAATTTGCACAGTTAAAAATTCAGTTATGGTAGAAAGGAAGAATTATTTGAAACCGGAGACATCGGTTCTGGATGTCCGGATGGAGGCGTTCATCTGCCTGAGCAACCAGATGAAGTTCGGCTCGGGCAATACGTCGGGTAGTATTGAAGATGAGGACATAGTCAATGGAGGAGAATTCTGATGAAAAAGATTGTAGTTATTGCAGCCATTGCGCTTGCCGGCTTGACATCATGCCAGAAGATTGAGGAGAATGCAGGTTCTTCCGCCGCTCCCCATACAGTTACTATCCAGGCCAGCCTGGGCGATGTAACCAAGACATTGATTTCACAGGACTCTGAGGGGCATTTCAAAGGCTCCTGGGAAGCGGGCGATGTGCTTTACGTGAAGGAGTTTGTAACTGGAGTTTCCAGCGATCCCGGGCTTTACGACATCGACAGTGCTTCCGGGTTTGTTGCCACGGATCCCCTTACCGCAGGCGGTGAGACCGCAACGTTCACGGCCACTTTCGAACCGTATTACTGGGAGAGCACGCTCAGTGCGGAAGAACTGGCCACTTATACCTTTACGTACAAGTACCTGGCCTGTTCCTACAATCCTTATTATATGAGCGGCGACACTCTTCCGCTGTTGATCGACCCGGATCAGGAGATCTACGCCGGCGGTTACAACACGGCCGACGATATGCTTGTTTCCCGATATGCCGAGTACAGCGCGCGGCCTTCGAACATTTCCTTCAACTTCGCCCGCCTTGGAACGGTGGTGAAGATTACCTTCAAGGGACTGCAGGAGGGTGATGTTGTTAAGTCCGGCACCTGGTACACCGGTGACCATCTTATGGCTTGCGTCAGAGTTGAAGACATCGTGTCTTACTATCCTGAGACCGGTAAGTACATCTATGAAGTCCCGAAGTTTATGGAGGGGACGCTGGATGACTGCTATCACGTGAGTTTCACCAGCACGGATTCTTCCAGGCCGATAGTTGCCGACGCCAGCGGCGAAGCAGCGATATACCTCCGCGTCCTTCCTGGCGTATGTGACGACTGGTTCGGCATTATCTGCACTGTCGACCGCGGCGGCAGCGAACTTCAGTATTCCAAGTTAGTGGACCTCTCCTCGCTTGGGCGCAGCCTCACCTTCAAGGACGGCGGTCTTACGATGTTCTCCGTGGATATGAAACCGGCAGTGGTGGACCTCCCTGGGCCGATAATGTACATCTCCCCCAAGCCCCGCACCGGATTCACGGCAATATGGCCTGCCGATCCCCACGCTGCCGGATATGAGTGCTACTATCAGCGGTACGGAGATTATTGGGATCCCGTAAAAGAAGAAGATGTCGCCTATGATAAAGTGTCTTTGACTCCCGCTCCCGGCACCGGAGAACTGGACGGAATGTATTATGTGGAAGTACCTTCAGGCCTGGAGCCGGACCAGTATACTCTCTATGTCAAGGCCATCCCGGACGCTTCCACCGGCCTGAGCGACTTCGGTTATGCCCAGAAGGAAATGTACATCGGCATATCCCGTTACATAGACTGGCCGGACGTTGATTCATATTACGGCTCCACTCATCTGGACAAGAGTATGGGCAGCATCTGGAAGGTGACCGAGGACGGTGAGGAATACTTCCCCTGGTACTTCAACGTGAGCAACCTCAAGACCAACTGGGGTCAGTTGTATTCTGCCGATAACAGCACTGAATGGACGCTTTCCACCTGCACCGACCCCACGATGCAGCACCAGGGCGAGATTCACAGTATCCTGCTCAAGATGTCCAATTCAGCCACCAACACTACTACTGTTTACGGCATCGCCCCCGACGGCACGGCCACGGTCATCGCCCAGCCGGAATCCAAGTACTGGTCAAGTTCCGAGAATTACTACGATTACGACTTCTCTACGGGCTACTACAACGGCTTCCGCATCGAAAGCGGCGGCAAACTCTACGTGAATATGCTCCGAATCTCCTTCTACGCACCCGAAGGAGACTAGAGGCGTGAAATGTAACTCACTGTAAATCAGCGAATAACACAATATTGGGTGGGAATATCTCCCACCCAATATTGCATAAATAACTGTCACTCAACCACTTGCATTTCACGGCAAAAAGCGGCTCGCAGGTTGCAAGAATGTTCAGGGGGTTAGGCGTTAGGGGATTCGGCGGAGTAGACAACCTCGAAGAGGCGGCGGAGGCGGGGGGTGTCGCGGATGATGGAGCGGAGCTGGCGGAGGGGTTCTTCGTTGGGAGAGCCGGGGATGAGGAGGTGGAGGTAGCCGCCCTCGGCGTACTTCTCGTGAAGGTGTTCCAGGGTGCGCTGCCAGTGACCTTCCTTGTCCAGCGAGGGGTAATTGGACAAGCCGAACTGGACGGTGCGGCGGATGATGGTTTCAGGGACGATCATCCTGTCGGCTTCGGCCACGAGGGCTCCGTAGATGCTGCGAGGGGGTGTGGTGGCCGATGCGCGATGGTCTTCCGCAGCCTGGGCGATGGTTTCGATCTGCTCCGGGGTGAACCACTCACGCAGGTGCACATCGGCACGAATTATCCGGCCGCTCTCCAGGTGGTGCGTCTTGCGGTCCACGGCGAGGCCAAGGTCGTGGCAGGCAGCGGCGGTGTAGAGCATGTCAAGGTCGATGTCGTACTTCTCCCCCATCGCCATCGCCCGTTCAATCACGGCCCGGGCATGGTCCTCGCGGTGCGCTTTGTCGAACGCGGCGTACTGCGGGATGATTTGCGTTTCGATGTACTGTCTAAGAGTCATATCAGAATACCATCTGCCAGGCGGCCTGCTGGGCGCGGGAACTGTGGGCGGCATTCATCTTGCCGAAGTTCCATTTGACGCCGAAGAGGATATATCGACCCATTATAAGTCGGTAGGAATCTTCCTCGTAGTTGGCTGTAACCGTATGGGTGAGGGTGCGTGCCTGGTGCAGTATGTCGTGGACTTTGAAGCGGAGGTTTAACGCGCCGAGGCGCTTGTTCACCGCTGCTTTCGACTGCCAT
>JAILDI010000146.1 GCA_024689525.1 Bacteroidales bacterium
CTCGCGGGATGTGACTATCATCTGAAGATTCCTTTTGCCGCCCTGCTTGAAATTTGCAGCATAAGGAGCAAAAGAAGCCTCGAATCCAGTGCCGAAGGGTTTGAGAAGCATACCTGGATAGGCAATCAGGTCAGACTCTGCAATTACCATTTTCACGCCTTCATTCTCTACAAGTGCGGGGATGACGGCAAGGGGCTTTGCTGCTAGAGGCTTCATGTCCACCGGCTTGTCATAAGGACCGGGAGCAACATCCAGAAGCGGTTTTCCTGTGTCCCAGACAGGGAAGGTCAGCTTTGTGTAAAGGTTCTGGAAATCGTCCTGATAGGGGTCTACGTTCTTATGGGTATAGGAGAGGATGGTTTCCGCGCCTGCTCCGAATCTGAATTCTGTTTTCTCGCCTGCGACATTGAAAGGCTTTCTTTTTGAAATTGCCCAGCGGAAGGCGACGCCATCATCATAAGCACGCGCTTCAAGAGAATAACCGTCATATTTGAAAACGAGGCTGCCGTCTTCTTTTTCCACCTTGCGAGGCTCCCCGGCGCCAAAAACCGTACCGTCGGAAAGAGTCATGGCAAGTGGCGATGAGCGTACGACAATTTTACCGTCGCAGATAACCCTGTACCAGGCCGATTTCGCCCCCGGGAGCAGTTCCAGGGCAATGCTTCCATCAGGAGAAGCGACGCGTTCCCATGCCTTGGATTGCTGGTCGAAAGAGACTGTGGCAACAAGAGGATAATGATCAGAGGGATAATGCAAGGATTCATCGGCCGTGGGGAACTTTCCCCTTTCTATCCTGAAGTTGCTGGCGGTGAATCCGTCAAGCATGATATGGTCAGGATACCATTTGGTGGAGGCGGTCTCATCCTTTGTGTTCTGCGTACCCCATTCCCGGTCTTCTATCTCAAGAAGGCCTTCCTTCCCCAGGCGGGTGTAAACATCTTCCCATCGGCCGTCTGCAATATTATACCAGTCTTTTGAATTATGGGCGATGTTGAGGTCTCCTACAAGAATGGATGGAACATCCTCCGGAACCAAAGCCTCACCAAGACGCCTGGTTTCCTGGAGGTTAAGTATGTTGCCACGGTTTCTGGGCCATTCGTCTCCGGGGTATTTCTGAGGCACTACCGTATGCGTGTTCAGGAAATAGAAATCCTTGCCGGAAGCCTTGTGGATAAAATGAATCCACACCAGGGGTTTACAGGTATGAGTAGGTTCATTGGAGCGCGTTTTAGGCTTCTCGGGATGTCCGCCTGTCCAGAAGATACCAGTTGCAAGAGTGTCCAGCAGTTCGGCTTTAAAGGCGATGGCTACATCATAGGATATGCCTTTAACGGTATTGGGATACAGTACCCACTGGTAGCCCGTACGGCGCTCTTCGACAAGGCGGCGGATGTCCAGATTCCCCTTTACGCCCCAAATGCTGTCGCAAACCTCCTGGATGCCAATAACATCGCAGTCAAGGCTGGCAATCATGTCGGCGACGGCAGTGGCGCTGTTGCACCAATAACGTTGGGGATCGGCAAATACGCCGGCCTTCCCCTTCTCTACAAAGGATTTCCGGGAGCCGGAGGTGCAGATGTTATAACTCCCAACCTTAAAGCTTTGGGCTTGAGCCAGAACCGGCACGAGGAGACACAGCAGTAATATTTTTCTCATAGTACAGTAATTGTTCCGCTGTTTACGCAGCCTGTTTCCGTATGTGTGGCGGTGGAATACAGGCCCGTAATCGCGTTGGTGTTAATGATTCCGTGCGAGGGGACATTGATGGTGAGGACACCGCTGAAAGTGCATCCGGCAAGGCCGATGTCACTGCTGTCGCCATAGCTTTGGGCATTGCCCAGGATTCCGCCGGCCCGGATTGCACCGGATGCTGACGAGCTTACGGTCATGGTCCCCGCCGAGGAGCAGTCGGCAATGGAAGCGATTTTCACGGAGCCGGCAATGCCGCCCAGATTCATGGCGCCGGAGAGGGTGGAGCCGCTTTCAAAGCTGATGTCGCCCGTGAAAGAGCAGCCGGAAAGGGTGCTGGCGCTGATTGGCTGGAACTGCCCTACAATGCCACCAACTTCCACTGTCTTCAGAGTTCCGGAAAGCGACAGCGAGCCGTCGTTTGAGCAGCCGATGATATTGACCTGGTCGCTGCTGGCGTAAACTCTTCCCACGATGCCTCCGGTCTGAACAGCTGAGCTGCCGTCGCCCGTTATGCGTATGGACGCCTTGTTTACACAATGCTCCACTGTGCCTCGCACGGCATAACCGCAGAAAGCGCCAGCCCTGAGTTCCTTTCCCCACTGGCTGTAGGACAGGGAACCTTTTGCCACACAGTTGCTTATCAGTGCACCGGTGTACATTCTGTTGGTCAGGATGCCGGCCCAATAAATGCTCTCGTCACCGGTGATGTCGTCTTTTGAGGAAATGCTGATATCGGCCTCCACCGTGAGATTGCGGATGCAGCCCTGAAGTTCGTTGACAAAAGCTTTTTTCAGGCCGGAAATGGTGTATCCGCCCCCGTCGAAATCCCCGGTAAATCCCTTTAAGGGTGTCCAGCTATTGTCCGCTACTATATCGGCCGTCATGCGGGCTTGCAGATACTTCTCTCCTGCGGCAACTCTGTCTGCAAATGCCTTTAGTTGAGCATAGTCGGCAATTACTGTTACCGGGTGAGCATTGGCCTTGAACGTTGTGGCCGGGAACTCGTACACGGTACCTGCAGACAAGGTTTCACCCGCAAAGGAGAGCAGGTTCATCCTGTCTCCGGCCGTGGTATAAATGTCCACACTCAGACCTTTCTCCAGATACCCGGGCTGCAAAGCCACACAAAAAGTCTTTGCCGACGAAACGCTTACGCCGCCTTTTGGCAAGGTAAGTTGCACTGTTCCGCCACTGCTCAGGGGCGTTCCGTCCATGGTGCAGAAGCTGATGCCGGCAATGCTCACGCTGCCACTGAGAGGCAGTGACAGTACGCATGCCTGGTGCTCCAGCGTAAACGAGGCATCATAACTCGTTGCAGCCATAGGAACTGCGAAATTGCGGATATTACCCTCTGAATACTGCTGGGTAGAAGGAACACCACTGCCATACTGGACATGGTAAGGAGTTTTGATGGATTCGGAGAAATGAAACACTGCCGTAGCCGCACCAGCTTCCAGGGCCGTGAGCGGCTTGGACCGGACTCCGTTTACAGTAATGTAGTCTCCCACGCTCCAAAGAACTGGATAAACACCAGCGGCCTTGGGGCCCAGGACAGTCTTGGTAAGCGTTTCAGGCATGGACACTTCCAGCACGAAATCTTTCACAGGAGGCTGCTCCTGTCTTGTGCAGGAGAGGAATGAAATTCCAAGGGTAATCCCTATGATGAATGCTTTTCTCATACTCCTAGAAATTTAAGACAACCTTGAGTGGAAGATGGTCGGACGGCCAGTGGAGTTCGTCGTTGGCCGTAGGAAGCTTTTCACGCCCGACCATGTAGAAAGAAGGGGTAAAGCCGTAGAAGAGCACATGGTCCGG
>JAILDI010000169.1 GCA_024689525.1 Bacteroidales bacterium
TTTGTTAGCCGCCAGGGCTAATTCGCAACGACGCGGTACGGGTAGGTCGAACTGTCGGAATCGGTGTTAGACTCCACGTGGTAGCCGCTCACGATTGTTACGTTGGTGGCGGTGGTGGGATTAAAGGCGAACTTGCCGCCGGAGATGTAGTAGTCGCCGTAAGTCCAGCCGCTGTTGCTGTAGTTATAGAAGCTCTTGAAGCGGCCGCCTTCGATGGTTACGGTACCGGAACCGGCGGAGATGACGGAGTTCTTCTTCATGTTGCGGATCTGGTTGTAGTCACCACTGCGAATTACAAACGGGTGACTGTCGGTCCACAGGGTTCCGTTCACAGTCATATTCTCCAGGATTACAGTTCCGCCATAACCGTCGTTGAAGCCCGTCTTGCCGTCAAAGCAGTCACTCGTCTGGGTAAACGTGCCGTTACGGATGGTTATGCTGCCGGAATCGTTCTGCATCCAGAACACCTTGTTCTGAGTGTGGCCGTTCATATCAATGATTCCGGATGTGCCGGAGAACGTGAGTTCGCAGGTGTTATCGGCAAGGAACGTAAGCGTGCCTCCGTTTTCGTTGAAGGCGCCCACCACTCCATCTATGCTGTAGTACGGCGTACAGCCGTCTCCGAGCTGCATAGATGTAATCGGGGGCACAGAAACGGGAATATCCAGGCCCACGAAATAATCCTTGTACTGGCTCCACGCCGCGTTGCCCTTATACGAATCCAGAAGCGCCTGAGGCACATAAATCGACGGATAGGGATATGATGAATTGGTAAAGCGCGTTGTTAAAGAAACAATGGCCGCACCGTTGCGGATGTAAATCGCCTGCAATGTCGGGATGTCGTGGAAGCAGTCCTGGCCGAGGGTGGTGATGTGCGAACCCAGATCAACCGTCTCAAGATGCGAGCATTCACGGAATGCATCACTCTTGACAGTAACCACGGAAGGAAGTTCTATGGATACAAGGGCGTAATTTCGATAGAATGCATCCTGGTTCACGGTAGCCACATTGGGGGCAGAAACCGAACTGATGAGGGTGCAACTTGTGAACGCGAAGTTCCCCACGGTAGTTACATCATTGAGATTAACGGTTGTGAGGCTGCTGCAACCGCCAAACATATAGTTGGGTACCGTCGTCATGCCGGCCGGCATAGTGATGCTGGTCATGGGCGTTCCTTCGAATATATGTTCACCCATCGAGCAGTCGTGAAGACCGGCAGGGATGTCGGCGAGAGCCGTATTGGCGAAGCAGTAATTTCCCATCGTCGCCACCGATGCCGGTATCGTTACCGAAGAGAATAGCGAACAGCTGGAGAAAGCATATTGTTCGATGGATGTCAGAGAACTACCCAGCGTGGCACTAATGAGAGACGTACATTCGCTGAACGTTCCGTTTGGCACGGTTGTCCAGTTTGAAATATCGACGGCGGTAAGCTTCGTGCTGGCAAATACGTGATCACTCAAGGTGATGCCCGTCCGGTTAATGCCGGCAGGCAGGCTGGTGAGCCCGCTGCTGGCGAAACAATAACTGCCGATGGAAGCCATCTGAGCAGGAATAACCACCTTGCTACCGTCAGTAAGTGCGGTGCAAGAGCGGAAAGCGCTGCCGCCAATCGACGTTACTCCCGTACCGAAATGAACCTCGCTCAAGCTCTTCCAGCCCCAGCAGAAATTGTTCGGCACCGACGTCCAGTCGTCCGGGAACGTGATGGACGCAATTGGACAACCGTAATAAGGCTCATCTCCATAAGTGATAGTCTTTCTTCCCCATCCGTCGGGAAGCGCCGTAAAGCCGCAGTTCCTGAAGGCCAGCCCGCCGATGCTGGTTATATTTGCCGGGAAGGAGGTGTTGACAAGCTTAGTGCACCCGTCGAAACACAGATAAGGAATGGCGTGGAAGGTCTCATTCGCCGGGAAAGTCACCTTGGTAAGCGACGTGCAGCCCGAGAAATTCTCCCTTTCGCTCAATGTAACAAGAGCGGCGGGCAGGACAATCTCTTGCAGGGATGTACACTGCGCAAATGCGCCCTTTCCTATAATTGTAATATTGGGAGAGAAGTCGATGGTTTCCATGCCGCTGCAGTTGGCAAAAGCGCTCTCTCCGATGGTCGTAACCGATGAAGGAAGCGTCAGGGACGGAATCGCCCGGCAAATGTTGAAAGCGCATTTACCGATAGTCTGGACATCGGCATTGAATGTAATTGTCGATAAATTAGTGCAGTTCTCAAAAGTATAATCAGGTATGTCGATATCGTCGTTGAACGTCACCTTGGTAAGACTGGTGCAGCCCATGAACAAGCCCGTGCCCATCGTTTCCGGCGTATGGTCAAATACGACTTCCGCAACCTTAGAGGCCCTGAACGCATCGAAATCGATTCTGGTGAAATTGTTTCCGATTGTGAAAGTCCCGTTCAAATTGGTGTTCTGGAAGGCGCCGGCATAAATCGTCGTGATGTGCGACATGTCGTCCGGAACGAACTTGGTAGAGTTCACGAAGGCATATGTGCCGATGGTGGTGAGATTTGCAGGGAAGTTGAGACTTACCATGTTCGAACAACTCTCAAACGCGCGTTCGCCGATGGATGTAACCGTTTCCGGAATAGTCATCGTCTGAATATTGCCGACGCTGCGGAAAGCATAGTAACCAACGCTGGTTATTGTGCCCGAGAAGGTTATGACACCCGTCTTTGTTCCGGAATCGTACTCGTGGCTCACCACGGTGAGGCCGTCGCCGAACACGGAAGCATCGGCTCCGGCGGCGTATTTGTTCACCTGCGATGTGTTGGAATTAGTATATGTAATCTGCGCCGTTTCATCCTTGAACGTAGGATTGGAAATACTGATGGGCGTAATCATGCTCCGCTCCACCGTAACCGGATTCTTGCTCTTGAGCGTGCATATTGTGCCGTCCGAAGCTTCGATAATAATCTGCAGCTTGCCGTATTCCCCGGCGGGAACCGTGATAAAGAACGATGTAAAGGTCGATGTGTTCAGCGCCACAGGCGTTGCGCAAATCAGCGCCGTTCCGTTGGTGCCGGTTGTTGGAACCGCGGCATCGGACACAACGTTGAAACGGCCGCTCATTGGCTTGGGATCGGAGCCCTTATCGGCTAGGGAAATCGAGCTCACGCTCTTGTCTCCCTTGAGCTTGATTTGGATTATGCCGCAGAGGTTCTTGAAGGAGAAGCTCAGCTCGTCGGATTCCGCATACATAGGGAAAGCGGCGATGCCGTCGGCCACATAAGGCTGCTCTGCGGGAAGGATGAAATTGAAATACTGGTCGGTCGCAGAGCTGGGATAAATCGCTCTATACCTTGGGCTTACATTATTCGGAATGGGATTGTTTCCGGTAAACTGGGCTTTGTCATAACCGGGGCCGTAGCCGCCGGGCTGGCCTTCCGTGGCAAGGGTTTCAACATAGCCGTTCACCTTGATCTGGTCGCCGGCCGCCCAAAGGACGTGATACACCCCAGAGTCCTCAGACAGAGTCGTCTTGGTTTCGGCGGTTTCCGTCTTCGCGGTTATCACCACGGTTTCGGCCGGTTCCACTATCACCTCCTGTTCCTCCTGCGGCACAGGCGGCTCCTCTATATTCTGTTCTTTCGTGCAGGAGAACACGGCGAAGGCTGCAACGGCAGCCAAAAGAAATAGCTTCTTCATGCTGCTGCCCTCCCTATTCGAAATCGTTGTCGTCCAATGCGGGCTTGATGCCAACAGTCTCGGTGCCGGTGTTGCTAAGGATGCAAAAGCCGTTTTCCCAACGCAGGGAAACCACCTCTGCCACCGGCGCTTCATACATTTTGCTCATATGCGCGTGTGTTTAACGTACAAATGTAGGGATTATTCCCGTGAAAATGATTACATTTGTGAAAATAACTAATTTGATATGAAGAAGATTCTAGCCCTTGCGGCGGCGCTTTCAATATGTTTGGGAGCGTGGGCCGATGAAGGAATGTGGCTGCTCCCGCTTCTGGAGAGCATGAACATCGACATTATGCAGCGTGAAGGATGCCGGCTCACGGCGGAAGACATCTACAGCGTGAATCACAGTTCGCTGAAGGACGCCGTGGTGCAGTTCGACGGCGGTTGCACCGGAGAAATCGTTTCGAAGGACGGCCTGCTGCTCACCAACCACCACTGCGGGTATAGCCGCATCCAGGAGCTCAGCACCCCGGAGCACAATTACCTGATGGACGGCTACTGGGCGCTCAAGCGCAGCCAGGAAATCCCCGTCCCGGGGCTCACCGTGAAGTTCCTCGTGTACATGGAGGATGTAACGGACAAGATGGCGGATCCAGCAGCACGCCCCCTGGCGAAAGCGCTCATCGAGAACGACGCCAAGGAAGCGAATCCCGGATGCGAGGTGATGGTGGAATCCTTCTACGATAGCAACGTCTTCTACCTCATTGTCTATAAGAACTACACGGACGTCCGTTTCGTGGGCGCGCCCCCGTCCTCGATTGGCAAGTTCGGCGGCGACACGGACAACTGGGAATGGCCCCGCCACACCGGAGATTTCTCCATGTTCCGGGTATATGCCGATAAGAAGGGCGAGCCTGCCGATTATAACAAGAACAACGTGCCCCTGAAAGCCAAGAGCCACCTCAAAATCTCGCTCAAGGGCGTTCAGGAAGGCGATTACGCCATGGTCATGGGCTATCCCGGCAGCACCCAGCGCTTCCAGACCGCAGCCCAGCTGAAGGATATGGAGCAGGTACACCGCATTGCAATCGACGCCCGCCTTGTGAGGGAGAATCTCATGTGGGATGCCATGTGCTCGGACGCGGCCATCATGCTCCAGTATGCCGACAAATACGCCATGTCCACCAACTATCGCAAGAAATGGCAGGGCGAGGAAAAGGCCTTCAGGGACCTTGACATCATCGCCCGCCAGGAGGCAAGGGAAGAGGCGTTCATCGAGTGGGTGAACCAGAATCCGGAAAGGGTGGAGAAATATGGCGAGGCCCTTGACAGGATTGCCGCCGCAACCGCGGCCGCATCGCCCGTGCAGAAAGCTTTCAACCTTATTTACGAAAGTGCATTCCAGATAGAAATCCAGGGACTTGCCTTCAGCTTCATCAACGATGTGCTGGGCGCGGTTCAGGGCGAAGGCGCTACCATAGAAAACGCAGTTCAGGGCGGTCTGGATAACCTGAAGAAAGAGTACGACAGCTACTATGCCCCTCTGGACAAGAAAGAAACCGCCGCGCTTCTTTCCTTCTTTAGGGAGAGAGTGGACACTTCCCTCATCAACATGAACGGCATCATGCCGGAAGGCGAAGATTTCCTGGACCTCGACATCGACAAGTATGTGACGGATCTTTTCAACACATCGGCCTTCGTAGCCTATGAAAAGGTAAAGGAAGTGTGGGAAAACGTCCACACCCAGGAAGACCTTCAGGCCGCGATGGACGATCCCGCAATGCAGCTTGCCTTCAACGTGTTCAGCAACGCATACAGCCTGTATCTGCAAACGGAGCAGCTGGACGAAGCCATGGAGCCCTATCGCGCCGCATACACCGCAGGCCTTCTGGAATGGACCGAAGGGCAGCCCTCATACCCGGATGCAAACTTCACCATGCGCCTCACCTACGGCCATGTGAGGCCCTACAGCCCCAAAGACGGTCTCTTCTACGACTACTTCACCACCCTCCGCGGCGTTCAGGAGAAGGAAGATCCTTCCAACCCCGAATTCATCGTCCCGGAGGCCCTCAAGCCCTGGTACAGCGCAACGCCCAAACAGTTCGGCAAGTATGCCGACAAGGACGGCTCCCTGCACCTTTGCTTCCTCACCGACAACGACATCACCGGCGGCAACTCCGGTTCGCCGGTCCTGGACGCCTACGGCCGCCTCATCGGCCTTGCATTCGACGGCAACTGGGAATCCATGAGCTCAGACGTGATTTTCGAGCCTGAACTCCAGCGCTGCATCTGCGTGGACATCCGCTACGTTCTCTTCTGCGTGGAGAAGCTGGGCGGGGCAAAGAACCTCATTCGTGAAATGGACATTGTAAAGTAGTATGAAAAAGTTTATCGCTATAATCGCGGCCGCACTGGTTTGCCTTGGCGCCAGGGCCGATGAAGGAATGTGGCTCCTGCCCCTTCTGGAACAGATTAACGGAAAGGCGCTTGCCGATGCCGGCTGCCGCCTCACCCCGGACGAAATCTACAGCATCAACCACAGCTCGCTGAAAGACGCCATCGTGCATTTCGGCGGCGGCTGCACGGGCGAGATCATCTCCAGGGACGGCCTCCTGGTAACCAACCACCACTGCGGCTACAGCAGCATCCAGGGTCTCTCCACTTCAGAGCACAATTACCTGATGGACGGCTACTGGGCCATGACTCGGGCCGATGAAATCCCATGCCCCAACCTCACCGTCACCTTCCTGGTGAGCATGGAGGACGTAACTGATAGGCTCACCGGCCTTGAAGACCCCAACCCCGTCCGCCGCGAGCTCCGCAAAGCCGCTGAAGAAGCCAACCCAGGCTGCCACGCCCAAATCACGTCGTTCTACAACGACAATGTATACTACCTTATAGTGTACAAGACTTACGACGATATCCGCTTCGTTGGCGCACCCCCGGCATCGGTGGGTAAGTTCGGCGGTGAAACGGACAACTGGATGTGGCCCCGCCACACTGGCGACTTCTCCATGTTCCGCGTGTACATGGCTCCGGACGGCAGCCCGGAGGCATACTCGGAGAGCAACGTTCCCCTTGCCGCGGAGCGTCACCTGAAAGTGTCGCTCAAAGGCGTGCAGAAGGGCGATTACACCATGATTCTTGGCTATCCCGGCCGTACACAACGCTTCCAGACCGCAGCCCAGCTGCAGCAGATGATAGAAGTTCAGCGTATCGCCGTGGACGCCCGCACCGTGCGTCAGGACATCATGTGGGAGGCCATGTGCGCAGACCCTCAGGTTCAGCTCAAATACGCCAACAAGTATGCTTCATCGGCAAATGGCTGGAAGAAGTGGCAGGGCGAAGAGCTGGCCTTCGGTAAGCTCGGAATCATCGACCGCGAAATCGAAAAGGAGGCCGCCTTTATGAAATGGGTTGGCAAGAAGAAAACCCGCAAGGAGCAGTATGGCGACGCCCTGGACCGCATTGCCGCATGCGTGCAGGCATCAGACGAGGCCCGCAAGGCAATGGTGCTTCTTATGGAAGCCCCCTGGCGCATCGAGCTCGTGGGAATCCTGTCGGCCATGTCGAACTATAACCGCAGGACTCCGGGAGCATCGGCAAAAACCGCTCTCGAAGCAATCAAGGGCGTTTACAGGGACTATGTGCCGGAGCTGGACCGCAAGGAAGCCGCCGCGCTCCTTAAGTTCTATCGCGAGCGCGCTCTTGAGAGAGACTATCTGAACGACCTTGGCGGCGGATTCGACAACTTCGCGACCATCGACATAGATGCCTATGTGAATTACCTCTTCACCAATTCCGATTTCGTGGATCCCAAGTTCATCGGAGACGCTCTGGACGACGATCCGGATGCGATTTTCAACGACCCGGTTACAAGGCTCTACGCAAGCATCTATAACGTGTACCGCACCCGTCTGGCGGAATATAACGAAGCCATCGAAGATCTTGACGCCGCCTTGAAGGCATACACCGCGGGCCTTATGGAATGGCAGAAAAAACAGCCTTCCTACCCGGATGCAAACTCCACCATGCGCCTCACCTATGGCCACGTGCTGCCGTACAATCCCAAGGATGCAGTGCGCTACAGCTACTTCACCACCCTGGACGGCGTGATGCAGAAGGAAGATCCCACCAATCCGGAATTCATCGTTCCCGCTGGTCTCCGTGCCCTTTGGGAAGCCAAGGATTTCGGACAGTATGCCGATGCCGCAGATGGCAAGGTGCACACCTGCTTCCTCACCAATAACGACATCACCGGAGGCAACTCGGGTTCGCCCGTTCTGGATGCCGACGGCAACCTCATCGGCCTGGCATTCGACGGCAACTGGGAGTCCATGAGCTCCGACGTGATGTTCGAACCGGACCTGCAGAGGTGCATCTGCGTGGATATCCGCTACGTTCTGTTCCTGGTGGACAAACTGGGCGGCGCTTCACATCTTATTAAAGAGCTGGATTTCGCGGAATAATGACAGAACAGGAAATCTTTGGCTGGATAGAAGGTATTCAGCACCCCGGCAGGGAAGACAAGACTCTTGCCGAACTTGGAATCATACGCGAGGTTCTCTTGGACGGCTCTTCCGTTACGGTTACCTTGGCGTTTCCCCGTAAGCCGGATCCTCTGAAAAACTACCTTGTAGGGGCTGTTAAGGCCGCCATTTACAGGGAGGCTCCGGAGGGCACTACGGTTGAAGTAAAGACCGTGGTTTCAGACCCCGCGCCCCAGAAAAAGGCTCCCGAGCTGGGCCTGGACCAGGTGGCGAACGTGGGGCATATCATCGGCATAGCTTCGGGTAAAGGCGGCGTGGGCAAATCCACAGTCGCAGTGAACCTTGCCGTGGCTCTGGCCAGGCAGGGATTCCGTGTTGGCCTTGCCGATGCCGATGTGTACGGCCCCTCGGTGCCGGTGATGACCGGAACCGAGGGGTCCGTTCCGGAAATGGTTCGCGAAGGCGAGCAGGACCTGATGGTTCCCGTGGAGAAGTTTGGCGTGAAGTGGATGTCCATCGGATATTTCGCAAGGCCGGACCAGGCGCTCATCTGGCGCGGG
>JAILDI010000171.1 GCA_024689525.1 Bacteroidales bacterium
GTGAGTCCCTTGTACTCGCCGGGGAGAACCCATACATAATAGGTATCGCCGGTTGCAAATGCGCTGCCTGCAGGGGTCAGTTTAATCACGTCCGAGCCGGTAGCATTGTCGCTGGGGTCGATGAGAGGGGCTCCGTCATTCCAGAGAATGCTGAAATCACCGGCAATGGCGATGGGGGTGCCGTCATTGGTCTTGAGTTCGATGCGGCGCACTGTATCGACCCCTTCCTGGGTGAGCTTGAATTTCAGGAGAGCTCCGACATTGCGGAAGCTTACGTTCTTCTCACCTGCGAATTTGCCCACGGCCAGGTTGGTATTCTTGTCGAATGTGCCGTTGACCACTTTCTGGGCTGTAAAATCGGCAACGGTGCTAATGCCGCTGGTGGCGGAGCACATCGCGTTCTCATTGTAGGGATACAGGGCGAAAAGGTTTTCATCGGCATTGATGCCGGGGCCTTTGAACACCGCGCTTGCTCCCTCATCGGCAGTTGCAAACTTGGAATTCCTGTATGTGCCTTCTTCCAGAGTGAAGACGGCGATTTCGTCGTTGGCATCCCAAAGGACGTTCATTCCGTCCAGATGGGATTTGGTAATCTCCATTGTGGCGGTAAGCTCGCTTCCGGGCTCCGCAACGGGGAGGCTCTTGTTACATGCCGCCAGGGCAAATACGGCGGCTGCGGCTGCAAATATCTTTTTCATATGGCTTACCAGTTATAGTTACCTCCGTCGGAGAAAATCTCATTGTCGTTGTTGGTGTCGCTGCCCTTTTCGTGGACGGTGGTGAGTTCCACCACGACATCGTCGATGAAGAAGCGGTAGTCCAGCAGGTACTTGGTGTTTTCGCCGCGTCCGAGGGCATCCTTCTCCTCATCGGTGAGTTGCGGGGCGAAGATATTGATTACCGATTCCTGAGTGAGGTGGTGGAATTCGGTGGTGTATTCAGCGAACACGCCGTCCTTGAGGCCTTCCATCACGAAGCTCTCTTCACCGGCTGCAATTGTTGCTCTGGCAATGTTGTCCAGGCCGCGGAAGTCCTTCATATTGCAGGCCTTGAGGGTAATCCTGGCGTCGGTATCGGCTACGCCCATCTGCTTGAGGCATTCGCCGATCTTTACGGTATAGGTGCCGCAGCAGATCCTTGTCCACACGGATTCGTCGTAGAAGCCTACCTGCAGGTAACCGGGCTTTTCGTAGCAGCCCATTGCCTTGGCAAACGGGCCAAGATCCTCCGGTACCGTGTACTGATCGTTGAAGCTGGTCATATTGGAGGCGTAGCTGTTAGTGGCGCTCCTAAGAAGGCCCAGAGGATACCTCACATCGGGTGCGTAGCTGTCCACGAGGTCGTTGAAGGCCGTGGAGAAGGCAATCTTGCTGCCGTCCATTGCGGGAACGTTGCCGGTCTCACCCTTCGCGGGGCACACGCAGATTGTATTTGAGATTGAGATATACTCCTTGGACGGCTTGGCATCGGCCGTAATCTTGAAATGGATCGTGCCGCCTGCGGGGATGGCTTCGGATGCGGGAATGGTGAAGAAGATGACGTTCCAAACCGCATCTGAGCCGGGTGTGATGGCGTTTTCGATGTTTATCTTGTTCCAGTTCTCGCCGTCCTTGCCCCAGTAGTATGACCAGCCTGCCTTGGTAAAGGACGCGGCGCGCGCGCCAAGCATAAGGCGGAGTTCTCCGCTGAGGGCTTCTTTCACAGGTGCGCTGATGAGCACCGATTCGCCCTGTGCGAAACCGTCCATACGGATGCTGCGGTGGATGCTTCTGGCGGCATCGTCACCGGCTGACGGCTGGGTGTGAGACGGGCAGACGAATTCCAACGTACCTTCTTCATTGCTGCGCTTGAGCACCATTCCGGCGGGGAATATGCATTCGTTGCCAGCAATGACGGCATTCGTGAGTTTGCGGGATTCGGGAGAGTCGATCTCGAAGGTTTCGATGATGGGGAAGCTGTAGCCTTCCACCACAGCAACCTCGCCAGCCTCCTGAGCTATCGTTATGGTCTTTGTGAGTTCGGCCTTTGAAGGAACGGTAATTGTGATTGTGGCGTTCCTCTGTTCGGTCTTGGCGTTTTTATTCACCGTCACTTTGATTTCCTTGTTGCCCTGGCCGGAGGTGGCGTCGACGCTTGCCCAGGCAATTGCCTTGCCGTCTTCGCCGGTAATGGCGATGTTCCAGTAGCAGTTGGAGGTGATTGCGAAGGATTCTTCCGCTCCGCTTGCGGGAACGTTGATCTGCTCCTTGTTTACCGTGAGCGCGGGCGCATTGGGATCGTCCTGGCCTTGGGGCTCTTCCTTGGGCCCGCAGGCAAACAGCGCGGGAAGGAGAAGCGAAATGAATAGGAGTTTGGTGCGCATAAATAATATGGTTAGTTGTTTGTGTTATCGGTTTCGGATGGTTGTCCGTTGCAAAATTATACAAAAAATCAACAACTTATCCAAGGCCTCTTCCAAAACAAGGTTTTTGAAGATTATATTATGGTTTATAACTTTGTTAATTAATCAGTTAAGTTAAAATGCGCCACTTTGTAAAACAAGATTATTTTTTTATATTTGCGGTATGAAAAAGATCTTGATTCCGGCGGTTTTCGCCTTGTTCCTTTTTGTTTCCTGCGGAAAAGAGCGCAGTACCACATTCGCGCTGCTGGACCAGGCCATTGAGAATAAGGAAGTTTTCGACTTGAAACACGAGCAGTTGCAGGACTCTCTTCGTGCAGTATATGGCTGGGCTGTAACGGACAGTGCCCGGTGGGAAGCCGCATACCGCCTGGAAAAGATTTTCTTCTATCACGATGTGGATTCCTGTTACAGTTATGTGCAAAAGATGCTGGAATTGCAGGGCAAGGACGTGCGTAGGCGCGGAATCAGCGGTTCCTGTTACGCCAATATCCTGTATAAGATGGATTCGTTGAACAGGGCGCTCGTCGTGTTCGAGAAGGTGGATACGACGGATCTGGGTATCGAAGGCTTCCGGACTTATGGCTTTGCCGGATACCACATCTACCGCAAGCTCCTTGCAGATTATCCTGCGTTTGACGATAAATGCCACGAAATAATCGACCGCTGGTGGCAGCTGGACAGCACAAACGTGGAATGTGCCTATTACCACAATGAGGTGCTCCGCCGGGATGGTATACCTGTGGACGGGCTTCAAAAACTGCGGGAATGTAACCTCACAAGTCCGAATGACACGGCCAAGGCGTACTACTTTATGGCCTGGGAACATCTTAACGACGGCAATGTGTCCAAGGCTATGGAATGTTTTTCCACATCGGCCACCTATGACCTGAGGGTATCGGCAAAGGCATACAACGCTTTGTATGAACTTGCCCGAATCCTGTTCCGCAGAGGAGACATCCGCCGTGCGGACAGGTATATGCGTATGACTCTGGAGGATGCCCGTACATCGCACTATGCGCTCCGGTACAACGACATCATCCAGTCGGAATTCGAAATAATGAACGTTGTACTTAAACAGGAAAAGCACAGGCATTACACCTATATCCTGGGTATCGTTTCGGTGTCCCTGATGCTATTGGTTGCGCTGGCGCTGGTTTTCCTGCTGGGGCGCTATTCCAACAGGCTCACGGTTTCGCAGAGGAAACTCAGCGAAGTATCGAACATCAAGGACAGTTTCCTTGCCAACTATATGGAGAAATGCGTGGACTATCTGAACAAGGTCGATGAGTACCGTTCGTCCCTTCGCCGCACGGCAAAGGAGGATGGCGCGGACGCAATTATGGCACAGCTTCGCAAGCCTTCGTTCGCGGCCGGTGAGTTCAGCGGGCTTTTGACTTCGCTGGATTCCACCTTCCTTGGCATCTTCCCTGATTTCGTGGATAAGGTGAACGCCCATATGCAGGAGCCGTACAGGCTGGAGATGCCAAAGCCTGGAGTCCTATCTACGGAGCTTCGGATCCTTGCTCTGATAAAGATGGGCATCTCAAAGCGCCAGAAGATTGCCAAGATCCTGAATATGTCGGTAACAACCGTCTATTCCTACCATTGCAATCTCCAGAAGCACTCCCTGCTCTCCGCCAGGGATTTCGACCGGGTCATCGCCTCGCTGTGACGCCCTGGGCCTGTATGCTTTTACAAACTACTGGAACGTGTAAAACACATTGTAACCGTTACTCCATTGTGTCTCGTTGTTGGCGAGGCGGATGGAGTATTCGGGACGGCTCTGCAGTCCTTTTGCGTTGTCAGGGAGCCAGATTGCAAGCTGGTCTCCTGTGACGATGCCCTGGGGCAGTGTTACCTGGAAGGTATAGGTGTGTGAGCCGGGAGTGACCGTTGTACCTGATACCGTTCCTGCGGGAACCAGACGGATGTCCAGGTCGCTGTCCTTCAATACTGTGGGTGAGCCGTTGCGCAGGAGTACGAACTTCATGGGACGTGCGTTGATAACACGTGCCGCGCCGCTGTTCTTTATGGTAAAACTCACATCCAGGGTGCTGCCGCTTGATGCACTGCTTCCGGTGACGGTGACATCGGTCAGGTACAGGCGATAGCCCAGCATCTTCTTGATGGCGGGCATCCATCCCTGTTCGTGCCACCAGCGCATGAGCGTACTGCCGTGGGAACTGTCATCCGGATACTCGTGGTAGCCGATATCGTGGTGAAGGAATGAGTAATGGTTATTGTAAACCCCGGCGGGGATATTATTGTAATTATATCCTTCCATTTCTGTGATGGAGGTGGAAGAATACGGTGCTTCGCCGCCGCAGATCAGATACTCGGCCTGCTGCTGCCACATAGCCCTTTCATAGGCATAGTGGAAAGTACCAAGGTCCGATCCGCCATAAAGGAATGCATCGTTGTGGAAGGAGAGCCTGTGCAGGGCATCGGTCCCGAAACCATTCAGCTGAGTCCAGGACGATACGCTGTTGGGGCTCAGGTAGAACTGCTTGTAGGCAGGAGTGCGCACCTGGATCTGACGGCTTGCAGGGAATGCGTCGAGAATGGCGTCAAGGACGTCCTCGCGGTCCTCGAATCCGGTCACCTTATCGGTGCTGCTGTTATAAGTCCAGTCCCTGGTCTCGGTCCATTTGCCGTCCGAATAGCTGAAATTGCTGAAATGTGTCGTATAATACCATTCACCGTATGTTCCGATGAAGCCGGCCTGGGC
>JAILDI010000098.1 GCA_024689525.1 Bacteroidales bacterium
AACTGCGAGCGCATAGCCCTCTGCAGCAGGAAGCACAGCGAGCGGATGTACGTACGCCGGCCCTCCGGATGATTATAGCCGATGAACTCCACCTCGTGCGGATAGAACAGGGTGAAATCCAGTTGCTTCAGCTTATGGTCCACCAGGGCCGCCAGGGTGCGGTACTGCTTCCCGGTCTTGGGATCGGTAACGAACTCAGGGGCGATGGACGACAGGCGCGATCCGGCCTCAACGGGATAATACTTCCCGTCGTTGATACAATGAATCTTCAATTCTTCCATTATCTGCTCCACTTAGCTACAACATAGCTTCCTTCCTGGCCGCTCAGGGTGCGCACGACCGCTTTCCCCTCGGCATCCAGTTCCGCTCCCTGCTGCTCAGACACGAACCAGAAACCATCGGCCAGAGTATAATTGCCGATGAAGGTATCGGGCGACAGTTTGATGTTGCAGTTCACTCCGGAGCGCTGAAGCTTCCACGCGGGATTGCCCACGGAGAAACCTTCCCCGCCCGTGAACGGGCCTGCAATGTAGATGGCGTCACCGGAAGGGGTCGTATCCGGAATGAGAACGCTGATATCTATCCTGGAATCCAATACTACCGGCGGCTTGCTGTTCTGGCAGGAAGTAATCACCGCCAGGGCCACGAGTGCTAACAAAAACTTTCTCATAATGTAATCTCTCTTAACGAAATGGCGAATCCACCGCTGCGGGCCATGTGCAACTTGAGGGTATCGGTCGATTTCACCACGGTCTTTTCGATCTTGTAGGACTGAGGCGCCGTCTCATAGTCGGCATCGTCACCGTCGCGATAGATTGTGGCCTCGTACAGGATATCCGGTTTCAGGAAATCAAGGGCCAGTTCGTAATCCATCGCCTCTTCGCCGGTGATGCCGCCCACGTACCATACGTCACGGGCAACTGCGCCGGAAATCGACGTTGCATCGTCAGGCAGGGCATAAACGAAGCGGGCGGCGCCGGAAATGGCGTTCTTCTTGCCATCGGCCAGCTTTGCCACACCCTCCTGGGATTTGTTCAGGGACTCAAGTCTGGGATGACGGGCCACGATAATGTGGGAACCGGGCTCTGCGCTCAGATACAGGCTCTTGTCCCAGTCGACCGCCACATCCTTGATGAACTGGAAGGCGTCCATGAAGCGTGCATAGTTCTCCGGAAGGTCGGCTGCCATTTGCAGGGGGCTGTAGAACGTCACATAAAGGCCCAGATGGTTGCAGATGGTGTGGCGCATCTTGCCAGTCTGGCCGGGAGCCGTAATGGACATATCCTGCTCCACGATGCCGGGAGTATAATCCATCGGCCCGCCCTGAAGGCGCGTAAACGGCAGGATTGTAGTGTGCCCGGGATTGATTCCGGAGCGGTATTCGCCGCCCATCGCACTCTCGTTGCCGATCATATTGGGATATGTACGGCAAAGGCCGGTAGGACGCACCGCCTCGTGGGCGTTCACCATAATATGATGCTTCGCGGCCTCCTTGATGCAATAGAGGTAGTGATTGATCAGAGGCTGGCTGTAGTGACGCTCGCCGTAAGGAATAATCTCGCCCACATATCCGCTCTTCACGGCATCGTAGCCATATTTGTTCATCAGGTCATAGGCCTCCTCCAGATGCCTCTCATAGTTAAGGGTCGATGAGGAAGTCTCGTGATGCATAATCAGGCGGATACCCTTCTCGTGAGCGTATTTGTTGAGCGCCGGCAGGTCGAAGTCCGGATAAGGAGTGACGAAATCGAACACATAATCCTTCTTGCAGCCGAACCAGTCCTCCCAGCCTTCGTTCCATCCCTCGATGAGGATGGCGTCGAAGCCGTTTTCAGCAGCGAAGTCGATGTACTTGCGTACATTCTCGTTGTTGGCGCCGTGCTTGCCGTGAGGCGTGGCCTTGGAATAATCGGTTACGCCCAGCTGGATCGACGGGAAATCGTAAGTGTACGACCACTCGGTCTTTCCGGTAATCATCTCCCACCACACGCCCATGTATTTCACGGGGTGGATCCAGGACACGTCGTCAAGGGCGCAGGGCTCGTTCAGGTTCAGGATAAGGCGGCTGGCCAGCACGTCCGTGGCCTTCTCGCACACCATAACGGTGCGCCAGGGAGTGTGGCAGGGAGCCTGCATACGGCCCTTTACATTCTGCGCGTCGGGAGTGAGCCAGGTGCGGAAGGTAAGTTTGCAGGGATTCAGCTCCAGGTTCGTGGTGGGATAATTCACCACCTCCGCCTCGTGGATGTTGATGTACAGCCCGTCGTCGGTCTTCATCTGAAGCGCCGTCTGCACGCACTTGTCGTTGATTTCCTCCTGGGAGGCCTGCGGGATGCGGGATTTGTGGTTCAGCGATGGAATCTTGCGCAGGCGGCTGCAGGTGTAGTTGTACTCCTGCGAATCATAGTCACCGCTGATCCACCAGGCCGTGTGATTTCCGGCCATGGCAAACTCCGTGAGTTCTTCGTCGATATTGAAGTAGGTAAGCTTGTTCTCCACAGGGAACTCGTAGCGGAATCCAACGCCCTCGTCGTACAGGCGGAAGCGGAGATTCATATTCACGCCGTCTTCGCGGGTAAGGCGCACCAGCAGTTCATTGTAGTGGTTGCGGATGCTGGACTCCTCTCCCCACACGGGCTCCCAGGTTTCGTCGAAGCTGTCGCGCGTGGCATCGACAAGTGAAAATCCCTTATCCAGATTATCCTTGTCGATGAGCTTGAATCCCAGCCTGGAAGGCTTCACAACGGCCTTTCCGTCGCGTAGGAGCTCATATGCAGGCACGCCGCCATTGGCAAGGCCCACGCGGAGTTCCAGTTTCCCGTCCGGGCTCGTAAGGGTTTCCGGATTGTCGATTTTTATGCCGCAGGAAGCCACCAGAGCCGCTGCAGCCAGAAGCAAAACCAGCTTTTTCATCTCTTGAACTCAACAATAAGTGCACTCTTTGCGGGAACGGCCACACCGTCCTGCAGGGTAACTTCCTCTCCGGTGATTACGTTGCGGCCGGTAACCGGGCCTTCCACGAACTCGCGGTAGTGATTCCAGTCCAGCGTACGCTCCTCAAGGGTGTTGTTGATGAACACGAACACTGCGTCAGTGTCGGTATAGCGGAAGTAAGCGTAGGTGTTGTCCGTAATATTCCTGCGGCCCACGTTCTTGCGGGACAGGAAGTGCAGGGTCTTGCCCTTCTGCACGGCCTCGCAGCCCTTCCTCCAGGTAAACAGGGCCTTGAAATAGTCGTGAAGGTCGGCGGCCGTCTCAAATTCTCCGCTTGCGGCGGCACGGCCCTCCTCGGTGAACAGGTTGGTGGCGTCACCCTCCCATCCGCCGGGGAAATCAACCCTCTTGGAACCGTCGTTGGTCCACACAGGGTGCTCGGAGAACATCATCTCGTCGCCATAGTAGATCTGCGGGATGCCGCGAAGGGTTGCCAGCAGGGCATAGGCCAGTTTCATACGGCGGGGGTCACGCTGGAACACATCGGCAGTACGGGCGTGATCGTGGTTGGCGAAGAAGATGAGCATATTGTCCAGGTCCTGGTACACCCAGTCGTCGGCAATTACGTTATAGACACGCGTCATACCCTCGTCCCAGTTCACGTTGTCCTCGCACAGGGCGGCGATCATCGCGTGCTCCAGGGGGAAGTCCATGATCGTGGGCAGGTTGGAGTTGAAGCCGTCCTTGTTGGCATTGTCCTTCTGCCAGTATGCGAGCTGGGGGATGCTGTAGTCCCAGCACTCGCCCATTATGTTGATGTTGGGATACTCGTCCGTAACGGCCTTGCACCATTTGCTCATCGGCACAGGCTCGTTGTAAGGATAAGTGTCCACGCGCAGGCCGTCCATGCCGGAGTACTCTATCCACCAGATGGCCCACTGCTGGAAATATTTCAGCACATAGGGATTGTCCAGATTCATATCCGGCATCATGGGCACGAACCAGCCGCTCTCCTGCTTCTCCAGGTCGCGTTCCGACACGTGCGGGTCCATATACACGGAGAACTGGGCGTTCATCTGCGTGTAGGTGTCAAATGTATGGTACCAGTCCTTGAACGGGGCGTCCTTCATCCACCAGTGCTCCGTGCCGCAGTGATTGGTGACGATGTCCATAATCACCTTGAGCCCTTTTTCGTGGGCCTTTTCAACGAAGGTCTTGAACAGGGCATTGTCGCCGAAGCGGGGATCCAGATGATAGTAGTCGCAGCAGGCATAGCCGTGATACGACTCGAAGTCCTGGTTGTCCAGCAGCAGCGGAGTGTTCCAGATGGCCGTGGCGCCCAGGTCGGCAATATAATCCAGATGGTCGATGATGCCCTGCAGATCGCCGCCGTGACGGCCCAGAAGGCTGTCCCGGTTGGCTTCCTGCAGGAATTCCGGCATAGCGTAAGGCATAGCGGAGCCATCGTCATAGGCCTCGCCGCTGAAGGCGTTGTCGTTGGACGGATCGGCATTGGCGAAACGGTCCGGCATTATCAGGTAGATGAGGTCGGCCGTGGTGTAGCTCTCACGCTCGCGGCTGCCCTGTTCGCGCTCCCTGATGATGTAGGGGTATTTCACCGTCTTGTCGCCCTTGGTGAAGGTGAGGTAGGCGGTGCCGGCTTTGGCCGATGGGCTCACGGCCACATCGACAAAGAGGAAATTCGGGCTGTCGGCCTTGTGGATACCGGTGATTTTGAGGCCTGAGCCGTGAATGGCTACATCGGCATCGGCAATCTCCGAGCCCTGGACAAGCAGCTGGAGCGGGGTTTTCATACCCGTCCACCAGCTGAGGGGCTCCACGCGGGTTACTTCATCCCTGGAGGCCGTGGGAACGCTCTCCGGGTCGAAGGAAGGACCGCTGCAGGCCACTGCAAGGGCCAGAGCGGCGAAAGCTAAGAGTTTTTTCATTTTGTAAGAACGATGTATTCTCCCGGGGCGATGGAGAGCTGAACCGGCCCTTCGATGGTCTCTCCGGTGAAATGGTTGGTAAAGGCTACATCAGGAATGTTGAAGACGGGCTCATAGGGCTCCTTGCCGAAGTTGGCGATGACAATCACCTGATTGTCCTTAAGCTTGCGGTCGAAAGCAACCACGGTGTCCGGAACGGGGACTTCCCACCAGGTGAGCTCTCCGCCACGTTCGCCGGCAGCCAGGACCGGATTGTGCTTGAGTTCCACCAGTTTCTTCCAGAAGGCGGTATAGTCGTTGTCGCTCCAGTCCATAATGGGATCCTTCTCAAAGAACTCCAGGCGGCGGTCCAGGCCGATTTCCTGGCCGGTGTACACCAGCAGCTGGGAGTTGGGAAGGGTGGCGCAGAGAACGGCGCAGGCGTTGGCGTAGATGCCCATGCGCTCGAATTCCGTACCCGCCCAGGAGTTTTCATCGTGATTGGAGGTGAAGGTGAGGCGGAATGCTTCCTTGGGGAAGGCTTCAGCGTCCTTGGCCACATAGGCCTTCAGATCCTCAGCGGTCTTGCCGCCCTGGGCCAGGCCGTTAAGCAGGTGGTGGAGTTCCCAGGCGTAGTTTGCGTCGAAGGTTTCGCGGGAATCCGCCAGGTTGGTGCGCTCCGCTTCTGCCAGGAGATAGATCTCTGGATAGTCGGCGTTCAGTTTGGGTAGGATGCCCTTCCAGAACTCTGCGGGAACTTCGCCGGCGGCGTCGCAGCGGAAGCCATCGATACCCTTTGCCAGCCAGAAGCGCATTGCGTCGTCCTGCGCCCACCACACTTCCTCGTTCTCGTAATTGAGGCTGCGGGTGTCGTTCCAGTCGTATTCGTAGATGGCGTTGCCCAGGCTGTCCCGCTCGTAGAAGTCGGCCGGTTTCTCTGTCATCCACACATTATCCGGGGCGGTCTGGTTTGCAACCCAGTCCAGAATAA
>JAILDI010000179.1 GCA_024689525.1 Bacteroidales bacterium
CGGGCGTCGAATTTCTCATCGTTATTATGCTTTTGATATTATTTTCGTTATTTTTGCCTTTCAAACAACTTGCAAAGTTATGAAATTTTACAATGCAATGAAACACTATCTGGCAGTAGTTCTGTTTGCCGCGCTTTTCGCACTCCCGGCGAAGGCCCAGCAGCCGGAACTCACCCCGGAGCAGAAAGAAAAGCAGTTGTATGAGTTCGTGGACAAGGAAACGGAGCGCCTCACCGGCCTCCTGAAGCTGGACGATAGCCAGCAGTTCTATGTGACGATGACGCTCACGGAATGCCTCCAGGGCCTCCAGGGCGAAATCGCCGGCCTGCAGGCCTCAGGCGTCCAGAATGTGGACCTGTACCAGGTTATACAGGACAAGTGGATGGAGAAGATAGACCGCGAGTTCGAATCATATTTCACACCGGAACAGTGGAAAAAATACCTTCGCAGCGGGGCCGAGAGGGCTCAGAAACAGCGCGACAAACGTCGCGAAAAAGCGGAAAGGGAAGGATTTCTCAAGGATAATTAGTATCTTTGCGCACCTAAAACCAACCATCGATGAAACAGGCAATAGAACAGGTATACAGGGAACTGGAAGAGCTCAAGTGCAAATCCCTCAAGGAAGTTGAGGAAGCGCGCATCCGGTTCCTGGGAAAGAAAGGTTCGGTAACGGCCCTCATGGAGCAGTTCAGGAGCGTGGCCCCGGAGCTCAAGCGCGAGTTCGGCCAGAAGCTCAACGAACTCAAAAAGGCGGCAACGGCCAAGATAGAACAGCTTAAGGACGATGCCGGCGCCGCGGAAACCCGGCAGGCCTCCGGCGAGGACCTCACTATGCCCGGTGACGCAATGGAACTCGGCTCCCGCCATCCCGTATCCATCGTAAGGCAGGAAATCGTGGACATCTTCCGCAAGTTCGGCTACGACGTGGCGGAAGGTCCGGAAATCGAGGACGACTATCACGTTTTCGAAGCCCTCAACTTCCCCCCGAACCATCCCGCACGTGAGATGCAGGACACTTTCTTCGTGTCCACGGGCCACGTTAACCCTCTCCTCCTCCGCACCCATACGTCCTCCGTACAGGTGCGTACAATGGAAAGGGAAAAGCTGCCCATCCGCGTAGTATGCCCCGGCAGGGTGTTCCGCAACGAGGCCATATCGGCCCGCGCACACTGCATCTTCCATCAGGTGGAAGGCCTTTACATCGACAAGAACGTCACTTTCGCGGACCTCAAGCAGGCCATTCTCCTGTTCGCCCGCGAAATGTTCGGCGCTGACACACAGATCCGTATGCGCCCTTCATACTTCCCCTTCACCGAACCCTCGGCCGAGGTGGACGTGAGCTGCAATATCTGCAAGGGAAAGGGCTGCAACATCTGCAAAGGCACCGGCTGGCTGGAGATCATGGGCTGCGGTATGGTGGACCCGAACGTCCTCCGCGCCAGCGGCATCGACCCTGACGTATACAGTGGATTTGCATTCGGAATGGGCGTGGAGCGTATTGCCATGCTCAAATGGCAGGTGAACGACCTCCGTCATTATTTCGAGAACGACATGCGCTTCCTGCACGAGTTCGCAACCGCCACGGAAGTGTAGTTTCCAACTACTTTTCGAGTTCCAGCGCCTCTTCCACGGAAATGGGGGAGGCGTTGTTGTATGCGGTTATAACCGCGTCCGGGAAGCCCCGGCGGCGCACTTCGTTAAGCGCGTGCAGGGCGTCCTGATAGCAGCGGAATACGCCTGCGTAGTACTGGTACTGAAGGCGCCTTGTCTGGCGTTCGTACACGGGGTTGAGGCCGTTGAAATCGTCGGTAAGGGAGCGGCGCTTGCTCTCCAGGAACATTATCTGATAATAGAAGCCCTCCTGCGGCAGGGAGCCTTCCGCGCCGAAATGGCCCACTGGAGATATCTTGAAATTGCTGCGCGGATTCTGCTTCCAGGACTCGACCTTGGCCTTGAGCGTGCCGCCCATACGGTGTTTCGTGAACACGTATGCATCTCCGGCACCCACTATCTCCGTATCGGCCGCCTCCGCCACCCTTCCGGTGTTCAGGGACGATGCATTGCTAAGCAACTCCTCAATGCTGCCAAACTCGCTGATAAGGTCGTTCAGCTGCATTTCCGCATTGATCTTTTCCTGAGTCTTGCTCTCGATGGCGCTGGCAAGGCTCTCCTTGATCACCGCATCCTCCTCCTTCGCCATCCTTGTCTGCAGCTTCTCGATATCGCCGTTCAGCTTGTTGATAGTGCTCTGCAGCTCTTCAGTGCGGGCAAAGACTTCCATATAGAGCGTGCCGGAATTGAGCCCTCCGCCCGTGGCGCCCATATTGGCATTGTCGATCTGTGTCTGGTCCGACGCCGGCTCCAGGAGCGACAGCTCCAGGAGTTCATCGGCATTGCTGATCCTCTTCCTGGAGGGCTCGGGGTCGTATTTCAGCACATACACGTAAACGCTGTCCTTGGACTGGCATTCGCGGTTCGATGCGAACAAGGTGTACTTCCTGTCTTCCGTCACCATCAGCATATAGTCGTCGGCCGGGGAGGAATAGGGGAAGCCCAGATTCACTGGCTCTCCCCAGGTCGATGTGGCATCGTCCCACTGGCACTTGTACAGGTCGTACCCGCCCATCCCGTACAGGGCGTCGGAGGCGAAGTAGAGGGTCTTTCCGTCGGCGCTGAGCACCGGGGCTATTTCGTTGCCCGGGGTCACCATCGACTCGTTAAGCAACACCGGGGGCGTCCACAGGCTGTCCTGGTTCTCGCTCATGTAGATATTGCGGACTCCGGTTGCGTCAGGCGAGGAAAAATACGCCACCTTGCTGTTCTTGGGTACATAGGTGGGGATTATGCATTCCCCCTGGTCAAAGGCGTTGGGGGCGCTGCGGAAGGAACGGTCGGCAAAGGGGAAATACAGGTAGAACTCCCTCAGCAGGAAGCGTTTTTTCATCACGGCCGTAGGTATCTCGCAGTTGTCCGTCATGCTCAGTGCGTTCAGCACCAGGCTGTATTCCTTCTCCACTTCACTTGCCAGGGCGTCATCGGCCCAGGTCATAGCCTGCTGGCAGGCTTTGGCGGCTTCGTCGAAATGGTAGCTCAGCCGGCAGGCGCGAGCCCGGGCAAGGCGCTCCACGGGATCGGCCTTGTGTTCCATAAGGGCTACCGGCGTGTCGGTTATTCTCAGCGGCTTGAAGGTCATTTCGGCCTCCAGGCTCACTTTGACGGGGAAAATGGCATCAGCCCTGTAATGGAAGAATATGGTGTCCGGAATGGAACGGATGACGCCTCTGGCGGCGTCCAGCGAATCACGTCTTATCACCAGGGTGTCCGTTTGGGGATACCCCGGCTCCTGGGCGTGCACCAATAGCGGGAGGGCTATCAGAAACAGGCTCAAAATTGACGTTTTACGCTTCATTCGTTATTTGAATATCATGCAAAATTAAGAAATAGTTCCGTAAATGTTCATTTCTCAGAAAAAATTCGTACTTTTGTGCCCTTATTTACGTAAGTAAACAAATTTTAAACTATAATTTTTTATGCAAAGTAAAGGTGCAATCAGGCTCGTAGCCATTCTGCTGGCCCTCGCATGCATCTGGCAGCTCGCCTTCACAGCGGTTTCCCGTATCCAGGAAAACAAGGCCGCCAGGACTGCAGAAGCGCTTGCACAGCAGTATGTCGACGAGAACGCAGTAGCCCCCGAGGTCCTCGAATACGTCAAGGACTCCGTGGCCAACATCAAAAACCGTGCATATATCGACTCACTCAGCACGGAGAAAGTTTATCTGGGCTACACTTATCAGGAAGTAAAGGAAAAGGAAATCAACCTGGGTCTGGACCTCAAGGGCGGTATGAACGTCATGCTGCAGGTCCAGCTGGAAGATATGGTCAAGGCTCTCGCCGGCAGCAATGTCTCCGACCCGGTTTTCGTGAACGCAATGGCAACCGCAAAGGCCAACAACGTCAACTCCAACCAGGACTTCATCGCCCTGTTCGGAGATGCCTGGAAGGCACAGGCCGGCGGCCGCCGTCTGGCGGAGATCTTCTCCACCTACGAGCTTCACGACAAGGTCAAGGCGGAATCCACGGACGACGAGGTTCTCTCCGTCCTCCGCAGCGAGTCCCGCAGCGCCATCGACAACTCGTTCAACGTGCTGCGTAACCGTATCGACCGTTTCGGCGTCACCCAGCCCAACATCCAGCAGGTCGGAACTTCCGGAAAGATCCTCATCGAACTTCCCGGCGTTAAGGATCCCGAGCGTGTGCGTAAGCTCCTCCAGGGCACCGCATCCCTCGAGTTCTGGCCCACGATGCAGCTTCAGAACGGCGTTCTCGCCGCTGCTGACGCCCGCGTCGCCGAAATCCTCAACAATCTGGACACCACCGGCGTGCAGGTGACCAATCCCCTGCTCAGCATCCTTGTCCCTTCAGGCTGGAACAGCGCTTGCGTAGGTTTCGTGGCTGGTGCAGATACTGCACAGGTCAACACCTACCTCGCCATGGCCAAGGACGTGCTGCCCCGCGGTTTCTGCGGAATGTGGTCCGTCAAGCCCAGCGAGATGGTCGACGGTAACCTGTTCGAACTCGTGGCCATCGACAAGAGCGCTTCCCGCGACGGAAAGGCTCCCCTCGACGGTTCCGCAGTTACGGACACCCGCGTGAACTTTAACGGTGCACAGCAGGGTGGAAACGGCGCTCCGTCCGTGTCCATGACCATGAACGCGGACGGTGCAAACATCTGGGCCCACATGACCAAGGACAACATCGGCAAGCAGATTGCCATCGTCCTGGACGGCCTGGTGTATTCCTATCCTACCGTCAACACCGAAATCACCGGCGGTTCTTCCGAAATCACCGGTAACTTCGACGTACAGGAAGCAGAAGACCTTGCCAACGTGCTCAAATCCGGTAAGCTCCCCGCCCCCGCATCCATCATTCAGGAGCAGGTGGTCGGTCCTTCCCTGGGTTCCGCATCCATCAGGGCCGGTCTCATCTCCTTCCTCATCGCCTTCTGCCTGGTGCTCATCTATATGGTGTTCTTCTACCAGGGAGCAGGTCTCATCGCAGATGTCGCTCTGCTGTGCAACGTGCTTCTGCTCTTCGGTACCCTCGTCAGTTTCGGCGCCGTGCTCACCCTCCCGGGTATCGCCGGTCTCGTGTTGACATTGGGTATGGCAGTGGATGCCAACGTTATTATCTATGAGCGCATCAAAGAGGAACTGGCCGCAGGCAAGGGCTTCTCCAAGGCTGTGACCGACGGTTACAAGAACGCCTACTCCGCCATCATCGACGGTCAGGTGACCACCCTCCTCACCGGTATCATCCTTTATGTGTTCGGTTCCGGTCCCGTGCAGGGCTTTGCAACCACCCTCATCATCGGTATCATCACTTCCG